>NZ_CP040297.1:5780000-6108367 GCF_013393945.1 Nostoc sp. TCL26-01
CTACTCGCACCCAAGAAAAAGGTCTACTAGTTGCTGTTTATGGTATGTCATTCTCCAATCAAGTCGGTGAAGCAATGCGAGACATGGACTCGCAAATCACCTTGAGAATGATTGCTGCACCCGCCGCACCACCCAGCTATTCATATGCTGCTTATAATTTGGATCGGGGGAGACATGAAGCTGATGTGGTGGTTTTGGGAGTTCTCGCTTCTGCTGTCAAAGGACTAAGAGCCATGAGTGGAGCAACTTGGCAATTTGAAAGTCCTGCCCCTTATACTTACCCAAAATATTGGTTAGAAGCTGAAAAACTCCAACAAGTCCAGCCAGCGATCGCCTCCTTAAGTCAACTCCGTACTGCCCTGCACAACCAACAAAAATGGCAGGCTTACACACAGCAGTTACAAGAGCATGATCAATTTTTCCATCCTTTTTTATTTCCAGGCAATTTTTTAGATAATTTTGCCACTGTCCGTCTAATTCGTCGAGCTTGGGCGCAACATCATCAAAAAGCCATTGAACTACGAGTCTATAATGCTCAAGGATTTAATGCCGAATATGAAATTCCAGTTTTAAGAAAAATCATTAGCGAGTTTGCGAGTAGTGCCACTCAAGATGGCAAAATGCCAATAGTGTTGTTAATTAATGATCGTGGCTATGAAGATCATTTATATCAAGCATTAGCACCAACTCTAGAGAGTCAAAAAATTCCCTATATCAGCACTCATTCTCTAGTTTCTGTATCTGATTCTAGTAACTTTGTTCCTGATGGTCATTTTACCAAGAGTGCTAATCAAAAAATAGCTCAAGCAATGCTGCAATCAATCAACAAAAATTTTCGTCGATAGACTTCTAGAACTTACATTCATATACTCGAAATCAAAGATTTTCATAGAGGTATGAAGGTGTAAGTGAGTAAAATCCTTACACCCCTATATCCTTATACCAATTCACTAAAAATCTGATACAGATCCAAACATGGAAACTCTTGTAAAACCAGGCTTTCTTAATTTTGCGGAAAGTTGCGTGCGGGGGTTTCCCCCGTTGAGCAAACTTTCCAAGACGAATTTTAAATTTTGAATTTTGAATTGGTATTATACCCAGTCTCAACAGACAATCTTTACTCGTCAGCGTAAGTTGTAGTTTAATCATCACTAACTTTGTTTTTTGGGGCTATGGATAAAGATATTGCTACTGTTAAATATAACACCCAATAAATATTACATAATCTTAGCAAATAGCTTTCCATAATATTATTCATTGCCAGGAACATTAAATAAGCCAGAGGCCAAAAATCCTCTGGTTTTTTAGATCCATAAGCCATACGCAATGAACGAAAATAAGTCATAAAGAAACTTGCTAAGAAAAGGAAAAATCCAATAAAACCCACATCGAGTAATAAATCAATAAAACCGTTGTGAGAATGGGGAGGACGATACCAAGAAGATATTTGTCTACCAGCAGCAAAAGCATAGGGGCTTTCTGGTGCATAAAATGCTCCTCGTCCAAAACCTAGTAAAGGTCTTTCCCATATTTGAGATGTAACATAATCCCAAATTACCGTCCGTCCTGTCAAAGTTGGATCTTTGCCTAAACCGCTTAAGATGTCTACCCATTGAGTTAAAACAAATGCACCGATACAGCCAAAAATTAGCACGGCAATATCTAAATAAACTACACTAATTTTTCCTTGCCAGCGAAATTTTCGATATAAGAGGAGAATAAATACAAGTAAAAAAGAAAGTACTAGAGAAGTCTTAGAGGTGGATAGTAACATCATTACCAGTGATATACCATAACCTACCCACTTATACAGGTTGTATATTGGTTTTTCTATAGGTAGCAAAAAAAATGCTAATGATCCTAACACCATCATGCTGCCAAAAGTATTTTTATAGTCATAGATGCCTCTCCAAGCACCTGGATGGTCTGACCCGTGAATAGCAGTTTCTGGATCGATAACAGCATAGACTACACTCAGCAAAGCCCCTAAACCTAATGTGAAAGCAACTAGTTTTACTTGTTCTCGTAAACTAAATCTGGTTGAAAAATATAGGGCAAACAATGTCATTTGCCCGACTTCTCGCATATCTTTAATTGTTGCTATGGGATATAATGACCAGAGAAATGATAATGAGACTACTAGCGTTAATATACAAAGTAAAGTATTTCGTTTGAGTGCATATAAAACTTTCTTTCTTTGAATAAAAATACCAACACCACTAATTAACCAAATAAAATATCTAAATAGACTTACCATCGCTGAGGATGGCAAGATACTACCTAGTCCTCCTGTGAAAAAAGTTAAGCTCAAAACAACTAAACAAATTTCCAGCCTAGCTAGATTTTTCTTCATCATAAAAATACATATTAATTGATAAAACTCATTGAATTGATACAGGTTTTTATTTAAAATACTTAAGCTGAAGAAATTTAACCATAGCAATTATGAAAATTGCCTACATAATTCTGGCACACAAACTACCTGCTCAGGTAGTTCGTCTGGTTCAACGACTAAAAAATGACGATACATCATTTTTTATCCACATTGACAGTAGAGCCAGCAATGAAATGTGTGATCATATCACAAAAGAGTTGCAAGGCATTAATAATATTTATTATATCGAAAGACATAGATGCTATTGGGGAGATTTTAGCCTTGTCGCGGCAACGATCGCAGCGATCAAACAACTAGTCAACTCAGATGTAGAATTCGACTATGCGATTCTACTATCAGGGCAAGATTATTTGATTAAGACAAATCAGCAAATCCAGCAATTTCTTCAGGAAAGACGTGGACAAGAGTTTATCGAATATTTTTCTTTAAAGTCTGATAATAGATGGACTAATCAAGATGGATGTTATCAGTCACTAAACAGAATCCAGCACTGGCATTTAAATTTCCGATTCAAGGGGCTGCATCTACATTTGCCAATACAACGGAGATTTCCTGTTAATTTTGAACCGTTTGGTGGTTCTCAGTGGTGGTGTCTGTCAAAAGAATGTATTCATTATATCAACAGTTTTATTACGAATAAACCTCAATACGTTAACTATTTTCAATATGTATTTATCCCTGATGAAGTTTTTTTTCAAACAATTATTGCTAACTCTCCGTTCCGGCAGAATGTTGTCAACGATGACTTAAGGTTTATTGATTGGGAACATCATAATCCTACGCCACCAGCAGTTTTAGATAAAGGTTACTTTGCACAACTTGTGAATTCACCGCAATTGTTTGCGAGGAAATTCGATATTACTAGAGATGCTAACATATTAGATTTAATTGACCAACATTTAGAGCGTTGTGCTAGTGAATTATCGCTCAGTTGTGTGGAGTAGCCTTGGGCAAAGAAGCAGTTAGGCTGGAGTGATGTACCTTGTTTAAATAAAGAGTGTTGTATCTAAGTATTAGATTTTATTAATATAGTTTAGTGTGTTCTAGTTAATTTTAACGTGAGTTCGACAAGTCTTTTTTGACCTCTCCCCCAACCCCTCTCCGACGCGGAGAGAGGAGCAAAGAGCATCACATATCAATGAAAAATCAAGCTTTTAAAGCCTCTCTCCTTTTAGGGGAGCCAGTTGCGTGGGCGGGTTTCCCGACTTGAGCAAACTGGCGTGAGAGGTTTGGAGAGGGGTTTTTTCAGTCGTCGAACTCACGTTAATTTTAATAGTTTTGTAAAAAATTTAAGAGGCAGGCAAGATGCCTACCCTATAAGAATTATGGCTAAATTCCGTAACTCCTTTATTTTAAGTATTGCTTAATTAAATCACTACGATTTTGGAATACAGATTGTTCATCAAACTGTTGCCCAGATAGAGCAGCGTTAAAAATTAATTTACTTAATTTTTCTCTATCTGTATTGAGTTCGCTGATTAAATTAGCTAGCTTTTGCCAATTATGAATTGGCACAAATGCACCACCACCAAATTCAGATACTAATCCCTCAGCATAAGGGCTACTGTAACCAATAATCGGGGAACCGGAAACTAAAGACTCAACTAAACATCGGGGTGATTCTGGTGTTTTATGACAGAATAAGAAAATATGATGATTTCTCATTGTCTCTAAAATTTGAGTGCGATCGCTGACAAATCCTGCTAGATGGATTTTCTCGCTAACCCCTAATTCCACAGCCAGGGATTTCATCTCTGACAGCAATGGCCCATCACCCAACCAAGTTGCTTGTAAGTTAACCCCAGCTTGACAAAGATGATGGATAACGCGCACCCAATCTAAAGGGCCTTTCATTTCGGCAACTCGTCCTACGTAACACAGCCGTAACGGTTCATGACTGGATATTGATTTAATTTTGCTGTCTAGACTAGCCGCATCAATTTGATCAGACTTGTGGGTGTGAATATCGTAAACACAATGAGAATTCTGGCAAAAAGGTGAATAAGCTGTATAACAGTCCTGTCCTTGGAAAAGCCCTAGTCGGCTACGACGAATCAGATACCTTTGATAGGGTTTGAGCAATGGCAATGTGACAAAATCTTTGAGCAACCGTTTGAGGGAAGCTTTCTTAAGTGACTCTTTTTTCCATAAAGTTCTGCCGATGACCTCATATTCTACCCGATCTGCCCAGACTGCATAGGGACGTTTGAGTTTCATCGCCGTCAAACAAGCGATCGCTCCCCAATCACCAATCACGCCACTGAGGGCGAAACAAAGATACTCGCACTCTTGGATTTTGTTACTCAATAACTGACTGGTGCTTTTGTAAGTTTTAATGAAATCAGGAATTTTATAAGCATAGGGTAAAGGAACTAATTCTAGGCGATCTGCACAGGGTAAATCAGCGATCGCTTGCCATGTCATTGATGTCTCACTATTGGCAGCAACATCTTCTGGAATCACTGGACAAGCCATCACCACCCGTTCAAAATTTTCTGCCCAGCGCACCAAGCCTTCACAGGTTTGATCATCAAAGCCTAAACGACCGCCTACTTCCCGAAATGGCACGGGCATGACTAACAAAATTCCCTTTTTCATCATTCAGATTTTATCTAAAAATAAGTTTGACAATTTACTCAAATCATGGATTAAGGCTCAGAAATCTTCACTGAGTCCCGTTCTGTGCGAATCCATGAACTTTGGGGACGTAGTAAAAACTGTAAATAAAGGGGAATTTTCCAGAGAATGTAAATAGGTATGGCCAGAAGTTGCCCCAAAGATAAATCAGCCCGCCCAAATTTTAGCCATGCGAGCAAAATTGCACTCAGCAATAGTAACCCGGCTGTAGCCATAACAATCGCCGACAACCAAATTCCGGCTGAGGCAGCAAATAGGAGAGTAATCACCATCAGTAATGACCAAATCATGATCAGTAATGATAGAGGTGGGACAGACAAGTCCAGAGCGCTAAGTAACAAATCTAACCTGCTTTGCTTAACTGCTGCTTGCATCAGCATCGGCACATAGGTGAATAAAGTCTTTAAATGACCATGTTCCCAACGAGTTCTTTGACTTTTAGCAGCTTTCGCTTGCTGTGGTAACAAAGCTGTGACATGAGCTTCTGGACAAAATACGGGACTAAATCCGGCTATAGTCAAATCCAAGCCTAGTTTCATATCTTCGACGATGTAACCACTGGCTAAATCAACGGTACGAATCACACTCCAGGGGAAAGCCATGCCTGTACCAGTTAACAAACAAGGAATGCCCATCTTAGCTAAACCCAGCAACCGCACAAAGTTCTTGACTTTAAAAGCAAATGCTGATACCGATTCTTTAGGGCTGGGGTGATGAGCTTTGGCTATTAAGTAGGTAGCTTGCACAGGTCGATTTGTGGCGATCGCATACTGACTTAATTGCTCAATTGCCCCTGGTGCAACCTCACAGTCAGCATCCACAAAAACTACCACATCTGGTGGATCTGACTCTAAAAACCTCAAGCCATAATCTAGAGCATATCCTTTACCCCGATGATGGGGATCATGGCGTTCGATGACTGTAGCACCTACTGTCCGAGCAATTTCTGCTGTGGCATCAGTACAATTATCGGCAATCACAACTAATTGATGTTGCTTTGCTAACTGTGATTTTATCTGTGTGAGGGTGGCGCTGATGACTGTTTCTTCGTTATGGGCTGGGACTAAAACTGTCACTTGATGATCACGTTCTGCAAAGTTATTAGACTGTTTCCCAGTGTTGAATAAAGCCGCAATACATTCTATGAATAAAACTAAACTTAAAATCAGTACTATTAATGCGCTGACTAGCAAAATTATCTGAGTTGATAAAACCCAATATTGGTTGATATTCATTTTTATACTGAGAATTAATTTACAAGGTTCATATCCCCCACTTCTCAAAGAAGTAGGGGATTTCACAAGACATCAGACCGAGAAGAATTAATAATTCGCGCAGGTATACCCACTGCTGTGGCGTTGGGGGGAACGTCGCTAAGAACTACGGCATTAGCACCAATATTAGCCCCATCACCGATGGTAACGTTGCCAAAAATTTTAGCCCCAGCCCCAACGTTGACATTTTTGCCCAACTTTGGCGCATCAAAAGGACGATCCACGTAGCGATTACCCAAAGTCACACCTTGACGAATAATACTGTCATCACCAATGGCACAATAACCATGAATCACAATTGCGCTCTGGTGTTCAATAATCACACGCCGACCAAGTTGGACTGTATAGGGTAATTCAATGCCATAGGTATTGCGGACTTTGCGATATAACATTCCATAGAGAATACTAAAAGGCGCACGCATCAGTTTAGGCTCAAGACTCATGCGCCAAACCCCAAAACGATGAATAGCCACGGCTCTAAATCCTGGCTTAGTCCAGTCTCGTCCGTGAGCAATCCAATCTTCTCGAATTTGCTGCCAAAGATTTAAAGTGGAAAGTTGGCTTGTGTTTGTCTCTTCTCCTAATTCTATTTGTGTGTTCATAATTAATTGTGGTTTTGGCGATCAATGAGTACTGTCTACTTTTTCTACACTTTTTTCGCTGGGCTGACTCTGGTAATAAAAATAGTTAGGTTCTTGTTGGACATCCACAGCATTAGCAACCATACCTAAAACGTTAACTTCTGAGCGTGATAGTAAAGCCTTGGCAGTTGTCATACTAGTTGAATCCACAAGACCAATTCTAGCCACGACTAAAACCCCATCTGCCATCTTGCTCAGAACCACTCCATCAGCATTTCCTAGCAAAGGAGGTGTATCAATAATTATATAGTCATACTCTGTGGATAAGCCTTCTAACAAAGTCCTCATAGCTTCAGAGTCAATTATTGCTAGAGGGTTGGGAGGAATCACACCACTAGTGAGTAGGGATAAGTTTGGTGTAACTGATTGTATGGTTGAGTGTAATTGCTCTTGCTCCGCGACAACGTTGCTTAAGCCTGTAGAGTTGATTAAATTCCAGAGATGATGTTGAGATGGGCGACGCAAATCTGCATCAATTAATAACACTCGTCGTCCTGTCTGAGCCATGACAGCCGCTAAATTAGCTGCTACTTGTGATTTTCCTTCTCCAGGGGTGGAACTAGTAACAGCAATTGTCCGAATTTTTTTATCTAAGCTAATAAATTTAAGATTAGCTTGCAGCATACCGAACGCTTCATGAATCATCGAGCGAGGAGATGTTTCTACGATGATGGTGTGAGGTTCGCTGGAGTTTAATGTGTTATTGTTCTTGTTTTGGAAAGTAGGAATTAGACCTAATAAGGTGTAGTTGAAAATTCCTTCTGCTTCTTTGACTGTCTTGACTTTTCTGTCAACTATGTCTACTAAGAAGGCAACCGCTATCCCAATTACTAACCCCCCAAATATTGCTACTATGAGAACTAACCCTTTCTTTTTGCCTGCCGATGGACTGCTACCAACTTCAGCCTCTTCTAAGATACGAGCATTACCAACAGTTTGACTTTCTACTATTTTTATTTCTTGGGATTTGACCAGTAAATTCTCATAGTTTTTTTGAGCAAGTGATAACTTTTGCTCTAGTTCGCCTTGAATTTTTTCTAAGTTAGGTATGGCTAATATTCTTTGATTATAAGAGTCTCTCAGGATAGAGAAAGACTTGAGTTTTTTTTCTAAACTCAAACGTTGTGAACGCAATTTTTCTAGCTCTAAAGGTACTTGCCGCTTGATTTCTCTCACTTGTAAATTAGTGATGTCAACCTGGATGGGATAGCCTAAATACTCGGTGATGCGTTGTTTTAAGATAGTTTTTAAAGCTGCTTCTTGACTTTTGAGATTGGTGATAATTGGGTTAGCATCTGTATAACGTGTCTGTTGCAGTTTTAATTGAGTTTGGGTTTTCTGCAATTCTGCTAATACTTCTTGGACACCAGGAGCTTGACTTAGAGAAGAAATTTCTACAGCTTGTTTAATGGGTAAATTTATTTGACTAGATAGTTGTTTTTCTCTGGCGAGCGATTCGGCGATTTGCACACGAGCATTATTAATTTCGTTATCCAGAGTCAAGGTATTTTTGACTAATCCAGTTGTTTCTTCTTTGAGATTGATAATCTGATTTTGGCGCTTAAATTGTAAGAGTGCTTTCTGTGATTGCTCCAGTTCAGCTTTGGCAGATGGCAATTGTTTATCGATAAAGTTACCGGCAGCGATCGCTTGAGAGCGATTAGTCAAGATATTATTGGCAATGTAAGATTTCATTACCTGATTGACTATTTTTTTTGCTAGTTCAGGATCGCGAGAGACATAGGAAACTGTTAACCCATCTGTCCCCATAATTGATGCGACATTGATCTCAATGGCTTCTGGTTGTAGTGGTTCTCCTTGTTCATCTTTGAGATTGAGAGTCTTGATCACTTCCTGGATGATGGGTTTGGATCTGACTAGCAAGGCTTGGGTGTCTAAAGGATTAGAACCAAGCGATTCTAAATCACCGATTTTCCCATCAATTCCTGTGAGAGCTGAGGTTCTATCTGTCTGAAACAGTAGTTTGCCAGTTGCTTCATAGGTGGTTGGTTGGAGACTTGACAAAGCTCCACCCAAAGTAGCGAAAGTTACAAACACTCCAGCAATAATCCACCAGCGACGTTTGAGGACTAGCAGATACTTTTGAATATCTATTTCTTCGGTAGAGTTTGTTGTCTCCATACAATTTACTTATCTTTATCTCAATTAGGTCGTTAGGGACATCTAAAAAAAATTGATATGAGTAAACCTAGATTATATCAATACTCCTGAGCAATCCGTAGATATACTGAGAAAAAGACTCAGCATAACTACTGTTTTCTTTTGATTCTGACTCTGGTTCATGTACTCATATCATGCAATTGCTGCTTTTTCATGATGTCTAATAACCTAACAAATCTTTTTGACTATAGAGGATAATTGTTACATTTTCCTAAAACTCTTCACGAAGAAGTAAAACTAGTAATTTGGTGTGTCTCCTATGTTAATTGTTGATGGCGTTGTGCTGTTAGAGTTTTGATCCAGCAAGACTGATGAAGATTTTACTAATCCAACTTCCATTTACTCGTGTATTAAATATTGCCACATCTATCTATGTATGAGTATGACGCTGGATTGGAGTTTGAGAGTTAGCGAAGTTCCTTCGTCAGAAGATTTGTTTGTATGTGTTCTTGCAACATGGGTTCTGTTTCTGAAGTCACATTCAGATGTTCATTACTTGAGGTGATGTTATCTGTCATCTGAAATATCTTTGACAAGCTTCTTTTCTCCCATTCGTGGAGACCACTGGGTTGAGTCTCTGACCAAGGATTACTGTAAAGGTTGAGTCTTTGTTGCAAGATTAAAAATAGGAAGGGAATCGCATCAAAAACATATCTTTTCCACAGTCGCTTAGGCTCACTGATGAGTCTGTAGAGCCATTCTAAACCAACTTCACTCATCCATCTAGGCGATCGCTTCACATAACCAGCCTCAAAATCAATCGTTGCACCAATAGCCATGAAGGTTTTGATGTTCTTAAATTGTTGTTGATATTTGGCAATCCACATTTCTTGTTTGGGCGCACCTACACCAATTGCTAAAACTGTAGCCTCAGAAGAGTTGATCAGTTTAACAATCTCCTGACATTCTTGTTCGTTTTTCTCAAATCCAAAAGAAGGTGAATGTGATGCAACTACTATATTCCGCCCGATTTTGGCATTGATTTTTCTTTGCGCTGTCTTGACTACTTCAGGTTCCGAACCTAGTAAAAAGATTTTGATCTTTTCATCATGCCGATAATATTCACAAAACGCTGGAAATAAATCTGATCCCGCTATTTTTTCTTGAATCGGCGCATTTAAGAAATGAGAGGCATACAACACAATTTTGCTGTCACAAACTGTGTAATCTGCTTTTTGATAAACAGAATAAAAGTCGGATTTCTTCTGTAATTGCATGATGTGGTTCACGTTGGGAGTGAACACAACACCACCAAACTGTAACTTTTCTAACAACTCCACCATCGTGATGTTGTTAATACTTACATTCAGCACCTTAGCTTGTTTCATAAATACTGTAAAAACCGCAACTCATTGGTTCAAAATATTCACTGTCTAGCCAAATCATTGCTTTTGATGGGAGAAACACACAAGACAATGCAGGTTTAGGGAATCATCGAATAGCCTGGGAACATCAAAATATCAAAAGTCAAACGAGTTCTATGGATTTTGATATTTTTTACATTTTGCATTCTAGTACAATCTACAAAATACTATTCAAACTTAAGCTTTAATTCAAATTAAATCAGGATTGATTTGGTTAAATATCTTAACTTTTCAGCTAGCTGTGTTGAGTAACTTTTGCAGTATTATTAGTACTTATGGTTGCTAGTCTATGCCTTTTATTCAAGACTTTGTATCAAGAACTAACTTGATAGTTACTACCGTCAGATACTTGTACTAGCTGATTAAGAATCGTTAATGTTTATTAATTTTAGTCTTTACTGAACTACGTGTATCAATGCTTAAAATGCTTATTCATGGTTGTACTATCTGTTTCTCTGTAATTTCCTATGGTTAGGATATCACGTTTTAAAGCTTACTTGGTAAAATTCCTGAAAACTAACTAGACTTTGACAAAAATTTATAGTGCTGTGAATGATATCTTTATATTTCACTGATGTTTTCCGCAAATGGTTTTACCTCAGTAACTACTTTACAAAAAGTTTATAGTTGTGTGTTGTTTCTGTTGGAATCTTGAAAAAATCCGTATATCTGACATTTCCAAAAATCAAAGGTGGTATTTTAAGTACAACAGATATTTCTTGACAACTGGATTGAATATTCAGTGATTTTCCAGACATAGAGAATATTCAGCAAATTAAATTAATATGGCAACGACAGTGCAGACATTCGTACCTGAACAATTGACCGAGGTAAGTTTTCCCATCACTACCCTGAGTGCAACAGTAATCATCCAGATACCTGAGAGGTTTAGTGTATTTGAAGCAGTAAGCTTGAAGCAAACCTGCCAAGACCTAATCCAAGGAGACACACGTCCGCAAGAGATCATTTTTGACTTCCAAAAAACCACTTTTATGGATAGTAGTGGTTTAGGAGCTTTGATTAATAGTTGGAAAACTACCCAAGAAGCAAAAATTATCATGCTTTTGAGGAATGTCACCCCTCAAGTTTTGGCAGTCCTCAACTTAACAGAACTACATCAGGTTTTTGCGATTGAGTCTAGTAGTACAACACCTTCCATAGCAGCCAACCAAGTCGTAAATATACAAAAAATTTCTCCTCGCCAAAAAGAGCAATTACCAGCTACTCACACTTCCGTAGGATCTTGGATTAAAAGATCAATAGATATTGTTGGTGCTTTAGTTGGCTTAGTGATTACAGGAATTTTGTTGATTCCTGTGGCGATCGCTATTCAAATTGACGATCCAGGCCCTATTTTCTTTGGTCAAATTCGTTGTGGTTGGATGGGCAAGCGATTTAAAATCTGGAAATTTCGCTCGATGTGTGTAGATGCAGAAGCGAAAAAATCCCAAGTGAAAAATCAAGTCCAGGGGGCTTTTTTCAAGAATGAACATGATCCCCGCATCACACGAGTAGGTACATTCATCCGCCGGACTAGCATTGATGAACTACCCCAGTTTTGGAATGTCTTGAAAGGAGACATGAGTTTAGTTGGAACTAGACCACCCACACCCGATGAAGTAGAACGCTATGAAGTCCCAGAATGGCAGCGCTTGGATGTGAAGCCAGGGATGACTGGAGAATGGCAAGTCAACGGACGTTCAACAGTACGTAGTTTTGAAGATGTAATTCGTCTGGATTTGCTCTATCAAAAGAACTGGAGTTTGTCGTACGATTTGCAGTTAATTTTCAAAACTGTGGCAGTTCTGTTTAATAAAAACAGTGGTGCTTGCTAATCTATCTAACTTAGTGTGTCTATTACTAGCTATCAAAACAAGATACCCGAATGCTCAACCGATTCGGGTATCTTGTTTTTTAGCAAAAAACTTTAATCACAAAACAAATACGTGAGTTGGTTTTTAGCAGTATTCCCGTGACAAAACTGTACTTGAGACTTCTTTAATTGTGGTCTTGTCTGGCTGTAGTTGCTCTAGGCAAGATTGCAATTGTTGAGCGAGTAGCTTGACATGGGGTTCTTCCATCAGACCAGTGTGAGAAGTTCCCAAAACTTCGTAAATCTCTACTCCATTGGTGGCTATCTGACCCCAACGTAAATCAGGGCTATTTTCTAACTGAGTCATATTATTAATTGCACGGAAAAGAGTAATTTTCCCTGGATATTCTTGAGCTACGTATTTTTTATACGCCTGATAATTAGCTGCGACTACATTGTAGATGAATAGTTCTGGGAGCGATCGCTTCACATAATGCAAGTAAAATCTGTAGATAATACTCACTCTCCCGGCTGTTAAATGCCAATACAGCTTTTCCCAAAGATAAGTTAATCGCTCAGAAAACTGCAATTTCTGTAAATTTCTCAACCTTAATAAGCCCTGACTCCAAAAAGATTGTGGTTTGCTATTACTAGCCTGATTACCATCAAATTTGTTAGCTATGGGAGCGCCCGTATCAAAGATTGCCAGTAATTTCACTTCTTGACCTTGTGCTTGCAGTTGTTGAGCGATTTCTAAAGCTAATGTACCACCCCATGAAAAGCCACCCAACAAGTAAGGGCCTTGTGGTTGCATTTTTCGCATTTCTTTGATGCAGCTAGAGGCTATTTCTGGGATAGAAGTCATCGGTGTTTGTTGACCATCTAGACCTTTCGCTTGTAGAGCATAGAAGGGTTGCTCTGGGTCTAAATAACTGGCTAATCCCCGATAGAATAGGATGTTGCCCCAAATAGCATGAACACAGAAGAATGGTAGCTTGCTAGGTATACCCGGTTTCATCACTACCAAGTGTTCCCAAACTTGGGGTGCTGCTTCTTGGCGAATCACCTCTGCAAGTTGGGCAATTGTTGGTCTTTGCAGCAGGGTTGATAAACGGAAGTTTTTGTCAAAATGCTTTTCAATTTCCGAAAATAGGCGCACTGCTAAGAAGGAGTTACCGCCTACGGCGAAAAAGTTATCTTCAACGCCGATGGGTTGTACACCCAAAATCTTTTCCCAAATTTTTACTAGTTGCATTTCCACTTGATCACGGGGAGCGACAAACACAACTTCTGACGTTTGCTGGACAAAATTAGGTGTTGGTAAGGCACGATGATCGATTTGGCCATTGGCAGTGAGAGGAAGGGATTCTAAGCTGACATAATCAGCCGGGATCATGTAATCTGGCAACTGGTGAGCGAGAAAACTCTGCAACTCATCAGTTGTTAATGTCTCTCCTGTTTGGGGAACAATGTAAGCAATTAAGCGATTGTTGCCAGCCGGAGGTTGATTAGCAATGACTACCGCCTGAGCTATGGCTGGGTGTTGGTTTAATAAAGTTTCTATCTCTGCCAACTCGATCCGAAAACCGTCTATTTTGACTTGGTGATCGTTGCGTCCTAAATACTCAATATTGCCATCTGGGAGGTAGCGAGCTAAATCACCAGTTTTGTAGAGGCGAGAGTTGGGTTCAGGACTGAAGGGATTAGAGATGAATTTCTCAGATGTTATGTTGGGGCGATCGCTATAACCTTGAGCAATACCAAGTCCACTAATGTAAATTTCCCCAGGAACGCCGACTGGTAAAGGTTGCAATAGGCGATCGAGAATGTAGATTTGGGTGTTGGCGATTGGTTTACCGATGGGGATCTCTGCTCGCCGACTTGTGGCTTGATTCGCCGTTTCTGGGTGGTAAATTGTGGCTGTGAAAGTTGTCTCTATTGAGCCGTAAGCATTTAACCAGCGTACTTGTTGCCCAAAGAGTTTTACCCAAGCTTGATAAGCTGTTTGGGCAACTTTTTCTCCTCCCACCATGACTAGGCGTAGGTTTGCTGGTAAGGATTGAGGAGATAGGGAGGCGGCGTTAACTAACTCATACCAAAAGGCAGTGGGTAAATTGAGGATGGTAACTTGTTTTTGAGTAATTAAGGAGAAAAACTCTAGGGGTGAGTTGGGAATTTCCTGGGGTTGGAGAATAGCTGTTGCTCCACTGATGAAGCTAGAAAACAGGGATTCAACGATCGCATTCCTACCCTTGGCAGCAAATGTTAACACGCGATCGCCTGGGGTCAATTGCCAAACTTCACTCATTGCTAAACTGTGACTCAGCAGATTCTGGTGGCTAATCTCTATCCCATCTGGTTTACCGTGGGGATTGGGGACGTAAATGACACAGGCGAGACTGTCATCTGTGGTTTGACAATCGGGATCGTTTTGATGATGTTTGGCGATCGCTTGCCACTGGGTATCGAATGCGACTACTTGCTGATGGTGAGGTAAGTCGGATAAAAGCTGGCTTTGAGTTAACACGAGCGAGGTAGGAGAACTTTGCCCATAATGAATGGAATCCAGCAATGTGAAAGCTTTCCCAGCTTTGAGAACACCCAAAATTGCTACCACCATTTCCCAGGATGGCTGCATATAGATAGCCACTGGTGTGGCTGTGGGTAAATCCAATGTGAGCAGGTAATTGGCTAGTTGATTGGCACGCGCGTTTAACTCTTGATAGGTTAATTGTTGCTCACCGATGATTAAGGCGATCGCTTGGGGATTCTTCTGTACCTGTTCGCTAATTGCTTGACACAAAAACTTACTTGTGGTATGTTTGCAAGCTGTATTATTCCAGCCTACCAATAATTGCTGCTTTTGTGCGGGTTTAAGTATAGGCAACATCGCCAGACTGCAATCTGGGTTAGTCACAATATTTTCTAGCAGCACTTGAAAACACTCCAGCATTTGAGCGATGGAAGTTCCCTCAAACAGATCCTCGTTGTATTCAAATACAGCCCTGACACCTTGGTCTGTTTCCCGCATCACCAGGCTCAAATCAAATTTGGTTTCTCCGACGTAGACATAACCAAATAAAGAATTGATGGTTAGTTCCGGTAATTCTATTGTCGATAAAGTATTGTCGTTCTTCCAAGGGGGATTGAGGGCAAATAGCACCTGTAACAAAGGTAAACGTCCCCACCGCGATTTCCGCCCTAATTCATCAGTGAGTTTTTCAAACGGGACATTTTGATGAGTATCAGCTTCTAGGGCATTATCACGGACTCGTTTCAGCAGTTCCCGAAAACTCAGGCTATCTCCTAGCAAAGTCCGCAGTGCCAATGTCTTGGTAAAAGGGCCAATTAAGTTCTCAATTTCTACTTGAGTTCTCCCCCCATGAGAAAAGCTAATCAGGATGTCTTCTTGGCCTGTGTAGCGATAGAGTAGCACTTTAAAGGCTGCCATCAGGGTCATAAACAAGGTAGATCCTGTTTGCTGACTTAAGTTATTTAAGGACTCACTCAAAGATGGTGGCAACAAGAGATAACGCCGAGAACCCCGATAGCTGAGGACTGGCGGCCGGGGATAATCGGTGGGTAGGGGTAAGGGAGATAAATCACCTTTGAGTTTTTCTTGCCAATAATCTATTTCTGGCTGGAGTAAATCTCCTTGTAAGCATTGGCGTTGCCAGTGAGCAAAGTCTCCATATTGGACGGGGAGTTGTGCTAGGGGAGAGGGTTGATCTTTGCAGAAGGCTTGATATAAGGCTAGTAATTCCCGGAAGAAGATATCGCAAGAAGTCCCATCACAAACGATTCTATGCAGGTTGACTATAAGAATGTATTCTTCTGGGTGGAGTTGAAACAAGGTAAGGCGCACCATTGGCCCTTGTTCCAAGTCGAAGGAACGACGAATATCTGCTTCGGCGGCACGTTTTGCTGCCCCATCTTTTTCGTCTGGGGGCAATTTTTGCAGATCGATAACTGTCAAAGGTACGGTTATTTCTGGTTTGATTTGCTGTACGGGTTGTCCATCCTCCACCACGAAAATGGTACGCAGGATTTCATGTCGTCGCAGCATTTCGTTTTGACTCCGTTCCAGGGCTTTGAAGTTGAGTTTGCCTTGGAGACGGTAAACGTAGGGCATATTATTGATGGGGCTATCTGGCTCTAGCTGATGCTGTAACCATAGCCGTTCTTGAGAAAAAGACAGGGGTAAGTTGCTATCTTTGGGAATTGTGACAATTGGCGGCAATTTGTTAGCCACTTTCGCCGCACTGACTTGTTGCAAGAAGGAGATGACTTCGAGTTTGCGCTCTTTGAGTTCAGCTAACAGTTGTGGACTCAGCACGTCTTTGGGCGCACGATAACGCAGACGCTCGCCTTCTAGCCACAATTTTACTTCTAGTTGGTGTAACTCCGATAACAAGGTATCGATTGTTCTCACACTGTCTTTGTCCTGTTTGGGCAGTTCCACAACTGGCTTCAGCATCATCATGGCTATATCTCTCCTTCTTCATCATCTTCGGTTAAGTCAGACTGGGGAGCCTGCCAAGTTTGGGCGCTCATGGTAATCACTTCAATGCGTTTGGCTAAATCGGCGATCGTCGGCACTTCAAATAAGATGGATAAGGGCAGTTTGACTTGAAAAGTTTGATAAAGACGAGCCATTACCTGAGTTCCCAGTAATGAATGTCCGCCTAATTCAAAGAAGTTGTTATGTACACCCACACGCTCTAACCGCAGTACTTGAGTCCAAATATCGGCAATTTGCTGTTCCGTGGGGGTACGTGGTGCGAGATAATTGGCTTCCAGTTCCAGACGCACTAAATCAGGTTTGGGGAGGGCTTGGCGATCTACTTTGCCATTGGGTGTCAGTGGCATAGCCTCTAAGATCATCAAGGTAGCCGGAACCATGTGTTCGGGCAAGCGTTGTTTCAGGAACTGGCGTAATTCGGGAATTAGCTGATAGTTCTCGGCTTGCTTGAGCATGGGACTATTGGCAGTAGCACCAGATATTTGCTGGGGTGGGGGAGATGCTATTTGCATTGCCTGATCTAGGCGCAGGAAAACCGCTTCTATATAACCATCTTTAGCGGCATCTGACCATCTGAGGTCAACTTTATAGGGGAATTCTGCTCCTAGTTGCCAGAGATGCTCTGGATCAATTCCTGGTGCAACTGTCTGAAGCTTGGCTTGTAAGTCGCCGACAGTCGCTAGATTTTGGTCTTGTTGCAACCAGGCTAAAGCTTGCACTTCTGTTTGAAGGCGGGCGTTAGGAATTCTGTTGAGGCAATAATATTCGGGTTTTGTTGTCTCCAGAATGCGCCGCAATTCCGTGATAGTTAACTGTTCATCTAGCCAATCATGCCAAGTTGGCTGATTGTTAATTTTTTCTGGCGTTCCTATGTACAAAAAGACATCATAGTGAAACTGGGTGGTTTCATTCCATAAATTACCCCGACGCAGTTGGAACTCCATATGCCCAATTTCCGGAATCTGCTGTTTCAGGGCATAAAAGAAACCGGGATCAACAACGAGTTCGTCTTCGTTTTTGACGCGATTCTCGACAATTGTCTGGAATTTGTCGATGAGCATGGAAGCAGGCGATCGCTTGAGTTGATCCATTGCATGATAAGTTGGCAATAATCCATAGCTTTGGACATCACCGACATAAATCCAACCACCTGTTTTTACCGCCTTTGCCGCCTTTTCTAAGACTTGCTGTAAATAACCCGCATCGGGGAAATACTGGACAACTGAGTTGATAATTACCGTATCGAAGGAATCAGGTTCAATTCCTTGGAAATCATCAGCACTTCTGTGATCTAGAACAACTTCTGGTAAATTTTTGGTGGATGATTGTAGTTGCTTTTGTAATGCTTGGATGGCTGGGGCTGCATAGTCTGTTCCCAAGTAATATGTGCATTGGGGGGCAACTTCCAGTAAAATTTGTCCTGTCCCACAGCCGATTTCCATCACGCGACTGGGTTTGAGAGCCAAAATTCTCGCTACAGTTTGCTCTAACCATTCTTGGACTTGTGCTTCAAAGTTATCTTGATTAGTTAACTGTTTAATAATTGCGGCATCGCTTAAAGTCTGGTTTTGCAGAGATTCTGGTGTAGCATTCTTTAAAGCTGATTCATAGAGTAAATCCCATCTTTGATTCCAGTCTTGAATATGTGCATCGCCTAGTAACTCAAGTTCAGCTGCTTGTTTAGCCACCAAGTAGCCAACTAAAGTTTTCTCATCGGGAATATCTTCTCTAACGACAACCACCGCTTCTTTCACCGCCGGATGTTGGGCCATTGTCGCTTCAATCTCACCCAATTCAATCCGAAAACCCCGGACTTTGACTTGATAATCAATCCGTCCTAAGTACTCAATTTCTCCATTAGGTAAATAGCGAGTCAAGTCTCCAGTCTTGTATAACCGGGATTGGGGATCAGTGCTGAAGGGATTGGGGATAAATCTCTCGCTAGTTAAATCAGGGCGATTTAAATACCCCCTTGCCAATCCTGCACCACCGATATACAACTCACCAGGGATACCAACAGGAACGGGTTGCAAATGAGCATCTAAAATATAGGTCTGAGTATTAGCGATGGGATGACCAATGTTGATTGGTTGATCTGTTGGGACAACTTGACAACCTGTAGCCCAAATGGTGGTTTCTGTCGGCCCGTAGAGGTTCCACAACACTTTACCCATCGGTAACAGTTGGTTTGCTAAGTCTCTGGGTAAAGCTTCACCCGTGGAAATCATCTTCAATTGGGGGCTACCTTGCCAGCCTGCGGCTAGTAGCAGTCGCCAAGTAATTGGCGTAGGCTGCATGAAGGTAACACTGTGGGTATTGAGCAATTTTAGGAGTTGATTGCCATCAGCAGCTTCTGCTCGACTGGCTAACACCAATTTTGCCCCAGTGATCAGGGGAAGGAAAACTTCGGAAACGGCGATGTCGAAGGATAAGCTGGTGACGGAAAGCAGTGTATCTTCAGCTGTTAATCCTGGTGCTTGCTGGATGCTGTGGAGGAGATTTACCGCACTGCGATGCTCGATTTGCACCCCTTTCGGTTGACCTGTGGAACCTGATGTGTAGATGAGGTAGGCGAGGTTGTCAGGGGTGACATCAGATGTGGGGTTGGGCAATTCCTCTGTTGTGGTTTGCCAGTCACTATCGAGGCAAATCGTCTGGGCTTGATGCTGGGGTAGGGTGGCTTGGAGATGGGTTTGTGTCAATAGTATTGATACTTGCGCATCTTGCAGCATGAACGCTAAACGTTCTGGGGGGTAGGTGTAATCTAAGGGTAGGTAGGCTCCCCCGGCTTTAAGGATGGCTAAGACTCCTATGACCATTTCCACAGAGCGTTCCACACATAACCCCACTAGTACCTCTGGTTTCACACCCAAGGTTTGCAGATGATGCGCCAGTTGATTCGCTCGGTGATTCAGTTCGCGGTAGGTTAGTTGTTGGTCAGCAAAGATAATGGCGATCGCTTCTGGTGTTTTCTCAACTTGGGCAGCAAATAGTTGATGAATGCAAAGATCCTGGGAATAAGTCTTGGTGGTATTGTTCCAGTCGGCTAGTAACTGTTGCTCAAATGCTGGCAGGAGGGGTAAGGAGGCGATGGTTTGATTGGGGTTGGCTACTATCCCCGATAACAAGGTTTCCAACTCTGCCAAGCGGCGGCGGATGGTGTCAGCTGCAAATAAGTTGGTATTGTATTGGCACTCTAGGGTGAGTTGTCCACGTAATTCGGTGGCATTGATAAATATCTCAAAGTTTTCAAAGGAACGGGGATTGGAGAAAAATTCTACCTCCAAGCCTGCGAAGGGGAGTTTATCACTTGCTAACCCTTGATCGATATTGAAGATAATCGGCACTAAGGGAATACGGCTAGCATCCCGTGGTAATGATAGTTTTCTTACCAGACTGCCAAAGGTAAACTGCTGGTGATCGTAGGCATCCAACACAGGCGATCGCCTAGCTTGCAGGTAGTCACTAAAGGATTGTTCACTATTAACATGACTCCGCAATGGTAATAAATTTACGCAATGACCTACAAGATTATACTGTCCTGTAGCCGCTTGTCCGGCAGCAGATATGCCCACAACTAAATCATTTTGTCCTGTGAGGCGGTGCAACCAGACTTCAAACCCTGCCAAGATTGTCGTCATCAAGCTACAACCCAGTTTTGTCCCTAGTTGTTTGAGGTGAGTGACGAGTTCTGGGTTTAATTGCCAATCTTCACGGGCCGAGTTAAAGGTTCGCAGTGGTGGACGCTGGCGATCTGTGGGAAAATCTACCACCGGTACAGAGTTAGCGAACTGATCTAACCAATATTGTTCTGTGGTAATTGCTTCGGGATTTTCTGCCTCGTCTGCTTGTAAAATGGCGTACTCACTAAAACAGTCTGGTTCTGCCAAATCTGCATTTTTCCCTTGCTGCAAGGCAGAATACATTTGTCCCAAATCTGGCATCAGTACTGCCCAAGACCAACCATCGCAAATAATATGATGGGCAGTCAAAGTCACTAAATGCTCTTGTGGATGCAGTTTGATAATTTGGGCGCGAAAGAGGGGGCCATGTTCCAAGTCAAATGGTTTCTCTACCTCTTGTCGTAGCAAACTCGCCACTTTTGCCTCTTGATCTGACTGTTCTACAGCAGAAAGGTCAATGGTGGGGATGTCAATTGACAAGGCAGCTACTATACAGAGTGTACTGCCATCAGTGCTGAAGGTTGTCCGTAAGGCTTCGTGGCGTTGGACTAATTGTTGTAAGGCTGACTGGAGGGCTGCTAAATCTAGTTTTCCTTTGAGGCGCAAGGATTGGGATTCGTTGTATGCACAATTGGCAGCATCCCCCATCTGTACAGATGCCCAAATTTCTTTTTGCGATTCGGTGGCAGGAGCCGTTAATAGTAATTCTCCATCTGCAAACGGATCAAAATCAACAGACGTTAATTGAGAATCTACTGGTAATAAACTCATAGAACCACCTTAATTATCTAAAAAAATGTAAAAAAATATTAAATCTAAATTCGTTTGCGAGAAAGGTAACATTATGGGGATTTATATCTTCTCACAAATGCTGCGGATAATTCCATGAATAACTCAATGACTAACAGTTAATTTATTGACGATAAACATATTTCTTTACAAAACTCATTGACTTTAAATAGCTACGCATAGGCAGTTCTATAAATTGGTAAGTCAGTGATGCTATCAATAATACAGCCGTGACAAACAGACCCAAACTCATCCAAGTCTGATATTCATGGAAATCGCTACCAAAATTTACATGAAATTTATAAAACCAGAAAAGCTTTAAGAATTCTTGTAAAAACCAATGAATCATGTAAATTGAGTAAGATATAGTCCCCAAATATAGCATGATAGATGAGTTTAGTAGTTTGGTGATGAAACCATTACTATGAATAGATACAGCTAAAATTAGTAGAGAAAAGGCTGGTAGCACTAGCCAGTCATGAACACTACGAATAAACCGCAAGTCACCCCAGTTGTACTGCATAATGAAGACAATCCAGACTATAGCTATGACTGCTATTATATCCAGGTTAAAAAAAGTTTTTTGGGTACTACGACAATAAAATTTGTAACTTAAAATACCAAGTACGCATTCTAGACCACATCTAGCGATCGCCGGAATGCCAATAATATTATTTAGATTCCCAGCAGCAATGAATATTACTAGCAACATCCCAATTAAAGTGGTGATGTATATTTGTAAATCACGTTTTTGGGGTGTTTTTAATAAGCAAAATAAGAGAATCGGAAATACGCAGTAAATGACGAACTCTACACTAATAGACCAAGCTGGTTCATTCCAGTAGGTATCACATTTAAATAAAGGTGGACAATTTAAGTCAAAAGCTTGTAAAAGCACAACATTGGCAAAAAGAGCCGTCAAGTTAAACTTGCCAGTGAAAGCAGGAAGATTGAGCCAGAATAGTTTGACTATTTCCATGCCAATAAACAGCAAGAGCATGAATAAATGTAGAGGATAAATTCTGGCGAAGCGGGAGAATAAATAAGAGCGATATTTATCTCCACTCACACCAGAGTCAAAATGGCTGACATAAACGTGAGCCATAATAAAACCGCTTAAAATGAAGAAGAAATCTACCGATAAATAACCATTACGGAAAAAATCACTATGGGATGAAAACATCATCCCTACTTGCGGTAAACCGTAATAAGCAAAATGGTGAATAACTACAATTAAAGCAGCTATTCCTCGCAGGGAAGTTAAGGGTTTGATGTATTTAGACATGGCCTCAATTAACGCTTAATCCATTTCTTCATACCTATGAATAATTCTGCAAGCGATCGCAGTTTCATCACCCCTGAACGAATTAGCTCATACTTATTTCCTGGCTTACGTTTCGAGAGTAACCCCATCACCCAGATTTTGATTTTGTCTGACAGCGCCGATTTACCTGGTGGTTTAGGCTCTAAACGGAGTTGCCGCAAGATAAAATTGACTTGATAAATCCGCGCCTGTAAATCATAGGGACGCATACAGAAATGAACACCCATAGCGACCGAATAGCTATTACCGTTTTGAAAACAATGAGGCGCGCGGACTGGATGATGGACTCCCTTACCCGCTACTAAAGGATAGACATTGGCTTTCTTTTGTTTCTCTTGTGTGTAATTGGCTGCACTTAAATCACCAATGTAATATCGCTCAATTTCTTGCTCACTGAGAATTGTGGGATCATAGGGATTGAAAATATTAGCCGTCCTAGCACCGTGAATCTGGAAGAGAAAGGTTGATTCATGGTCAATGTGATAGGGCGTAATCGAGTGGGGAGAAGCCACAAAAATATAGGCATCTCGCCATGTGATCTGTTTGTGCAGAGGTACACCCGTGAGTTCTTCTAGTTCGCCAATGATTTGCTCTAGCAACGCTCTGTATTCTGGCACAATCTGCACATTGTAAAGCAATAACCAAGACTCAGAGTCTTCAATCTGCGCTAGACATTCCGCAACTTGATCTTTGGGTGGGATGTCTGCCCATTTGCGGTCTACAGATACTTTGCTACTCTGACAAGTGATTCTGCCGTTTTGGCTGAGGATAGTATCTGCCAGTGTCACCAAGCGGGGTAGATCGAATAATGGATGATCAGCCAAATTGTGAGAGAACATGAAAGGCGATCGGTTAAACTTCTCTGTAAAGGTTGAGGTATCTGTCTCAATAATGCGCTCAGGAATTATTAAGGGGGATTGACTACGGGAATTTAATTGCTGATTTGTTAATGACATATAAAAAATTGTTTTTGCTAACTTTTAAAAAAAATTTCTTTGGGCTTGATAACCCAAAGACTAAGCATTTAAGCAACACTAGCCACTTGTAAATATTTACCTGGTCTTTGGGGATCAGGAATATACCACGCCGGATTACCTTCAGGATCTCGCCCTAATTTAGCTCCGGGTTGGGGAGGACGGTTGCGAAAGTTGTCAGGTTTTGCTTGTTCTGGATTTTGCCTTGGTGCAGCAAAGAAACCAGCTGCTTGCATTTCGGCAATACTTTCTTTAAAAGCTGCCATTGCCAAAGCTAAATCAGTAGCGGAATGGGCTGTAGTTAGGAAACAAGGACGGTGATCCCAAATATGCACTCCCTTGTCTCGCATTAAGTAAAACAGCAAGTCTCCGTAGGGAAACTCTGGTGCAGACTTAACCATGAACAGTGAGCCAAAATTATACACAGTGTATGGAGCTTGCATTTGCTGGAAATAGCCCATCAATTCTGCAACAAACTTATCGGTTTTGGCGTTTAATTCTTGCTGCAAGCTAGGGCCGTTGTGTTTTAAGTGCTGGAGTACGGCTTTGGCTGCGGCTAGTGCTAGGGGATGACGGACAAATGTGCCGGCAAAGTAAGTGACACCTACTTCCGGTACAGAATCATCGCCATATTGCCAAAAGCCTCCATCTAAAGCATCCATATATTGAGATTTACCAGCAATTACCCCAATCGGTAAGCCACCACCGACAATTTTGCCGTAGGTAGCGATGTCGGCTTGGATGCCAAAATGAGCTTGAGCGCCGCCGGGATGAATTCTGAAACCTGTGACGATTTCATCAAAAATTAAGGCGATTCCCTCTTGTTCTGTAAATTGTCGCAACTGCTGAAGAAATTCTCGCGGCTGATATTCAGGACGACGGCTTTGGACAGATTCCACCATGATTCCGGCTAATTCATCAGCCCGACTTTTGAGAATATCTAGTGCGTCGGGAGCATCGTAGTCGATGACGATGATATTCTCGACTTTTTCTTGGGGAATACCGGGTGCAGCTGGAATTGACCGGAGTTTTTTCGTCCCCCGAACGATGACTTCATCTAAAATCCCGTGATAACCACCAGAGAAGATGGCAATTAAGTTACGTCCAGTGATGGTGCGTGCTAACCGCATTGCCCCTAACACTGCTTCGGAACCTGTGTTACAAAAGGCAGCGCGGTCAAAGTTGGTCAATTCACACATCAACTTAGCCACTTCTCCCACCAAGGGAGTTTGCGGGCCGATTTCCATGCCTAGTTTTAGCTGGGCTTCGATCGCTTCCGTAACGAAAGCAGGTGACCAACCAAACAAGTTTAAACCAAAACCGTTACTTAAATCGACGTATTCATTACCGTCAAGATCCCACAGTTTAGAACCTGATGAGCGAGAAACGACAATGGGGTAAACCATTTCTTTCATTGTCGGGTTGAAGCCAGAAACACTCCTGGGATCTGCCAAATGTGGGCGATTTGCTTGGGTATATTCTTTGGATTTTTGGGTGCGTTGGGTATATTTTTGAATGATTTTGTCTAAGTAGTTGCGTTGTTGCGCTGTTAAATTTTTTGTCTGGGTGGTTTCGATGCGAGCGCCTGCACCAAATACTTTTTTAGGAGCGTTATCGGTGGTGTCTTGTGATTCTGGCTTGGGACTAGGTTGAGTGGTGGTTTTGGCCGGAACAACGTTATTTTCAGGAACTGGTGGTGCTGTGGGTACAGCTTGAGGGGTGTTACTTAACAGCGCCAGTTGTTGTGCCATGATTTGCAGTTGCTGATTAATCACGCTTTCTAAGGCGCTGGCGGGAACGGTGGGGAGCGGAGTCTGGGGTGTGGAACCGTTGTTAGATATTAAGGTGGGGACGGAACTATGTTTGCCATTGCTGCTATTTGTCGCAACTTCCTGGACTGCTGTTTCCGTAGGAATTAGAGCAGATAAAGCTTCAGGAGATAGGTTTTGTTGGATGAAGTCGGCTAGGGTGGCTAAATCGGGATAAACCTCTAGTAATTGTCTGAGTGTGACTTTGACTTGGAACTTTTTCTTCAGTACTAGTCCTACTTGTGTGAGGGAGAGAGAATCCAATCCCATTTCGAGAAATGTAGTTGCTTCACTAACACCAGCAATTTCTAGTCCAGAGGTTTCTTCAATAATTGCTTGTAGTAGAGGAATAAGTTTGTTTGGGGTTGACATGGTAGGAATGGGTACTAATTGCGGTTGCGGACGTGAAGATTTGGTGATTCTATCGGGATGGGGTAGAGGATCAATCCAAAAGCGTTGTCGTTCAAAGGGATAGGTAGGCAAAGGTAAGCGTTGTCTGCGTTCTCCTTGATAGAAGCTATTCCAGTCGATAGTGACTCCGGCTAACCACAGTTGCCCTACTG
The DNA here is from genome assembly GCF_013393945.1 of Nostoc sp. TCL26-01. NCBI lineage: Bacteria > Bacillati > Cyanobacteriota > Cyanophyceae > Nostocales > Nostocaceae > Nostoc > Nostoc sp. TCL26-01. The sequence goes on from NZ_CP040297.1 coordinate 5,805,969, forward strand.
CTTGTAATAAAGCTGTCCATTCTGTTTCGTCATCAGCGTTATCACTGAGGGATGCAACGGCTATTTGCTCTGAGATATTTTTAGCTTGTTGGCGTGCTAAGGTTGTGGTCGTTGTCCTGGGCCCCACTTCTAATAAGAGGCGTTCTGGTTGTTGCCAAAGGGTTTGTACACCTTGAGCAAAACGCACTGTCTCGCGCAAATGTTGAGCATAATACAGGGGATCAGTGGCTTGTTCTACTGTAATCCAGTCACCTGTGACACTGGAAATAAAGGGAATTTGGGGTGGTGATAATTTGACTTGCTTGACTACTTCGGCAAAGGGTGCAACGATCGCCTCCATCATGGGCGAATGAAAAGCATGAGATGTGTGTAAATAACGACAGATAATTTCTTGGCTTTCTAGTTCGCTTTGCAAGTTAGCGATCGCCTCTTTTGTCCCCGATACTACACACAAGTTGGGGCTATTAATAGCCCCAATTGCCAATTCTCCACTCAAGCGTTTTTCCACTTCCACAGCAGGCAACCGCACTGATAACATGGCTCCGGCTGGTAATTCCCACATCATCCGCCCACGAATTGCTACCAACATCAAGGCATCTTCTAAGGTAAATACCCCGGCAATACAAGCGGCAACAAATTCACCAATACTATGACCAATCATGGCTTGGGGTTTAATTCCCCAACTTTGCCATAGTTGCGCCAGGGCATATTCAATCACAAATAATGCCGGTTGAGTAAAACAGGTCTGTTGCAGGGTGAGAGATGCAGTTTGGCGATCGCTTGCCATCGGATAAATTATTTCCCTTAAATCTTTACCCAGCAAAGGTTTAAGGATATCTGCACACTGATCTACTACCTCCCGAAACACGGTTTCCCGGCTGTAGAGGTTAAATCCCATGTTGATGTATTGTGACCCTTGACCAGGAAACATAAAAGCAATTTCTGGGTTGCGGGTTTGGGTGTGCTTGGTAAATACCCGATGGGGATCTAACGTTTGTAGTGCTGTAATTGCTTCTGTAGGATTTTGACAAACGACAAAACGCCGATGATTAAATGCTTTCCGTCCCCGTTGTAAGGTGTGAGCTACATCAGCTAAGTTAACTGCAATATTGTTTTGCAGATGTTGCTGTAAATTGGCTGTGGCTATTTCTAAAGCCGGGCTGGTTTTAGTGGAGAGCAATAACAACTGCTGGGGACGGGATAAGCTACAAGCTGGCGTGGGTGGAGATTCTTCTAAAACTACATGAGCATTAGTCCCACCAACACCAAAAGAACTCACTCCCGCCCGGCGGGGTGTGTCTGCTTCTGGCCATTCTACTAGTTTGGTGTTGACGTAGAAAGGGCTATTATCTAAGTCAAGCTGCGGATTGGGTGACTCAAAATTTAAGCTGGGGGGAATTTTTTTATGATACAAGGCAAGAGCAGTTTTAATTAATCCTGCCACGCCAGCAGCCGCGACTAAATGCCCAACATTGCCTTTAGTTGAGCCGATCGCACAAAATTGTTTAGCATCTGTATGCAGACGAAATGCTTGGGTTAAAGCCTCTATTTCTATGGGATCACCTAATGGTGTGGCTGTACCGTGGGCTTCAATATAAGAAATAGTTTCAGGATGAAAGTCAGCGTAGGCTTGGGCTTGGGCGATGGCTTGGGCTTGTCCGTTGACGCTGGGTGCGGTAAAACTTACCTTGTCAGCCCCATCATTATTGATCCCCGTACCGCGAATCACAGCATAAATGCGATCGCCATCTTGCAATGCGTCTTCAATCCGTTTCAAAACTACCAAGCCTGCACCGTTGTTAAACATTGTGCCATTAGCTTTGGCATCAAAGGGACGACAATGACCATCGGGAGAAAGCATTGTCCCTTCTTGGGCGATGTAACCACTGTTTTGGGGTGTTGTCATGGACACACCACCAGCTAAAGCCATGTCGCACTGGTAGTTACTCAAGGCTTGACAAGCTTGGATGACGGCGACTAAGGAAGTAGAACAAGCTGTATTTACACTGACAGCCGGCCCCTTTAAATTCAACTTATAAGCAGCACGACTAGTTAAAAAGTCCTTTTCATTGGCTAGCATCGTCTGGAATTCACCGACGCGATCGATAATTTCTGCGCGTCCACAGATATGCTTGGCAAAGTAAGTATTTTGACCACAGCCAGCGTATAGACCGATCAAGCCATTGTATGATTCGGATTCGTAACCAGCATTTTCCAGCGCTTCATAAACTAGTTCTAAAAAAATCCGCGACTGGGGGTCCATGACTTCTGCTTCCCTGGGATTAATACCAAAGAAAGCCGCATCAAAGGTTTCCCCTCCCGGAATCATACCTTTAGCTTTTACATAATTAGGGTCTTGACAGAGTTTTGGGTCTATGCTGGAGTCTAGCTCGTCATCGGCAAAAAAAGTTGTTGATTCTAATCCCTCACAGAGATTTTGCCAAAACTCATCCACGTTCTTTGCACCCGGAAATCGGCCTACCATGCCGACAATAGCCACACCATCAATGGGATCTTGATTATCCGATACTGCTTGCATATTCACCATCGATTACATACCTCGTTGACTATGACGGCGACGAGCCAGGGCTGCTTTCTGCTGTTGAGCGCGGCTTTGTAGCTTGTCTGGGGATTGTTGCGTGTTTTGTTGGGCATTTAGTTGGGCATTTAAATACTGAGCTAATCCAGCGATCGTGGGATACTGAAATAGCTTGACTACAGATAACTCCATGCCCAGTTCTTGTTTTACCCGTAGCGCTAGTTGCATAATTAAAATTGAGGTTCCCCCCAAATCAAAGAAGTTGTCATCCACACCAACTTGATCAATTTGCAACAAGTCGGCATAGATATTTACCAACAGACGCTCTAAATCATTTTGAGGAGCAATATAGACTTGTTCTAATTGGGGACGTTCTCTACCTGGTGCAGGTAATTTCTGTCTATCAACTTTACCGTTGGCAGTCAAAGGTAACGATGCCAAAACGACAAACGCCGATGGTAACATATATTCAGGTAATCGCTGTTGCAGAAAAGCTGATAATTGATTCTGCTTATATGTACTACCTTGATGAGTGACTATATAAGCTACCAACTGCTTTTCACCTGTCACATGAGGACGAGCAATCACGATATTCTCCCGAATCTCAGGATATTGACCAATTACCCGTTCAATTTCCCCTAATTCAATGCGAAAACCCCGAATTTTCACTTGATTGTCAATCCTACCTAGAAATTCGATATTGCCATCTGGGAGAGAACGAACCAAGTCTCCTGTTTTATAAAGACGTTCTGACGCTGATGCAGAATTTTTCCAAGGGTAGGGAATAAATTTTTCGACTGTCAATTCGGGACGGTTGAGATAACCACGCGCCAACCCATCTCCACCAACGTATAATTCTCCCACCATACCCGGTGCTACTGGTTGGAGGTTGTCATCTAATATATAAACTTGAGTATGAGCGATCGCCTGACCAATGGGAATGGAAAGGTCTGGTTTTAGTGGCAATGTAATCTCATAACAGCAGGTAAAAGTCGTATTTTCTGTCGGGCCATAACCATTAATCAAGCGACAATTCTCTACTGTCTGGAGGAACTTCTGCACATGAGGCACAGATAAGACATCGCCCCCAGCTAACAATTGACGCAGGGGTTTTAAAGCCTCGATTTTTTCATCGACGATTAAATGAAATAACCCAGCCGTTAACCAAAGTGTTGTCACTTGATATTGGTGAATAACTTGTGCTAATTCATCTAAAGATGGAGTATTAGTAGGAAATATCACCAGTAATCCACCGTTGAGCAGAGAACCCCAAATCTCAAAGGTTGTCGCATCAAAGGAAATAGGCGCTAGTTGCAGAAATACTTCTGATGCTGTGAAACTAGCGTAGTTAGTTTCTTTCACTAAACGCACAACACCACGATGAACGACACACACCCCCTTTGGTTGTCCGGTGGAACCCGAAGTGTACATCACATAAGCTAAATTTTCCGGTTTAATACTGGTAGTTAGATTATGGTGTGGCTGTTGATTAATCTGATCCCAATCTTCATCTACACAAACAGTCGTGGCATTGTGTTGAGGTAATCTGTCAACTAATGCTTTTTGAGTTAGTAATACTGTTACTTGCGTATCTGCCAGCATGAACGCTAAACGTTCTTGGGGATACCCTATATCTAATGGGACGTAAGCGCCGCCTGCTTTGAGGATAGCTAATAATCCTATCACCATTTCTAGCGATCGCTCCATGCAGATCCCCACTAGCACTTCTGCGCTGACTCCCAGAGTTTGCAGGTATTTTGCCAGTTGGTTGGCTTGGTGATTTAACTGTCGGTAAGTCAGTTGTTGTTCCTGAAATACAACAGCAACTGCATCAGGGTTACGTTCTACCTGTTCCTCAAATAATTGATGAATGCAATGATTTAGAGGATGGTTGCTCTGATTATGATCAAAATTAAAAACTACAGATTCTTGCATTGGCCACTGCACCAATAGATATTGCTGACAAAAAATGGCTAAACAAGGATTTAAGGGAGATGGAAGAGAAAGACTCTATAAAATTACTTAAGTTTTCTTTTAGCTAAAGATGACAAACATCATCATTGAAATTGGTAACTCCATAACTACTACCAAATATAAGGGTGATGAACATGAAGTAGTGTTTTTCAGTAAAACTCTGCTAAACTCCCTGAAATTCCTATTAAGCTAGTCCAAGTTATCTAAGTTGATTAAATATGGACAAATAAATCTTTAAGAATAGAAAAGTAATGACAGATAAATCTGCTAGATAGATTGCCAAAAATTATATTCATTTAAATCGTCCGGTAAACGCAAAGTTATTACCTGAACACCGCTATCATTCATCAAGGGAAGGAAAACACACAAACAACAATGCTTAACTTAAGGATTTTTTTGGTTTTGTCTCTTCAGGTATATCTGACGTAAACTAACTTAACTTATAGACTTCATCAACTGGCAATAACCCACATTCTTTAAATCGCTTGACTCCATGCTCATAGTTACACAGACACTCTTAAACACTTATGTAATTCATTTAAATAAGAGTCTACAACAACACATTTTATTTTTGAACAAACTTTTTTCAACTTTACATTACCTTTACCAGTAGTTTAGTCATTACTACACAATCTAGAGTCAGCAATAAATTAAGTAATTTCCCAAGTGTCAAGGAAGAAAAGCTAAAGCTTAGGTTAGAGGTGAGAGTCGGCTGCGTCTTTCACTGATTTGTTAGACTGATGACACCAGGATTTTTCCGTCAAATTCAGTCAAATCTCTGATAACGCCAGCAGACGAGGCTCTTCATGCTTACAAATACCTTACTTCTTTCAAATCAACTCCCTAATTTACAATACTCATCCACATCAGAGCGATTCGATGAAACTTGGGAAGCCCCCTTGGCGACTCTCCTGGGTTTAGGACGTGCGGCTGGTGCTGATTTTATTGAATTTTTTCTAGAGCGACGTAACTACATTAGTAGCCTGGCAGAAGACGATACCATCACCAGTATTTCCCCAAGTTTAGCCACAGGTGCAGGAGTCAGAGTATTTCGTGGCAAAGCCGACTGCTATGTCAGCACCAATGATTTATCCTTCTCTGGTTTGCAAGCTGCTTTAGAAAAAGGTCTATCGATTCTGGGCTTACAATTACCAGCACCTCGCGCTTTTATCCCAGAAATTAACTTGGAACTGCTCAGAGATTATGCTACCAAACGTGGTAAAGATGGATGGTTACCTCTGTGTAGTTCTATCCGCGAAATGGGAGAGATTCTCCTTGATGGCACTGCCTACCTCAAACAAAAAGCTCATCATGTGCAATCCCGTCGGGCTAGCTATTTCCGCGATTGGCAAGAAGTCTTAGTCGCTGCTAGTGATGGCACTTTCGCCCGTGATATTCGCCTAACGCAATCAGTCGGATTTAACTTGCTGTGTGCTGATGGGGCTAATCGTGCTTCCATTGGTGAACGTGGTGGTAATACCAGTGATGCTAACTTCCTGAGAACTTGGGATTATCAACAAGCTGCCGAAAATATTGCCGAATCTGCGGGCAAAATGCTCTATGCAGACTACGTAGAATCAGGGACTTACCCCATCATCATGGCAAATCACTTTGGTGGTGTAATTTTCCACGAAGCCTGTGGACACTTGCTAGAAACCACACAAATCGAACGTAACACGACTCCCTTTGCTGACAAAAAAGGCGAAAAAATCGCGCACGAGAGTTTAACAGCCTGGGATGAAGGACGTGCTGATAATGCCTTCGGAACCATTGACATGGATGATGAGGGTATGCCAGCTCAAAGAACCTTATTAATTGAAAAAGGTGTGTTGAAAAATTTCTTAGCAGATAGAACAGGTTCTGTACGCACTGGACACCCCAGAACGGGTAGTGGTCGTCGTCAGAATTATACCTTCGCTGCGGCTAGCCGGATGCGTAATACTTACATCGACTCCGGTGACTATAAGATTGACGATTTATTCGCCTCTGTAGATAAAGGTATCTACTGTAAAAAAATGGGTGGCGGTAGTGTAGGCGCGACTGGTCAATTTAACTTTAGTGTGGATGAAGCCTATTTAATTGAACATGGCAAAATTACCAAGCCATTAAAAGGTGCTACCCTCATCGGCGAAGCCAAGGAAATCATGAACAAAATTTCCATGTGTTCCCAAGATTTGGAACTTGCACCTGGTTTCTGTGGTTCTGTCAGTGGTAGCATCTACACCACCGTAGGCCAACCCCACATCAAAGTTGATTCCATTACCGTCGGGGGACGTTAAAGAGGCAAGCAGGGGGTGCAGGGGAAGCAGGGGGGAAAATTTTACAACTTCCTAAATCATCATTGCCCTAATTCTGAGCGAGTTGACGTTGAAAATACTCAGCGTCCCTCTGCGTTAACCTCAGCGTCCCTCTGCGTTTAAAAAACTACGAACTTAATAAAAAGCCGTAATAAGTTGTAGCATCCAAAATCCAAAATTAAATCTACTCCATCCAAATCTAAAATCTAAAATTGTCATGCCGAATATTAATGAGATTGCCAATTACGCCAAGGATAACGCCGAGAAACTTGGCATCAAAAAATTTGACATCTATGGTTCAACGGTAGATGAAACCAGTGTGCAAGTTGACCAAGGTGAGCCGAAACAAGTCAAAGCCTCGAATCGTTCTGGTGTCACAGTGCGGGTGTGGAATGAAGATAACACCATTGGCGTGACTAGTACCACAGATGTAGATCCCAAAGGCTTAGAACTAGCACTGAAGACTGCTTACGAAGCGAGTTTTTTTGGTGTAAAAGAGAATGTACCTGATTTTAGCCCAGAAGCAACTGTAGCGATCGCTCATCCACTAAACGAAACAGCACCCCAAGCACCTGTAGCTGAACTCATAGACAAACTACTCCTGGCAGAAAAAGAACTGCTAGCAGCTCATCCAGCCATCAAAGGTGTACCCTATAATGGCTTGTCGCAACGAGACATCGATAGATTCTATCTCAACAGTCAAGGCGCTTTGAGAACTGATTCTGTTTCTTTGTCCTCAGTCTACCTTTACAGCAAAACTGAAGAAGAAGGCAAAAAACCTCGCAGTGCAGGTGCTTACAGAATTAACCGAAGTTTAGAAAATCTAGACATCAACGGATGTATTCAAGAAACTGCCGCAAAAACTATCAGTCATCTCAACTACGAAAAAATTAAAACTGGTAAGTATCAAGTTGTTTTCTCACCTGAAGCTTTCTTAAGTCTTTTAGGAGCATTTTCTAATTTATTCAATGCTCAAAGTATTCTTGATAAACAAAGTTTATCCACACCTGATGATTTAGGCAAACAACTTGCTTCACCTCTACTTTCAGTTTATGATGACGCTCTCCACCCAGCTAACATCGGCGCAGAAAGTTTTGATGGTGAGGGTACACCTACTCGGCAAGTTCCATTAATCGAAAATGGCATTCTAACAGGCTTTCTCCATAGTGCGGGAACTGCCAAAAGGTTGAATGCTCACCCGACAGGTAATGCCAATATTGGGGCAAAAGTCAGCGTTAGTCCCAACTTTTATCATGTATTTGCCGCTAGCAACTCTGGGCAAGATTTAAGTTTAGCAACGGTAGAAAATGTCATCTTAATTGATGATTTACACGCTCTCCACGCTGGAGTGAAATCTTTACAAGGCTCATTTTCTCTCCCGTTTGATGGTTGGCTAATCAATAAAGGTGAAAAGACCAGCATCGAATCAGCAACCGTTGCTGGCGATTTCTTAGAACTCTTAAAGTCAATTATCCACGTAGAACCAGAAGTGGAACTAACCCCAGGTGGTGTTGCACCGAGAATTTGGGTAGAAGGATTATCAATTACTGGGGAGTAGTGAGTGCTGAGTGCTGAGTGGTGTATGAAAAGTGAAAAGTTGAAAGTGATGAGAATCTCTACTCATAACTCAGCACTCAGAATCAAGTAATATCTCAAATAGGGGGAAATATGGAAGTTATAATTGAAAAAATTGTGGAAAAACTTCATCATTTGCCTAAAGACAAGATTTTAGAAGTACTAAATTTTGTGGAATTTCTAACTTGGCATCAAGGAAATTTAGATCCACACTTAACCGAAGATAGTGTTCGATTTCGGGAAGATGAAGAGTTTGAAGTAATCGCTGATGAGTTAGCTGATGAATTGCAAACATATATTGGCAGTAACACACCTGTATTATCAGATTATGCTGTTAGTCGTGCCGGGATTTATGAGGAGCATCCCTAACAAGTGATCTATTTAGTTGATCCAAATGTGCTATTACGATTCGTGGAACGCTCTCATCCTCTTCATACTGAAATTAGAGATGCTATCCGAAAATTACGTAACAACAGCCAGCAGTTACAAGTCACCTCTCAAAATTGCGTTGAGTTTTGGAATGTGGCTACACGTCCTATATCGAGAAATGGCTTTGGTTTAACCCCTGATAAAACCGAAAAACTATTGCGTTTGATTGAACGCCTGTTTCCAGTTTTGCTTGATAGTTCTGACGTTTATCAGGAATGGCGCAGGTTGGTCGTTAAATTTGGTGTTTCAGGAGTTCAAGTTCATGATGCTCGTTTAGTTGCAGCGATGAAGGTACATAAGATATCGCACATTCTCACGTTCAACATGGAAGACTTCACCAGATACAAAAGTGAAGGCATTCTGGCAATTGCACCAGAGACAGTACTTAACGAAAATACTTAATTAGCAAAACTGATATCTTAAATGACGATCGCCAATCAGTATACTAGCGATCGCTCTCTAAATTATTGCTAGCCAAATACTCTACCAGCAAGGTTTTGGAAAATTCCTGCAAGATAATCTTTGATCCCCCCTTACCAGCTGCTACAGACAGTCCTAAACTGAAGGTGGGAGTTGAAAGGCAGTTGGGAGAAATCTTGTGAAAAAAGTATTAGCAATTATTCTTGGTGGTGGTGCGGGTACTCGCCTTTACCCTCTCACCAAACTCCGTGCTAAACCGGCAGTACCCGTGGCAGGGAAGTACCGCCTTATAGATATCCCTGTCAGTAACTGCATCAATTCAGAAATTTTTAAAATCTACGTCCTCACACAATTTAACTCAGCGTCCCTCAATCGTCACATTGCTCGTACCTACAGCTTTAGTGGTTTTAGTGAAGGGTTTGTGGAAGTGCTAGCCGCACAGCAAACACCAGAAAACCCTAACTGGTTCCAAGGTACAGCCGATGCTGTGCGTCAATACCTGTGGATGCTGCAAGATTGGGACGTAGATGAATTTTTGATCCTGTCAGGGGATCACCTCTACCGGATGGATTACCGTTTATTCATCCAGCGCCATCGAGACACGAATGCGGATATCACACTTTCCGTGATTCCCATCGACGATCGCCGCGCCTCAGATTTTGGTTTAATGAAAATTGATCAGTCAGGGCGAGTGATTGATTTTAGCGAAAAACCCAAAGGCGCAGCTTTAGAGCAAATGAAAGTTGATACCACAGTTTTGGGATTAACTCCAGAACAAGCGGTATTACAACCTTACATTGCCTCAATGGGGATTTACATATTTAAAAAAGATGTTTTGATCAAACTGCTGAAAGAAGCTTTAGAACGCACTGATTTTGGCAAAGAAATTATTCCTGATGCTGCCAAAGATCACAATGTTCAAGCTTATCTATTCGATGACTACTGGGAAGACATCGGGACAATTGAAGCATTTTATCATGCCAATCTAGCCCTAACCCAGCAGCCCTTACCGCCCTTTAGCTTCTACGATGAAGAAGCCCCAATTTACACCCGTCCTCGTTATCTACCACCCACAAAACTGTTAGAATGTCAAGTCACAGAATCAATTGTTGGCGAAGGTTGTATTCTGAAAAACTGCCGCATTCAACATTCAGTTTTAGGTGTGCGATCGCGGATTGAATCTGGCGCTATCATCGAAGAATCCCTACTTATGGGTGCTGACTTTTATCAACCTTACGTGGAACGTCAGTGCAACATTGATAAAGGCGATATCCCTGTTGGCATCGGCCCTGATACTATCATTCGTCGCGCCATCATCGATAAAAATGCCCGCATCGGTCACGATGTCAAAATTATCAATAAAGACAACGTGCAGGAAGCTGACCGCGAAAGTCAAGGCTTTTACATCCGTAGTGGTATTGTCGTCGTCCTCAAAAATGCAGTAATTCCCGATGGGACAATCATTTAGTCATTAGTCATTAGTCATTAATTAAGATTTTGACAGTTGACTTTTGACTTTTGACAGTTGACCATTGACAGTTGACCATTGACTTTTAACCAATGACTCAACTATTTTTGCTAATTGGTCTTCCTGGTAGTGGTAAGTCAACTTTGGCAAAACAATTAGTCACAGAATGCCCCCAGATGGAGCTGATTTCTACAGATGCCATCAGGGGGCAACTGTTTGGCTCAGAAGCCACTCAAGGGGCATGGCTACTGATTTGGCAAGAAATAGAGCGCCGATTTCAGCAAGCTGTTCTCACAGAGAAAATAGCAGTTCTTGACGCTACCAATGCCCAACGCAGCCAGCGCCGGGAAATGCTCACCTTAGCTCGTAATTCTGGCTTTACCTACATCACAGGAATTTGGGTAAGAACACCAGTTTGGTTGTGTCTCGCACGCAATAAAAAACGCCTCCGCCAAGTTCCGGAAGAAGTCATCTTACGAATGCACCGCCAACTCCGAGACGCACCCCCCAGCCTAGAAGATGGATTAGACAATCTCATTGACGTAGGACTTACCCCAAAGTACGGTACGGAAATTGCCCTGATGTGATGAGCAGGAACCACACTTGATTTTCTTTATTATTTGTTAATTTAAAATCAGAATAATTATTGCTTGGCATTATACCCGGCAAATTCAAAATCTCATATCTTACAAAAAAACTTAAAAATATTTCTACAGGAGGCTGGTAGATGGCTGCAACCGATTTTAAAGACTATTACTCGATTTTGGGAGTGAGTAAAACTGCCTCTCCAGAGGAAATTAAACAAGCCTTTCGTAAACTAGCCCGCAAATATCACCCTGATGTCAATCCTGGTAATAAACAGGCAGAAGCACGCTTCAAAGAAATCAACGAAGCTTACGAAGTTTTGTCAGATACAGATAAACGTAAGAAATATGACCAATTCGGTCAATATTGGAAACAGGCTGGTGAAGGCTTTCCCGGTGGTGCTGGTGTCGATATGGGCGGCTTTGACTTCAGCCAATACGGCACTTTTGATGAGTTTATTAATGAACTACTAGGACGCTTTGGTGGTGCTGCGCCTCGTGGTGGACGACAAACTTACTCTTATCAAACTCCTGGTGGTAGACCTAGTGGTGGTTTTGGTGACTTTGGCTTTCAAGATATGGGTACAGCAGGCGGTAGCCAAGACGCGGAAGCTGTGATTAATTTGACTTTTGCCGAAGCTTTCACTGGTGTGCAGAAGCGTTTTAGTTTAGGTAACGAAACTATTGATGTCCGCATCCCGGCTGGGGCAAAACCTGGAACTCGTCTACGGGTGCGGGGGAAAGGTCAAATCAATCCTATGACTCAACAGCGCGGAGATTTGTATTTAAGGGTAGAATTTCAGCCCCACTCGTTTTTCCAAATCGAAGGTGATAATTTAGTCTGTGAAGTACCGATAACTCCAGATGAAGCTGCTTTAGGAGCCTCAATTGATGTACCCACACCCGACGGTTCTGTTAACGTTAAATTACCTGCGGGGGTGCGTTCTGGTCAATCTCTCCGTTTACGGGGTAAGGGTTGGCCGATAGCCAAAGGTGGAAGAGGTGATCAGTTGGTGAAGGTGGCAATTGTCCCACCCAAAGACATGAGCCAACAAGAACGAGAATACTATGAAAAAATTCGCGCTATTCGTAGCTACAATCCCCGCAGTCATTTACAGCAAGTCAAGCTGTAAGGGACTTCCAGATAAAAAAATATCCAAAATGTAGGGTGCGTCAGTGCGAGAAAACCTAGCTGCACCAAGAAATTATTCCTACTGACGCACTCTACTGAACTAAGAGGACGTTTGAAAAGTCTGTTTCTTTGTCATGTTGAATGCAGCGTAGCGGAATGAAACATCTCGGTATGTGCCACAAAACCTAGATTCTTCCTGACGCTCCGCTCCAGTCAGAATGACATTTTTATACCTACTGAAACTTTTCCAACACCCTCTAAATTCAAACCTGATTAATTAACTAAATTCTGCCAATAATTTTTCAATACTAGCATTGTGATCCAAGAAGGAAAATAAATGCTTATAACGCAGTCTGCCATCTTTATCTAATACAAACTGAGCCGGTAAAGGCGCTCCTAAAGCTTGCCCTACTTGATAAGTTCGGAATACTCTACAACTAGGATCGCTGAGTAATGGCATCTTTAAACCTAAATCTCTGACCACTATTTGACTTTGTTTTTCATCGGTACTAGTAACTAGTAAAATTTCTATACCGCGATTGGTAAATTGCTCGTAATTTTCATTTAAAGCTTTAATATGGGGGAAACAAAAGGGACAGTATTGCTTTTCCGTAAATATTCTTGTAAATGCCAGCAATACAGGTTGCTTGCCCCGATAGTTTGACAGTTTAACTAACGCGCCATTGGTAATGTCGGGTAATTGAAAGTCTGGTGTTCCTACATCAAGTCTTAACTCATTGCTAGCAGGAACAGGTAAAAAATTGCGAAAGAATCGCTCATTAAATAAACCAGTGAAATCTGTTGAAGTTAGCATAAACAATTCAAACTTTGAAATTAACAAATAAACTAAAAAGCCACAAACTTAAACAGAAAGTAACACTAAATTTTAATATAGCAAGCTTAAATCATTTGTGATAAACAAGATCCCCGACTTCTCGAAGAAGTAAGGGATCTGTACACTCAGCACTCAATACTCAGCACTCAGCACTCTCTCTTCTAAACAGCAGAGAAGTAAACTTTAGACTTCACAGGGTCAGGAGTCATGGTCTTGTCACCGGGTTGCCAACCAGCAGGACAAACTTCATCTGGGTGAGATTGAACGTATTGGATGGCTTGGAGTGTCCGCAATGTTTCGTCAACACTCCGACCGAATGCTAAGTTATTAATGGTAGCGTGTTGAATGACACCATCTTTATCGATGATGAACAGACCACGTAGAGCGATTCCGGCGGCTGGGTCTAGGACGTTGTAAGCGGCACTGATCTCTTTCTTAATGTCGGAAACTAGGGGATAATTTAAGTCTCCTACACCACCAGACTTGCGATCAGTTTGAATCCAAGCTAGGTGAGAGAATTCGCTATCAACGGAGACACCAAGGACTTCGGTGTTAATTTTTTTGAATTCTTCGTAGCGATCGCTAAATGCTGTGATCTCAGTGGGACAAACAAAGGTAAAGTCTAAGGGGTAGAAGAACAAGACAACATACTTGCCACGATAGTCGGAAAGTTTGATTGTCTTGAATTCCTGATCAACAACAGCAGTTGCTGCAAAATCGGGAGCCTGTTGACCAACGCGGAGGCTTCCTTCTATTCCATAAGTGATGGACATTTACTTAATTCTCCTTTGACTTATGTTTGGTTTACTAGCGTTGTAATTTGAGTCAGGGAAAACTTACCCATCCACGCTGTCACCCTATCAGGTACTCTATGAGAACCTTTCGGAGAACACAGTCCTCTAGGTCGGGATCATCTTTCCTACCCTTGGGGAACGGCTTTGCCGAACAGGGTTATTTCACAGTTTGATTACGATCTGTTACGACTATATCATAGTCATAACGATTTTGAGTAATAAATGGCTGATTTAGATACAAGAGAATGGTTGCTCACCAATGGTTTAGGCAGTTTTGCCAGTGGTACTATTTCGGATATCCGTACACGAACTTATCATGGTTGGTTATTTGCAGCGACGAATCCACCTGCCGGACGTACTCTACTGCTTTCGCACCTAGAAGCTAGTTTGGAAGTATCAGGAAAAGATATAGCACTGGGAAGCAATATTTGGGGTACAGGGAAAATTGAGCCAGCAGGTTATAAACTCCTACGCTCCTTTGATATTCACCCTGTTCCCAAATGGATTTGGGGTGCGGATGACTGGCAACTAAGTAGACAACTAGTCATGCCCTATGGTTTGCCAGAGAATAGGGAATTAGCAGTAGAGAGTGGCGAAAAAAATCATCTTTCCCAGTCTCCTGTGAACCATCGTATATTAATTCAATATCGTTATGAAGGTCGAGAATCTGCCGTTTTAGTCCTGCGATTGCTGATAGCAGATCGAGATTTTCACCATCAACAAACTAGCAGTGGCAATTTACAATTTTCCCAATTATTAGGACAGCAACAAGTAGCCTTACAAGCAATTATCGGCGGTCACTTTGGCACACCTTGGCAATTGCGCTGGTCGCAGGGAGAATATCAAACAAATGCAGTTTGGTACTGGGATTATGGGTTACCAGAAGAGACACAACGAGTATTAGGCGATCGCGAAGATTTACATAGCCCCGGTTATTTAACAGTTACCCTCCAGCCAGGAGATACAGTTACTCTCGAAGCCTGCATGGGTTTTCCTGAAAGGCTACCAAATACCCTTACTGCGGATACCTTCACCGAAGCCGTAGAAGCAGAACAAGAGAGACTAGTGCAGATTTTTGGCTGGGAAGGGGAGGTAGAGGGACAAGGGGACAAGGAGAAAATTCTTGATTACTCTTTCCCCCCATTTCCCCATCCCCCCATCTCCCCCTCCCCTCATCCCCCATCCCCAATTTGGCAACGACTATTAAAAGCTAGTGATCAATTCATTGTCCATCGTGCCTCAATTGCTGGCCCGACAGTCATTGCTGGTTATCATTGGTTCAATGACTGGGGGCGTGATACCTTAATTGCCCTACCTGGTTTGACATTAGTACCGCGACGCTTTGATTTAGCTAAAAAGCTATTGCAAACTTTTGGACTTTATTGTCGGCATGGTCTCATACCCAATGCTTTTCCTGATATTGAAACCGATCCATCCTACAATAGTGTCGATGCAGCGCTCTGGTGGATTGAAACTTTAGGACTTTATATAGAAGCCACTCAAGATTGGGAATTTTTAGCAACACAGTTCCCCATAGTACAGCAAATTCATAAATCATTTTTTGGTGGCACACGCTATAACATCCAAGTTGATGCTACCGATGGACTGGTGGGTTGGGATGCTCGTGGTGTGGCTCTTTCTTGGATGGATGCAGTAGTTGGAGACGAACCTGTGACTCCTCGTCCAGGTAAAGCAGTAGAAATCAACGCACTCTGGTATTCGGCTTTATGTTGGATGAGTCAATGGGCAGAAAACTTAAGCCGTCTTGATTTGGGTGATTCAGCACGTTTGAGCAAACAGGGACGGCGATATACTCAACAAGCTCAACAGGTGAAAGTTTCTCTACAAAAATTTTGGAATCAACAGTTGGGCTATCTGTACGACACTATTGATTTGGACGATCGCCGGAATGCACAAATCCGTCCCAATGCAATCATTGCCCTTTCACTTTATCATTGTGGGTTTTCTCCACAACAGGGGCGTGAAGTACTAGATTTAGCAACTTATCGCCTGCTCACTCCCTATGGTTTACGGAGTCTCGACCCAGCCGATCCAGAGTATGTTGGTAGATACGAAGGTAACGCCGAGAAACGCGATCGCGCTTACCATCAAGGTACTGTTTGGACTTGGCTGATTGGGCCTTTTATTCGAGCTTGGCAACGTTTTTATCCACAACAGCCATTACCTTTTGATTGGCAACCTTTATTAGATCACTTCCTCAATGATGCTTGTCTCGATTCTATTTCCGAAATTTTTGATGGTGATCCACCTCATAGAGCCAGAGGTGCAGTCGCTCAGGCTTGGTCAGTTGCAGAAGTAATCCGCCACTTACCTATAGATTATTGATTAGGTTTGCTATTTGATTAAAGTGGCTCAGGTCGGAGTTGAACCAACGACCCCAGGCTTATGAGTCCCGTGCTCTAACCAACTGAGCTACTGAGCCATGTTTTTCACACATTTCTTAATGTAGCAGACATTTTTCTTTATGACTAGTGTCTTGAGAGATTAATTTTAGTGCTGCTTAATCAAGTCATCGTGGGATCTTGACCCCGAAAAGATTGCTTTTGGTCGAGGTAGATATTTCTGTTATGTCCTTTAAGCACTACGGGGAATCCGTTCAATTTCGGCGTAACCACTGAAAATCAACCTTTGTCCTTCAGTTTCTAAACGATTGAGGCGCATTTTTACACCATCTAGGTCAAAACGGTCTAAATCGACCATATTGTCTAAAATCTCAGCTAGGGCTAGGCTCAAAGTCTGGGATATTTGCTGTTGGTTTTCTGGGACTGAATCAAGTTCTACCTTTGGGTCTTTAAAAGAAATTCGGCGGCGCTTTTCTACAGCAATATTTAAACTCATATTCAAAGGGATCAGTTCTCCCGTACCTAAATTGGCTTGAGCTGATATTCTCAGACGATTTTGAGGTAAAAGCTGTACCTGAACTTCCGTAAAAGATACTGGTTGACCACCAGATAATTCAGTTAAAGCAGGTAAGGTTAAATTAACTAGCCGCTTTTGCACTAATTCGGCGTTGAATGCTTGGTTGATCCCAGCTTCGGATAAGATGACTTGAGCGATCGCCTGGGTTGGTTGCTTGAGATTCAATTTACCACCTAAAACGCCAGCAAAGTCGATAGATACCGCATCAGTCTCAAAAGACATCTCCTCCACCGCAAAATCTCTACGGATAACTAGACCACGACCACTCATTTTGAAACTATCAATGCTGCCTTGCAACAGCTTACTGGAGGGATAGCAACGCACAAAGACTTCTACTGACTCGCTTCGGGTAAATAGATGGCGAATCGTTTGGCTGGCAACTGTATTGAGCATTCTCTCGCCCCAATCAGTGCCTTTGGGATCTTGTAAACCAGTAATTCCGCCGAACATTTGACTTTGGGTCTCTAGAAGTTCTTTGTACTTTTGTAACAAAATGTGAACGATTCAGCAAGTACCCATTGATAGGTTGTGCTGATAGACAAACGGGAAATTGCTGATAAGTTTGCGTAAGTCCTAACCAATTATTTTATATTTTGGATTGAGCAATCTAAAATAATTGAAGTGAATGCCTAATAAGCCATGGCCAAAGCTCCATACTTAGAGGTGAATCTTAGCATCTAATCCCTCTGATTAACTCTCAAAAATCTGATGCAAAATTGATATGGCTCCTTTACCCGACTATCGCCCCAAACAACTATCTGTAGGCCCTTTAGAAGCAGAAATTCTCAATATTATTTGGGAACTGGGTTCAGTTACAGTCAAAGATGTCCACGATCGCATCTTAGCTGACCCTAACCGCGAGTTAGCTTATACTTCTGTAACCACAGTCTTACGTCGCCTCACAGAGAAAGGCTGGCTAGCCTGTGATAAGAGAGGCAAAGCATTCTATTGGCAACCTTTACTGTCAAAGCAGCAGGCACAGGTAATTAAAGCCCACGAGCAACTACATCGGTTTTTGGCAGTGGGTAATCCTGATGTCATTGCCGCTTTTGCCGATAGTCTAGATGAAGCAGCCAGTGAACAAATAGAAGCGATTGCTCAACGGATTCAAGCTGCACGCCAAGCCAGGGAGGAGAAACAATAATGCACCTACTGATGATTTTGACTGTTTTGGCAGTTTCTGGAGTTTTGAGGCAGTCTTGGACTCATCCTCAAGGTAACTGGGATCTGAGGTGGCGCAAAACCTTGTTTGTGTTTCTCTTCCCACCGTTGTTAATTTTAATGACAGCGATCGCTATACTTTGTATGAGTCCTCAAAGCAATATGGGAGGAATGTATACAGGTTGGTTGAGCTATATATTAGCTTTCACTTTTCTGACATTTTTCTCGGTTTTGTGTATCAAATTGGCTGTTCAAGGCTGGCAATCTCTACACTCTGCCCGTCAGTGTCCCTTGGTAAATCATCAGGATCAACAAATTCGCATCCTCAATACTGAAGCCTTATTTGCTGGGCAAATAGGTTTTTGGCAACCGGAATTAGTAATTAGCCAAGGATTACTACAAAAACTCTCTCCAGATCATGTAGAAAGCGTCTTGGCACACGAGCAAGGACATTTCTACTACAGGGATACATTCTGGTTTTTCTGGCTGGGTTGGGTGCGTTCTTGCACTGCTTGGTTACCAAATACAGATGCCTTGTGGCAGGAACTCTTAGTGCTGCGAGAACTTCGCGCTGATAGTTATGCTGCGGCTCAAGTAGACCCTTTATTGCTAGCAGAATCCCTGTTATTAGTTGTCAGTGATGGTACTGTACTAGCAAAATCAGAAATTTGCTGTGCGGCTTTGGGTGATCACGCAGGCTATCGCTTGGAACAGAGAATACAAGCCCTACTAGCACCACCAGATCCCACCCCAGAACCTCAATTACAGTCTTGGCATAGTTTCCTATTGGCATTTTTACCACTAGTAGCAGTGATATTTCATACTTAAGTAGCAAAGAAATAGGAATGAGCGATCGCACTATGAGTTTATAGCACTAGTGTTGACTTTAGGCGATCATATTCTTGTTCGCGCTGAAATCACTTAAGATTCTGTAATAATTCTCCCCAAATGCTTGAGGATTCTTAAAACTCCAGATAAATTATTCAGATATTGTGAGCGTGTAGCAAAGAGATCGGAAATACCATACTGCTTACCCAAGGTCTTGACAAACAAATAGCTACTACCATTGGTTATCATGCCATACAGAGGTTGTTCTGGGTGGGGATGAATAGCCATGTAAGCTAATGTCTGGGGAATTGCCAACTCTAAATCAAAAGTTGTCTTTTTTGACTCAATTAGAACAATCCATAATCGATCTTGCAACACTAAAACATCAATTCTTCCCCGTAAAATCTCTTCATTATCTCCTTGTGCTGTAATCTCAACTGATACCTCTGTTTTAAATTTGTATGGTGCTTGATAGAATCCTGCTAGTTCCAGTAATGGTGATAGCACGACCATTTTGATAGTCTCTTCTAAAAGACTTCCATCTGAAATTTGGTAAAGATAGTTTTGTCTAACTTGCTCTAATCTTGCCTGCTCTGCCTCACTTAATGCAGGTAAATCTGCCATCCATTCGGTAAAAAATTGACTATCACTACTTAATATCAACCCCAGTTTATCTTCGACTTGGCGTAGGGTAGTAATTTTTTCGGCAATGGCTATACTTGTGGTCATAGTTAAATTTACAGTACTCGCCTAATATTAGAATAATTCAAGTGTGAATTCAGCACTCCCAACTCCTTACTCAATCAAAAATTGATAAATAGCCTCATAAGTTTCCTCTGGTGCTTCTTCCGGTAAAAAATGACCGCAAGGAATTCCTTTACCTTGCACATCATTAGCTCTTTCTTGCCAAGTTGCTAAAACGTCGTACTTGTGTCCAATAATTCCCTTTTCACCCCAAAGTACCAACACTGGACAGGAAATTTTTTGTTCCATATCCAATTCATCATGTTCTAAATCAATTGTTGCCGCCGCACGATAATCTTCGCAAGTTGCATGAATCACAGCCGGGTCACAAAAACACCGAATATACTCAGCTAAAGCTTCAGGAGTAAAAGCAGCAAAATCTTTACCCCATTGCTGCAAACATCGGCGTAAATAGTATTCAGGATTGGCTTTAATCAGCGTTTCTGGTAAGTTGTCAGGCTGGATTAAAAAGAACCAGTGATAATATGCTCTAGCCAATTCTTGATCAGCCGTTGCATACATCTTATAAGTTGGGACAATATCTAATAAGATTAATTTTCTTACATAATCAGGATGATCCAGTGCCAGGCGATGACTAACTCGCGCTCCTCTGTCATGACCAACGACAAAAAATTTGTCGTATCCCAAATTCAACATCACCTCAATTTGGTCTTGTGCCATGACTCGTTTTGAATAACTGATGTGTTGAGAACTGCTACTTGGTTTTGAACTATCCCCGTATCCTCGCAAATCAGTTGCCACTACAGTAAAATCTCTAGCTAAAAGGGGTGCTATCTTATGCCACATGACATGAGTTTGAGGATAGCCATGCAATAGGAGTAACGGCAAACCATCACCACCTTTGATTACATTGATTTGAACTTTATTTGTATCAATGATTATTTGTTCAAAGTTAGGAAACATTTTAAAACTTGAAAATATTTTCTACCAAGTTTTTAGTATTTTTCAAAAAACGTATACATTATTTTTTCCTATTTACAGCTATTAAAAATAGTCGATTTAAAAGATAAAATAATTATTTTAAGAAATTTAAATAACTATAAAAAAATAGCTAATTGACTAGTAGAATCGCACACAATTAATCTTGTGTCAATGCGAACTTAATACAGTTTAATGAGTTTAGTTAATCTATGATTTAGAAAAATCATCGTGAACTTTAAGAGGTGTTATCAGAAAGATGTAAGTTGACTGTGTGCTAACATCAGTGCAAAAAATTAGTTTGCAGGGTGGTAAAATTGCAACAAAAAAAAAATTTAGAGCAATTACGAATTTTACGCTATTTTTCTGTGTTTCTGCTCTTTGGTCAAGTCTTACTGCATTTAATTCAAGGCAAGACCTATTATCGCAAGATTCTAGAACACATGGTTAGTGTCGGCCCTGGTTCTATGTCACCAGTAGTGCTGGTTAGTGTTTTTTCTGGGATGATTTTTACCATTCAAACAGCTAGAGAATTGGTACAATTTGGGGCTGTCAATACTGTAGGTGGTGCATTTGCCTTAGCTTTTTGTCGAGAATTAGCGCCAATTTTGACAGCTAGTATCATTGCTGGACAAGTAGGTTCCGCTTTTGCGGCTGAAATAGGCGCGATGCGTGTAACAGAGCAAATCGATGCGCTTTATATGCTCAGGACTAATCCCATTGATTATTTGGTACTTCCCAGAGTCATTGCTTGTTGTTTGATGATGCCCATCATGATGATTTTTGCTTTAATTACAGGCATTGCTGGTGGGATTTTTGCTGCATCACAATTGTATCAAGTTGCACCAGAAGTATTTTTAGAGTCAGTCAGAAGTTTTTTAGAAACATCAGATATATTTATTATCCTGCTAAAAGGCGTAATTTTTGGGGCGATCGTTTCTGTGAATGGTTGTAGTTGGGGACTGACTACCAAAGGCGGTGCAAAAGAAGTAGGAGAATCAGCCACAACAGCCGTTGTTAGCACTTGGGTGTCAATTTTTATTATGGATTTTATTTTGACTTTAGTGTTCTTTGAAAAACCTGTATTTTAAAATTTTTGACAATTTAGGTATCTAATTAACATTAGTATCTTTTTTCCCTGATGGTCGGACTTTGATAAGTAGAAGCAAAGATAAAACAATTTAGAATAAAGGTGTAGTTACCCATGCTTGTAAAATGCCTTCCCCGTTCCCCGGTATGAACCCATATCTTGAAGGCTACCTGTGGAGTGACGTACACAATGCCCTTGCTAGCAAAATTCGTACTTTCCTCGTCCCACAACTGCGACCCAAATATGCTGCACGACTGGAAGTATATGTTGTGGAAGATATTTCTCCTGCCAGTGAAATTGGTATTTTGTATCCAGATGTCGAGGTATTGCAGATAAGACAACGCCGCGATGTAACTCCGACTACCCCCACATCAAATATTGCCACAACCCCCGCACCACTAACGCTTCCAGTAATTCAACCAGTCGAAGTCCACATCCCCACAGTTGAAATTCGGGATACCGCAAATAACATATTAGTCAGCTGTATCGAAATTCTCTTCCCCGTAAACAAACGCGAACCAGGTATTACAGACTATCGTAAGAAACGCCAGCGTTTGTATAATGCTAATGTTCATCTCATTGAAATTGACTTGCTGCGTCGGGGAAATCGACCATTTAACCATCCCCGTCTTCCAGATGTTCCCTACTTGATTACTTTAACGCGAGCTGAGTCTGGAGTAATCGAGGTGTGGCCTGTGATGTTACAAGATACTCTCCCGACGATACCTGTTCCTCTCAGGGAAGGCGACTCTGATGCTGTACTGGAGTTGCAAGCTGTGCTAAATACCATCTATGACGAAGCTGGCTATGATTTATCGATAGATTACACTCAATCTCCACCCCCACCAACATTGAGTGATATGGATATCAATTGGATACATACACAATTGGGAAACTTTTCTACGAGTTAATCATTGCTTGTGGGAATTTTTCTGCCTGCATTCTTCAAATTGGTATAACTTTAACCCAGTAGTATAAATTTTTGGTTTCACTACGTTGCACTCAACCTACAGCTAATTGAGCAAATTTCCTTTACTTTTCTTAATATATTTTGCTTTCTTGACATCGATAAATTTGGCAATCAATTTACTCTGCTGGAAAAAACAAAATTTTTATAATTAAATTATTAATTCAGTTTGCAAATTATGTTTAGTAAAAATAAACACGTAGTAATATACTAAAATTAGTATTATCACTAAAAGATCATTATAAATATTTTAGTATTTAAAAGATGAAACAACGAATTATTAAGTGTTTTGCTATTTAGTCATTTGATAACCTTGTGGGAATCAAAGTGTTATTTCTTACATATATTTAACTAAGATGAGAGCAGTAAAAATGTACTTTTCTTATCAGAAATTTTATTTCAGTATTCTGTGTAACCGAATCTGGGCTAAATTCATCGAATCTTCAGAAAGAAATATTTTGTTTCATAAACTGAAACAGCTAAAGTTTTGTTAAGATGCAAGTACTAGCAGTTTCTCGACGGAATTCCTGACTCGGAAGGTGGAGAAATAGAAAGTACTAGCACCACAGAATTCAACAGGTGAAGCAATGACCACCTATATTTTCTTCGGCGATGCCCTACGGATGTTGACCAATGCCTATCTGTTATCAGCAGTACTCTTGATAGCAGTCTCTGGTATAGGTTTGGCAGTGATCGAAACATTTGAGAAAACAGGACAACGCTAAATTCAGCTTTAACATCGTGCTTTTAGTGAAAAGCTGTTGTTTGTTGATGTTCAGAGTCGAAAAATCCTGGGAACACTAAAACCAGAAAGTCTCACGGCGATACAGGCTCTTGTGTCAGTCTAAAACCAACAGGTGACTGTACCGCTATTGAGATCCCCATCCAGGAGCGACTATCATGAATCTACTAGACACTGTCCTGGGCAGAGAAAATCCAGCCCCAGAGGTACTTAGTTCTGCGGAAGCGTTCGTTGCTATTGTCCTACTCGCAACAGCGTCAGATGGTTATATGTCTCATGAGCAAGAGCATTCTGTCTCTTGCGTGCTGTCTCAGTCAAGGCTGTTGAGAAACTACTCTCAAGATACTATCAAAAATTTGTGTGACAGAATCTTGAGTATTCTCCGACACGATGGTTTTAATGTCTTGTTTAATCTGGCTAAAGATTCTCTATCTGTTGATTTACGAGAAACGGCTTTTGCTGTAGCGACTGATTTAGTCTTCAGCGAAGGATGCGTTACAGATGAAGAAATAAGTTTTTTACATGATTTATATCAAGCTTTAAGTATTTCTCACGATATAGCAGTACGCATTTTACAAACTATGTCTGTAAAAAACCAAGGTTAAACTGACTATAAAATTATTTCTGGCAATTATTCAGTGATAATTACTAATTAGCCTATATACTTAGTGTGCCAAAGACGTTTAGCTGCTTTGGCTTTATTTTTGAGGGGAATGCTGATTTGATCAGCATTGCCTGATGGAAAATTTTAAACGTTGATTTTTTATGTCTTGGTCTGCCAATCTCACCCAAATAATTGAAGTTCTTCAAGCTGAACCGATAAATTTATCTGCAACTACGATCGCCCAAGCAAGTAGTGGTATACAAACAGATAGCCGATTTTTAAAATCAGGTGAGGTGTTTGTTGCTTTACGGGGTGAGAAGTTTGACGGACACGAGTTTGTACAAACAGCGATCGCTAATGGTGCTGTAGCTGCTATTGTTGATTTTGACTACGAAAATCCAGGTTGCCCAGCATTAACAGTCCCAAATACCTTAGAAGCTTATCAAAAATTGGGTAGATGGTGGCGCGATCGCTTCGACATCCCGGTGATTGGGGTAACTGGTTCGGTGGGTAAAACCACAACGAAGGAACTGATTGCTGCTGTATTAGGTACAAAGGGTAAAGTCCACAAGACTTACGGGAATTTTAATAATGAAATTGGTGTACCCAAAACTTTGTTAGAACTCGATGGTGAGCATGACTACGCTGTAATTGAAATGGCAATGCGCGGTAGAGGACAAATTGCCGAACTCACCCAAATAGCCCATCCGACAATTGGCGTAATTACCAATGTTGGCACAGCACATATTGAGTTACTGGGTTCAGAAGCAGCCATCGCCGAGGCAAAATGTGAGTTACTAGTAGAAATGCCCCAGGATAGTGTGGCTATTCTCAACTATGACAATCCTTTATTAATGACAACAGCAGCGAAGGTTTGGCAAGGAGAGGTTTTAACCTATGGTTTATCTGGTGGTGATATTCAAGGAACCCTGATTGATCACACAACGGTAGAAGTTGCAGGGATCAAATTACCTTTACCCTTGGTTGGTCGCCATAATGCCACTAACTATTTAGCAGCCCTAGCTGTGGCCAAGGTTTTGGGGATTGACTGGACGAGCTTGCAAGACGGTGTGACTGTGAATATGCCGACGGGGCGATCGCAGCGTTTTCTTTTGTCCCACGATGTCTTAATCTTAGATGAGACATACAATGCTGCACCAGAAGCTATGCTAGCAGCCTTACAATTACTCGCAGATACACCAGGAAAGCGGAAAATTGCCGTGTTGGGAGCAATGAAAGAATTGGGAGAGCTATCACCACAATTACACCAGCGAGTCGGCGAAACAGTTAAGAATTTAAACTTAGATGGCTTATTGGTGTTGGTTGATAGTGAAGATGCCGAAACCATAGCCAAAAGCGCAGTGGGAATTCCATCAGAATGCTTTGCTACTCACGCTGATTTGGTGGCACGATTAAAGACATTTGTGCAAACAGGCGATCGTTTATTATTCAAAGCAGCTCATTCTGTAGGATTAGATCGGGTAGTGAGTCAGTTACGTGCAGAATGGGAAAATGTCTAGTAGATATATCTATCTTCACGGCTTTGCATCTAGTCCCAAATCGGCTAAAGCACAAGATATGAGTCAGCGCTTTGCCCAAATTTCCACCCAGTTAACAATTCCTGACTTAAATGCTGGTGACTTTTCCCAGTTGACCATTACCCGGCAAATTCAGCAAGTTGCTGCCATAATTCTGAAAGATTCTCTACCAGTGACACTCATTGGTTCCAGTTTGGGTGGCTTGACGGCGGCTCACTTGGCACAGCAATATTCACAAGTGGAACGCTTAGTATTATTAGCACCAGCCTTTGGTTTTTTATCTCATTGGTTGCCAAAATTAGGAGAAGAAACAGTACAACGTTGGCAACAAACAGGATATGAACTGGTATACCACTATGGTGAAGGGCGATCGCTACCTCTAAGTTATAATTTCGTGACAGATGCAACTCAATATTCCGAAAATATCTTGCAACGCCCCATTTCGACATTAATTATTCATGGCACACAAGACGAAGTTATCCCCATCATAGCTAGCCGTGACTTTGGGCGATCGCGCCCTTGGGTAGAATTAGTTGAATTAGACAGCGATCATAGTCTCAGTAATGTTACGGAAGAAATTTGGCAAGCAATTCGTTTATTCTGCCAGTTACCCGAAAGCGGTAAAATATGAAGTCCTAGTTCATAGTCAACATTTCATAGTCTAAATTCCATCTGTTGACTAATGACTATTGACTATTGACTATTGACTAAAAACCATGCTTCCCTTTATTCGCTCAGATTTAGCTGAATTTACTGCTTATAAACCCCATCCCAGCAGCGACACAGCCGCCGCCGTTCCAGCCCAGTTGGATCGCCTGGATACGAATGAAAGCCCCTATGATTTACCTATAGAGTTAAAACAAAAGTTAGCCTGGACTTATCAACAAATCATAGAAACTAATCGTTATCCCGACGGTGGACATGAGACACTCAAGAAGGCGATCGCTGAATATGTCAACGAGTCAGCTGGTGTTTCCCCATCGTTGTTTACTAGTGCCAATATATCCGTGGGTAATGGTTCGGATGAACTGATTCGTTCTCTATTAATTGCCACCTGTCTAGGAAGAGAGGGGGCAATCCTCGTAGCTAATCCCACCTTTTCTATGTATGGGATTTTAGCACAAACCTTGGGTATTCCTGTGGTAGCAGTCAACCGCAACCAGACTAATTTTGCCATAGACTTAACCGCAGCTCAATCAGCGATCGCCCAAACTCACAACCCACCGATTCGCGTGGTGTTTGTAGTTCATCCCAATTCTCCCACAGCTAACCCCTTAACTCCAGATGAGTTGGCATGGTTAAAAAGTTTAAGTGAGCAAATTTTAGTCGTCATTGATGAAGCTTACTTTGAATTTAGCCAAACTACCCTAGTAAGTGAATTAGCTCAACGTCCTAACTGGGTAATTTTACGGACATTTTCCAAAGCCTTCCGCTTGGCGGCCATGCGCGTTGGCTATTGTGTCGCTCATCCAGAAGCGATCGCTATTTTAGAAAAAGTCCGCTTACCTTACAATTTACCTAGTTTCTCAATGGCAGCTGCTCTAGTTGCTTTACAAAATCGGTCAATTTTACTAGAGTCAATTACTCAAATCCTGGATGAAAGAACTAAATTAATTACCGCCTTCTCTCAACATCCAGCCTTACAAGTCGCAGAAAGTGCAGCTAACTTTATCTTCCTCCGTCTCCAAGCAAATAACTCTGACCTACAAGCAACTACTTTAAACAATCTTCATCAACAACTCAAAAATTCTGGAACTTTAGTCCGCGCCATTAGTGGCGGATTGCGAATTACTATCGGTTCACCCGCAGAAAACACCCGCACCCTAGAACATATACAAGCTGCTTTAGAAAATATAGACGCTCAAGCCTAGTACAACATAGTAATTATGCAGGCGCAAGCCTTCCTGTAGGGTATTACATAGCTTGCTTCCGCGTAGCGGTATTACAAATTACGCTTGATGTGAATTAAAAACGCTTCTCTCCCCGTAAGGGTTTCAGAGGTTTTTAAAATTGTAGTTTTGAAGCCACAGATGAAATTACAAGGATTTCGACACTCAATTTACATTAGACGTAAATTACGAATTACAAATTACGTCTGATGTGAATTACAAAAATCAACGATATGTCGAGGATTCTGGTGCGGTAGAGACGTTGCAATGCAACGTCTCTACAACGATAAATGTAGGGTTTTCGTCTTTAATACACATTAGGCGTAAATTACGAATTACGAATTACGAATACCTTCCTTCTGTATCGCTACCCCAACGGCGCACCATTCCCACCGTCTGCGGTAGTACTCCCACCAACAACGCGAAAACAACATCGGGCAAATTAGCTACCATTTTGGCAGGAAAGTATTGTTCAAACTGATCTAAAATCTTTTGCACTCGCTGCTGAGGTAATGGATTCTCTGTAATTTGCTTAATTAATCTAATCCACTGTCTCCTAATTAAGTAAGCTTTTTGCCTTTCTTCATAGGATTCGGACTTGAGTAAAGATAAGTTACCAATAGGTATGACTTTTTGACAATCACAATCGTATTCTCCACCAACTGCTGCCCCTGGCCCGGCAAATTCTGCATGGTAGCGCTTAAACAGTATTAGTCCGTTCCGCCTACGACTATTAATAATAAAAACTTCTCCACTTCGCAGAAGTGTTAAAACATCTGGGCTATGCGACTGCTCAGTCCCATCTAACATGACAAAATCGTCAAGGCAATTTGTCTCAGGGTAGTAAGTTGATACCATAGTAGTTTGATAGCGGCGGAGTTTTTCGCTATCCATGTTGTTTCAAACTTTTTAGTAACTGAGTTGTGTGGACGACTTAAAGTGGACATTTGTGATTAGATCCACCAAAGTATTGGGTGTTTCTTAGTAAAAAAAATTGATTGTTCAATTTAACTAAGATTATAAATAAACTTAAACAAGCTATTAATTCAGTTAACCACATCTTAGGTTGATTAATTGAAATTGTCTCTAAATTATGCACAAAAATTTTTAAAGTTTTAATAAAGTTGAATATCTTAAACAACAAGTTATTGTAAGGATTAAGATTTTTATTAAGCGTATTTTTACTGATGTCACAATTATAGTTAATATTTTATGTTTTACAATATTTGTGGTTTAAAAATTTAGACTAAACCCAAAGCCCGTGTGGTAGCTTATCTATACAGACTCATTTTTATCTCATTTTTTGGTAATTGACATCAAGAAGATATTATAAAAAATTGTAGACAAAATAATATCAACATATCAACAGTAAAATTAGCCATACTCCATGTCCAAGCTTTGCTCTGAGTGATGATATCGCCATCGCTTACCCTGGATGAAATGCTATCCTATGGCTGTCTATGAGTCCAGGGAAAGACAAAAATCATCGACTTATGTGATTGACTAATTGCCATAATCGTGAATCTTCATCTTGATATTCCTGTTCAGATATTGCTGACGTAGATGAATTTACTCTACTTTGGATGACTCATCGTTGATGACTTTTATTCACTGATCTTCCTTAACAAAATTAATCAGGCATAAGTGTGATTTGTCTGAGGAAAAAACTGCTTACAGAGAATAATATAATAAAGTCAGTTAATTGATATTAGTTTTTTGTTTGGTGTAGGAGTATTGCCTGGAGTAGGCGATCGCCAGGGTAATATTTTTCCTTTTATAAAAGAAAAATTAACTAATGGAATCAAGGACAATGTGCTTATGCAATAAAATCTGCTGGGAACGTCTCAAGAAGAACTGATTCCAAGGAGAATCAACTTTGTGTGCCTGATATCCCAACTTAAAATAAAGCTGGCGTGCTTGATAGTTATGTTCTAAAACATGGAGATATAAGTCTTCAAACCCCCAGTCTCTAGATACTTGTTCACAGCTAATGAGTAATTTTGAAGCCACACCATGTCTACGATATTGAGGATGAACCGCCAAATTGGATAAATAAGGAAAACTTTTACCAGCTTTAGTCCAGTAATCGCTCAAACGGACACCAATTTCTACAGTTCCCACTAATTTTTCTATGCCATTGCTAGCAGTTGCCACCGCTACTAAACACAAGTGATGGGGGGCAGGTGATAACAAACGATGTTTAAAATCTTCATAAATACCCAAACGTAGCAGTGGAAAAGCCCATGCCCAGAAACCATTTTGGGAGTGAAAGCTTTCCGCAATAACTTGGGCAATACCAGACAAATCAGCAGGTGTAGCAGCACGAACTTGGAATTTGTAAGAAGTTGGTTCCGCCGAAGCTGTAGCTGGCTTGTGCCGAGATGGATCAAAAAACCAGTATGTCAAGGCTTGTGGAATATAAATTTTATTGCGAGTAAATCTTCTCAAATATGTTAAATGGCAACTGAGAAAATTGAACAGTTGATAGTTCATAGTCTATAGTCAACATTCAACGGTCAAAAGTCAACAGTCCAGAGTTTTAGATGTTTGGACGCATAGGGGAAACGTTGAGTTGTGCGGATTTCCTACGTTTTAGCGACTGGTGTGTGAGAGCATAAGTCAGTCAAATCCCCACATCCTCACACCCCCAAAACCCCAGACTCAATCTCAACAGACCTTCTGACTAAATTGGCAAGGTATACTGGTCTAACAGTATACTCTGAGGTGAAGTAGGGTAGGGATGTAGGTTCACGGAGATTGAGTTTCCCTCTGATTTTTGGTGATTCGACTAACCGATGATGAATGGTTATAAATAAAATTTACTTAAATGTGTTAGTGCAACAGCAACAACGGGCAAACTTAATATGCAACATCATCTGGTTTTTATGCCAGGTTCAAGATATGTATGGAGTAGCACTAAAATTGATCGCTGGAGGTGAGGCAAGATTTGACTACTAAGCATCAAATCTGTCAAGCAAAAACTGATAATGGAAATAATCGCACTGCGCTAACGCAAATGGCAGTCTTGATCAGCCGTTGAGGCAAATTACTGTGAACAAATTCTCCCTAATCAGATTATCCTTTATCCGACTGCCATTACAGCAGGAAAGCGGTGCATGAAATCCCAAGTAAACAGTAAGCCGAAAATTTTGGTTGTTGATGATGAACCAGACAACCTTGACTTGCTATACCGCACCTTCTATCGTGACTACAAGGTGCTGAGGGCAACATCTGGCCCTGCGGCACTGGATCTGCTGGCGCAAGAGGGAGAGGTTGCCGTCATCATCTCAGATCAGCGAATGCCGATCATGAGTGGTACAGAATTTTTGAGCCTGACAGCTACCCAATATCCAGATATTATTCGGATTATTTTAACTGGTTATACTGACGTTGAAGATTTAGTAGAAGCAATTAATGCTGGTAAGGTATTCAAATATGTCACTAAACCTTGGGAAGCAGAAGAACTCAAGGCAGTAGTACGTCAAGCGCTAGATACGCACAATGTTCTCAAAGCTCGTACCCGCGAACTCACCCGGACACTGCGGCAAGAGTCACTGCTGAACACAGTGACAAATACAATTCGCAGCGCTCTTGACTATCGACAAATTTTGCAAGCAATTGTCGATACAGTTGGTCATATGCTGGAAGTGGATGTTTGTTTGCTGCGTCCGTTTCAAGATGAGCAATTGGTAGATGAAGGATTTATTTACCAAAAAACAGATTTGTTGGCTGCCGATGTACCAGAAACTCAAGCAAGTGAGAAATTAGACCATAATTCTACCTCCTTGTCTCTGTTAGCTGAGACAGTATGGGAAACCCGTGAGGTACAAGTCATTCATGATGTGACAGGTGATGCAAGGATTCACGGAGATAGTCAAGAGTTGCAGCAAAGAGCGATCGCTTTTGCTGCGTCGAATATCTGCTCTAGCTTGGTTGTACCTCTGATTTGTCAGCAGGAACTCATGGCAGTGTTAGCACTGCATCAGTGTTCTCAGACTCGTGTTTGGGGAGAGGAGGAAGTACAGCTAGTTCTGATGGTGGCAGATCAGGCTGCTTTAGCTTTATCACAAGCTTATGCCTACGAGCAAGTACGGGCGCTAGCCAAGCGAGAATCTCTAATTAATACGATTACAACAGCTATTCGCTCTAGCCTCAATCCTCAAGATATTTTTGCAGCCATTACTCAACAATTAGGACAAGCCTTACAAGTAGACGGTTGTGTGTTGTCTTTATGGACTGAGGAAGATGAGTTTGTTCAATGTGTAGGCTTATATAATAGTTCTCAACATAGTTGTGATTTGCATTTGCTCACCCATCCGCAAAATGCCAGTGATCACCGTCAACAGATAAATTCAGAATTACTAGCATCGCCAACACCAATTCCAGCAAATCTGATTTTACAAGAAATATTACGGACACATGAGCCTGTGGTAATTACTGGCATGAGCCACACCACTTGGGAAACTAAGGGGTTTGACCTACCCTCGAATATGCCGACAAGTTCGTTGATGGTTGTGCCTTTACTGGCTGATGGTAAATGTATCGGCAGTATTAGCTTACATGAAGGCTGTAAAGATAGACGCTGGTTATCATCAGATATTGAGTTAGCAAAAGCCGTGGCTGCACAGGCAGCGATCGCTGTGCAACAGTCACATTTATACCAAAAAACCCGCGAACAAGCAGAGCGCTTACTGCAATTAGATAAACAAAAAACCGAATTTTTCCAGAATATCTCCCATGAATTTCGCACTCCCATCACCTTAATTCAAGGGCCTTTAGAGTCGGCGGTGAGTGCAGGTGAGGGATTATCTGCGGCTCAAAGTGCGATCGCTCTGCGTAACTCTAGACGGTTGTTAAGATTAGTCAACCAGCTTTTAGATTTGCAACGTTTAGACGCTGGCAGAATGCAGCCTAACTTCCGTCCTTGCGATTTAGTCGATTTTGTCAGTCAAATTGCTGAATCTTTTCGTCCCTATTGCGAAAAAAAGGCGCTACATTTAATTACTCAATTGGATGAATGCCCCAAAGTTTATATAGATATGGAGAAATTTGACAAAGTGGTTTACAACCTGCTGTCAAATGCCATGAAGTTTACACCCGAAGGCGGCACAATCAGCGTCAAATTGCAATCGGAAGGCAACTACTGCATATTGCAAGTACAGGATACGGGAATTGGTATTGTCCAAGAACAAATCCCCCATTTATTTGAGCGCTTCCGTCAAGCTGAAGGTTCGGAAAATCGCTCTTATGAAGGTAGTGGTTTAGGTTTAGCTTTAGTGAAAGAATTAGTAGAACTGCATGGTGGTAAAGTTACCGTTGAATCAGTTTATGGTCAAGGTACAATCTTTACTCTTTGGCTGGTAGTTGGTAATGCTCACCTACCTGCACAGCAAGTATTAGAAACGCCTGTAGAATTAAATATCAATCGCGCCAGCGTCGAATTAGCAGATTTAGAACTTTTAGAAACAGCAGATAATCTAGACTCAGAAAGTATTCACCTATCATCTATTGCAGAAACTCACCACTCCCCACTCACTACTCCCCACTCCTCACCCACTAATCCCCATTCCATCCTTGTTGTTGATGACAATCCAGATTTACGAACCTATGTAGCCGATATCCTGCGTCGCAGTGGCTATCATGTATATACAGCTCGTAATGGTTATGAAGGGTTTGGCAAAGCGCAGGAAATTACCCCCAACTTAATTGTTACTGACTTGATGATGCCTTTGGTAACGGGATTAGAAATGATTCGCATGATCCGCGACGAAGACAAACTCAAAGGCACACCCATCATTTTACTAACTGCCAAAGTAGATGAGGAAACCCGCATCGAAAGTACAGAATATGGATCAGATGCTTACTTAGCCAAGCCATTCAATGATCGGGAACTTCTAGCGGAAGTCCGCAATCTTCTAGCTTTGAAAGCAAATGAAAGGCGGGTTTTGGAGTTAAACACTTACCTCACAGAATCAGTCCTCAAACGCTTTTTGCCACCTGTGTTAGTGTCAAAAGCGGCGGCGGGTGCGTTGAGCTTGGATTTACGTCCAGAACCACGTTTGATTACAGTTTTGTTTAGTGACATCGTTGGTTTTACCCAGCTAGCAAATACCCTCAGATCCCGACGAGTAGCAGAATTGCTGAATGAATATCTAGAAGCTATGACCAAAGCTGTGTTTGACAATGGTGGGACTGTAGATAAATTTATGGGGGATGCGATTCTAGCTCTTTATGGAGCGCCAGAAGAACTGACACCAAACGAACAGGTGCGTCGAGCCGTCAATACAGCCAGAGCCATGCACAGTTCCTTGGCTCAGTTAAACAAACGCTGGCAAGACCAAGGGATTTTTGATACTCATGATTATGGTGGTGTACAATTTCGCTGTGGTATTCACCAAGGTACGGCTGTTGTGGGAATGTTTGGTAGTGCGGAACGTGCTGACTACACTGCTATTGGCCCTAGTGTGAATATCGCTGCTCGATTGCAATCTGCTGCTGTTCCCGGTACAATCCTGGTTTCAGCTGCTGTAGCCGACTATTTACAAGACGAAGAAATTACTAAGGGTAGTCCACTCAAACTCAAAGGAGTAGATGAGACGGTTTTGACTTTTGCTGTGACACCAGAATTAGTAGTTAGTCGCTAAGATTGAGACTGAGCTGAACAGCACCGACTCATATCTGACTTTTTAGATAAAATATGACAACATCGGTTGCGGACAAAACTCCTATTCCCGCTAAAGCCTGGCGGCGACATAAAGATCCACCTGGGTTATGGTTTGCTGTAGCGATTGGTTCAGTTTCGCTGCACCTGTTGGTTTTTTGGTGGATGCGATCTTCTCATGCTTTTGGGTTGTGGTTTCCCCAGCCAAGTCAAAGTGAAGTTCCTGTGGAATTAATCGAAATTGCACCTGAGTCTGAGTCAACAAACAAAATAGCTGCATCACAACCGCAAAATTCAGGAGCAACACCCACAGCCGAAACAGTTCCACCAAAGACAAATAGCGATCGCCTCCAGCCAGAAAACGATACTAATGCGGCTCAACTTGAGACTCCAGAAGCCTCACCCACACCTACACCTACACCTAGTACGGAACCAACTCCTACACCAGAAACTACACCCACACCTACACCCACCCCGACAGTTCCAGTGGGTGCGTTACCTTGGAACCGTCGTGAAGAAATCGAACTGGGAAAGGGAACACCTTTACCTTCAGATGTTCCACCTGTCACACCAGAACAAATACAAAAGTCGTCAGCAGTAGAAGAAAATATTCCCGGCGATCGCAACCAAGAAAGTTCCCCAACACCCACACAAGCAACAGCAGACACTCCCACTCAAGAAAGTTCCCCAACACCCACACAAGCAACAGCCGACACTCCCACTCAAGAAAGTTCCCCAACACCCACACAAGCAACAGCAGACACTCCCACCCAAGAGAGTTCCCCCACACCAACTGGAGGAGGAGCGATCGCTACATTTGCTCCTTTGGCAGAAAATGAAGCGCGTCAACTCGTCAATGATTTACCTGAAGTTCTATCTACATACCAAGGAAGCACCACCAAAACCTTAGACTCTAGCTATCTTCCCGGTGATTCTGCACTACAGCCAGCAAAGTTATTAGCTAGTTTAGTCATTGATCAAAATGGCACATTTCAACAAGCTAAAGTTTTAGAAATAGCACCAGCCAGCTTACAAGCAGAAAAAAGTTTCTACGAGCAGATTATTAGTGAATTATTCAGAAACGAAAATTTTAGCCCAGGTCATAATCGTGATGGGACTAAACCAGACTTGAGTAACTTGTTTGTCAGGATTACTATAGAGCCAACTAATCAATAGTCATCAGGAATTGAGCAATAAATACTTGAATTTCACATAAAATTATGTTATCATAAACAAACTGGAAATTTGCGGGCGTAGTTTAGTGGTAAAACTATAGCCTTCCAAGCTATTAATGCGGGTTCGATTCCCGCCGCCCGCTTAAACATTGAAGAAAAATTCAGACTTCTGAATTCTTCTTCAGATTTTGTTGTTATTCTGCTATTTGGCGATACTCATCGGCTAGTTGTTCCAAAGCGATCGCGTGTTCTTTTGTTTGACCGTAGCACTCTATATTTTCTCTGGAAGAATCGCTCATGTCCATTGTGTTGAGATTGCACTGCGATCGTAATAGTTCCAGTGATGTCGGGGTTCGCATCATTCATATTAATCGCGCTGGGAAATATTTAGAGGATATACTTAGATTAAAACGTAAGCGTAGATACCATGACTTCTATGCACACCCAACAATCCAATCATCATTGAATTTACTACAAAAAGGGAAAGGGAGAGGTTGCCCCTGGCAACCTCTCCTTTAGTCTTGAACGATTATCATCTTATAAGCTGTATATTTTAATTTCTGGAAGTCCCTAACATTTCAACTAAGGATAAAGACCCCTATCAGTTAGTGCTTGGGCAACTCTCCCAACACCTAAAGTGTAAGCTGCCAACCGCAAAGGAACCTGTCGGACTTGTGACTGTTGCATCACTTGATGATAAGCTTGCACCATCAAGTGTTCCATTTCGCGGTTGACACGCTCCTCATCCCAAAATAGGTAAGAAAGACCTTGCACCCATTCCAAATAACTCACCACCACACCACCAGCATTTGCTAAAATATCTGGTAATACAGTCACACCCCGCGCTTCCAGGACTCGATTTGCCGCCAAAGTCACAGGGCCGTTAGCAGCCTCTGCCACAACTTGCGCCTTTACCTGATGCACATTTTCCTCGGTGATTTGATTTTCCAACGCCGCAGGAATCAAAACATCACAAGGTAAAGTCAACAATTCTGCGTTGCTAATGGGTACAGATTGGGGAAAACCCACGATACTTTTACGATTCTCAGCCGCATAGGCTTTTAATGCCGGAATATCCAGACCATCTGCGGCAAATATCCCCCCTGCACCTGTAGAAACAGCCAAGATTTTCGCTCCTGCTTTATACAGCAATTCAGCTGCTGCACCTCCGACATTACCAAAGCCTTGAATAACAACTCGCACTCCCTCCAGGGATTTACCCACGTCTGCCAGTGCTTCTCTGACAATAATCATTACACCGCGTCCTGTTGCCATTTCTCGTCCCCGTGAACCACCAATAGAAAGTGGTTTACCAGTAACAACTCCGGGTACAGCATGACCAACATTCACAGAATAAGTATCCATCATCCAAGCCATTTCACGGGCAGAAGTACCCATGTCTGGTGCAGGGATGTCTACAGCCGGGCCGATATCTTTAATTAGTTCACTAGTATAGCGCCGCGTAATCCGTTCTAACTCACCCACACTATACTTTTGGGGATCAATAGCGATACCCCCCTTAGCACCACCGTAGGGAATTCCCAACAGCGCACATTTCCATGTCATCAGCATAGCCAGAGCTGATACTTCCCGCAGAGTTACAGCTGGATGGTAACGCATCCCACCTTTGTAAGGGCCTAAGACATCAGAATGTTGCACCCGATGTCCTGCAAGTACCTGCACTTCACCATTATCTAGTTTCATAGGGATAGAAACTGTCACCACTTTGCGCGGGTGGCTGAGAATTTCTAAGATACCTTGATCTAACCTTAATTCTTTAGCCGCAGCTTCTAAATAGCTACAAGCTTGATCAAATGGACAAATATGTGCTGGAGTAGCAGCTTCTAGAGGTAGCGTTGGCGTTGAAACCATAAAATTATCTCCTATTCGCAGTATCTTTGCGAATCAGATACATATATGCCTAGCTTATCTCGTGTTTTTGCAGAAAGTCATAATTTTGTATTTTTTGTTACATTTTTATTCTTAATTCTGTGTTTTGTATCTTGATGTGGAGCAAATACGGTAAACAGGAAGGTAGACAAGAAGGGAAACAAGAGGGTAGTCAACAAAAAGCGCGGGAGATAGCCCTCAATTTGTTAAGAGAAGGGATGACAGTTGAGGCGATCGCTCACATAACTAGCTTACCATTAGAAACAGTCCAACAATTACAACAACTTAACATTCCATACTCGTAACTATTTACCGTATTCTAGCTGGGATCAACGTATAGCAGTAATTGAATTATCTAGACTAAAATAGTGCATTATCATCTGCGGTTAATTTTATTAATCTTTCCCCCAACCCTCCATTCCGTAGTCAAATCGGATTGCTACACATTTACAAAATATTGGTGTTATACTAATCAAAGACCTGGATCTATGCGACTGCAACGCCTAAACCTTGTCAGGACCGGAAGGTAGCAGCAACATGGGATGCTTGTAGTAGGCGTAGTCTCCGGGTCGCCCTATTTTTTTAGGAGCGATCAGCAG
Organism: Nostoc sp. TCL26-01; assembly: GCF_013393945.1. NCBI lineage: Bacteria > Bacillati > Cyanobacteriota > Cyanophyceae > Nostocales > Nostocaceae > Nostoc > Nostoc sp. TCL26-01. Next base: position 5,843,783 of record NZ_CP040297.1, read on the forward strand.
CGATGCCTGGTTTTGGAGATATTGTTCAAAAAGCTTTTTACCTCGGTGTCGGGTTAGCTTCTTACGCAGGTGAGAAAGCTGGAGGTAAATTATCAGAACTGCGATCGCAAGTCCAAAAGCTGGCAGACGAAATGGTGGCTAAAGGCGAAATGACCACAGAAGAAGCCCGTCGCTTTGTGGAAGACATGATGAAACAAGCCCAACAACCCCAAACGACGGCTGAAACTTCTGAGAATTCACCAGCTTCTGAACCTCGTCGCATCGAAATCTTAGAGGAAGACGAAGAACCAACGGTGAAAGAGCCATCAACTGACAATGTAGATAAATTGCGCCAGCAAGTGCTAGACCTGCAAGAAGAGTTGAAAAGGTTGCAAAAAGACTAGTTTTATCCAACTTTTTGCCTGCATTATTAGCAGTGTCTATAGTCAGAGTTTGGTGTGATGCCAAGCCAATAAGAATCTATAATATGTATTATAGAGGGTGTAATCTAGTGCTTCCAGCAAATCAGCACGGAGCATCCTATTTGTCGCAAGTCAGAGCGTCAATTTTATGGATCAATGGCAAAAAGATTTGATTGAAATTGTCGAAACAGTAGCTGATGAAGTAGAGCGTTTCTTCCTGGGAATGACAGAAATGGTAGATGCGTTTTTTGAGCTGACAGAAGAATTTACCGACCAAGTACACAACACAATCGCTACAGAAGTTGACCAGTACTTACAGGATATAGCCGAACCTATTCTCGATATTTACTGGGAACTGGAAGATGTAGTAGCAGACGTTGATCCGGGTTTTCCCTATGCAGTGGAACCGACAATAGAACAAAACTCTGCTTGTGTAGCTTGCAAAAATTACCACGGTCATGTTTATGGTGGTAATTTGCTAGTCTGTGCCATGCACCCGCACGGGTGGGATGATAGTAATTGTCCAGATTGGGAGCAAGAGTAGGAGTGAGTCCTGAGTAGAAGGATATAGAAGTAACGCCAAAGTAAGCGATAAAGCGTTTCCTCATCTGCTGAGGTACTGAGTACACCGCTAATAAAATTGGGCAATCTCCTCGCCTCTCTGTCTTGAAAAGTTAAGCCACAGCATTGGGGAGGTAGTTGCTTGGGCGGGTTTCCCGACTTGAGCAAACTGGCGGTCGGCAATGCCCGACTTGTTCGCTTTTAGCGTTCCCAGAGGGTAGCAAGTGGCGTTCTTCTGGAGGGAAACCCTTCCACACAAGTTTTCGCTGCGTTACACGCAACCTTGTATCTTAGAAGCATTGGTCACAAGTTAAGGTTGTGAGCCAGTGGTCAAGGGGATTTTAGAAGGAGGTTGAAAGAAAAATGCCTCAGTTCCTCGTTGTTGATGAGGGAAGGGTGCAACGATGAGCTTCATGTTTGGTTTTCTGGCGTTGCATAATAGAGGGATGAAGTGAGTTATTCTACGGTGCATTGTCCATACTGCAAGTCTACGGAGATAAGAAAAAATGGTAAACGAAGAGGTAAACAAGGTATTGAGCCGAGATACGTGTAAAAACCTGCAAGATGGTCTGGAAACCGTTACTATATCTACATTTCAAAGATTTCTGGTGGAAGATTAATAGCAGCTTCCAATGGTTGGGGAATATTATGTAAATTCACCACATAATCACCGTATCTTTTGATACCAAGAAGGTAGGAAATAGCAAACACAGGCCCAGATTGACCTTGAGTATCTGCGTGCAAAGTATCCGGTTGAATATCTGAGAGATTTTTCAACAACCCATCCAAAATATAGACAGCCTCCCACACACCACAGGTGATAAAGTGGGTAAACAAAGCAATATATTTATCAGAGACATGGTGATAAGCAATACCACCATAACCACCGTAGCGGATGTGATACTCGCTGTGTAAATTATTCTCGTATATCTCAAACTTGCTTCCGTCAGCAGCAGCCTTCTTCCCTGTACCCCAACAAGACGGTAAACTAAAACGGTTGTACGTATTGATAATATCCCGAATTGCCGCTTCAATTTTGGCAGCACTAATATGGCGACGGTTTGTATAAGAAATCATGTGAGAAGTCACTGCACCTTGGGAATGACGAGCCATCTGATTTGGGGCCAAGATTACAGCCATAGCTAAACGTAGTAAAAATATAACGTTCAGCAGGCTCAGATATTTTGGGTTCGCTTCCTGAAAACAGACCAAAATGCCTTGTCCAGTTCAACCAATGCTCAACATTACAAAGGATTTCTAAGATACTACGTTCCGGCATTAAAGCCCGAATTTTTGATTCTAATTCTTCCACTTCATGCGTTTGAGCTAGGGATGGAATTCTTTTAAGTACAGGTTCTCCATCTTTATTGATAGTGAATTGTTTATCAACCGCACAAATCTTATCTACAGCGTCAGCGACAATCGTTAATTTATCCTGTAGGTGTTTAACAAAATCATCCGGGTTAGCAGGAAATTCAAGTAAGCGACAGTATGACTCTATCAATGGTTCACATTCAGCATGACTCAATAATTGTTCGCGGAAATCGGCATAACTTTCTGAACCTACAACACAAGCATCTCCTGTTTTAAATTCAGTCGCCAGGTTTGAAAAGATGCAAATTTCTAACTGCTGACGAACCAAAACCTCAGTGCCATCAATTTCTTCTACAACTAGCGCACGCCAGTTACTACTAATAAAATCTAAATCAATCTCATTAGGTAAATACTTAGCACGTTTGTGTTCATGGTCTAACACGAACTTTAATGCTTTAATTACTGATTCATCAGCAGAAGTAGAGAGAATATCTAAAGAACGTACCAAACTAAAAAGTGCTTTCCGATTGGCAGAATAAAACCGCCACATCAACGGTAAATGGTTGTTGGTGTTATACGCCGCAATCTCATCCAACTTTTGCAGCAACAATTCTGTACCACCATGTTCATCCAAAATTGATTGCACCTGTTCTCCAAAAACAGCATTATCCTGAGTTTCTTTGGCTTTTGTCGATGCTTTTAATACTTGCCCCAAGGTAGCCAATAACTCTGATGTTTCAGTTAAATGTTTATCGCGTAATTCCTGCAATCGCTGTTTAGCATTATTTTGAATCTTGAGGATACGTTTAATGAACATATCGACAAGATAATCACGGGTTTTCACCTGTGCCTCGTACAATAGACATAACAGCAATGTCCGACGTTTGGGTAAATTGATATCTTGAAATTCTGAGATATCCAAAGCCCTAGCCTGGGACGCAAAATGTCTAACTTTAGTTCTGGCAATACTTTGCAGCAGTCGCTTGGCATCACCAAAGGTCATAAGAATATCAAACTTACTTTGTAGGAGTTTTATCCCACTAAGTTTGGCACTTTTCGGTGGCGATTTTAGTAAATTAAGAGTAGCATTTTCATCTACCTCATTATCTGTAACCACCAGTAATTGGTCTAAATAAATCTGCTCATTGATGGAAAGCCCCTCAGAACAAAGTGCAAACAAGCGATTATTGACCATTGAACGAATGTGGCGAATTAATCGGTCAAGGGTGCTAAATGCTGGTAACTCGTATCGTTCTTTAACTAATTCTTCAATGGCTACATTGATTAAATCAGCAGGATGGTCTTTTACCTCAGCAGCTTCTGCAACTAATGCGGCTATTAATCTTTGACCTGTTTTATCATACTGTTTGACTTTCAGGTAATCCCGAATCGCCTGAAGATAAGTGTAGCGTTGGCGTTCAGATGGGACTGCTTTTACCCAATCTTGTAACTTTAAACACGACCGTATATGACGGGTAACCGCAATCGGTACTAATTCGGGGTGGGGAAAATAACCAAGTCGTTGGAAGGATTTTAGCATGACCATAAAACTAAGAAATCCTTCGTGGCTCTTAGTTTTGGACTTTGCAAACTTGATTTCTGCGCTTTGTGGGGTATAAAGCTCTGCAAGCTCTTTCGGGCTGGGAAATTGTTTGAATTTAGGATATGCAGTCCGGTCAATTAAGGTCATTCAAGTGATATTTGCAACATACAAAATGCCCAAAATAACTAGATAACGGTTGATCCCTCACTGTTCAACCCCATAGTATTTTATATTCTTTGTGGTAAACAGCGATAATTGTCATCAAAATATGGTTGCTTACTATCTCGCTTGCTTTAATTTTTGAAGAGAATAGTTCCAGGAATATCAGTCTAATTTATCAACTTTAGTCAACAGATTGAAGGCAAGACGTGCAGCTTCTTCTGCTTTTTGTGATGTAACTTTTTGATAGCGTAAAGTTGTTTGGATACTTTCATGACCCATCAATGCACGCAGTTGTTCAATACTAATTATGCCTACGCGCTCTGTGGCAAATGTATGTCGTAAATCATGAATACGAACACCTTGAAGGAGTGAGTGTTTATTGGTAATTTCTCGCCAGTAATCATGCAGTGTTCGGTAGCTCATTCTACTGATTTTCATCGTCACTGGATGCTGTGCTGTAAATAAGGCGAGTGATTGTTTATGTCGGTCGTAATTTATATATTTATTTAGTGCTATCGCCGTAGCTTCGTTGTAGAAACACCACCTTTGTTTATTTCCTTTTCCCAATACTTGAAATTTCCAATTAAGGAGGTCTACCGATTCTAGATTTAGTGCCAAAAGCTCACCAATTCTACATCCTGTGTGATGTAATAAATGCACAATCGCGTTAAGGCGGGGGTCATCGGCTACAGCGTTATACAGTATTTCTAACTGTGATGGAGTTAAGAACCGTATAATTTCATCTGTGCGATGTTCACCTTTTTCTCGTGAAGGTGGACGCTGTTTGATTCCCCGAATGGGGTTGGATTTTATGTATCCTTGTTCTATGGCAAAGTTAAATAGGCTTTGTAGTATCGCTTGATGCTTGTTGTGAGTTGTATATTTTAAATGTGTCAGGGTATTTAAATACTCGACTAATGTTTGACGACTGATAATTTCAATTGGCCAACTTCCATACTCTTGCAGTAACAATCCCAAGGTCAGAGAATATGTCTCCTTGGTACTGAATGCCAACCCAGGACGTTCTAAAAATTCAACTACGACAGTGGCTAATGTTACTGTCTGTTTCACTTCAATTTGTGTGATTCTCTCAAGGTTTTTTCTGACTCAATCATATATCTTTTAGGCATGAAGCAAGACATCCTCTTATGGATACTTTAAAACTGCCTCGACCCCAAGAATCCCTGGCTGACTATATCAAGCGCATTAGAACATCTGTTGGGATGACTCAGTTTGAGTTGGCTATTGCTGCGGGAATTCATTCTCGGTCTATTGGGAAGATTGAACGAGGATTAACCACCAGACTCAATCATAAAACGCTGCGTGGTCTTGCTGGTGGCTTAGGCATTCCCCAGGAATATCTGGAAGCTGTTGAAAGGGGTGAATCCGTTAAGCCTGTCAGTGCAGTTAAGTTTTGCCCGCATTGCTGGACTCCTGGGGCGAATCCCGATCCTCTCTGGAGTCAAGTTAGGGCTAAGTTTTGTTATCTGTGCGGTATGCAGTTGCAGACGAGTTGCGCTCACTGTGGTGAGTTAGTTGTGTCTTTGAAGTATAAATTTTGTCCGATGTGCGGCAAGTCTTATAAACAGAAGAGTCAAAATCGCTGAAACATAGACACAGCAACTGTTTCCAGACCATCTTGCCGAAAATTACACGTATCTCGGCTCAATACCAACAAAATCACATTTGTGTAAGCTGTGGTCGTCAATTTATAGATGTATACAGTCCACCAAAAGGATACTCAGATGAAGTCAAAATTGAATGCTTAAAAGCATACGTTAATGGTGAGGGATTCCGAGCTATTGAGAGATCCAAAGGTGTTCACCACACAACGTAATTTATTGGCTCAAACAAATTGGTGAAAAATTGCCAGACGCACCACCAAACGAAGAGATTCCCGAAGTGGGAGAACTGGATGAACTAGAAACTTTCGTAGGGTCAAAAAAAATAAAATTTGGTTATGGACAGCAGTAAATCATTTCCAACAAGGAATTTTAGCTTGGGTTTTAGGAGATCACAGTGCCGAAACATTTAAACCTTTGTGGGATATTGTTAGCTGTTGGCATTGCTATTTTTATGTGACTGACGGATGGAAAGTTTATCCCATTTTTATTGAGCCAGGAGACCATATCGTTAGTAAAACATATATGACCAGAGTAGAAGGTGAAAATACACGTTTACGTCATTATCTACCACGATTACACCGCAAAACATTGTGCTATTTCAAATCAGTAGATATGCTTAAATACTCAATTTGCTTGTTACTTTACTATTTAAAGTATAGGCTAATACCCGTGTTTAACTAGTTCATCCCGCATTTATGCAACGCCATAATTTGTAATTCGTAATACTCGCCAAAGACGAGAAGCAAGCTACGTAATACTCTGCGGGTACTCCAAAGGAGAAATCGGAGAGTAGGCTTGCGCCTACGTAATTCACCCTGAACCCACGCCAGTCGCCTCAAGTCGAGAACCCATTTCTTAACATTGCTGTAAAACAGGCTCAAATTCAGGTTATGGGATGGGCATTGCTCACCCCACTACTCAATACTAATTACTCCTTAAAGAGGACGATAAACGCGATAGTTAATGTTAGGGAAGATATTGTCCATTACCTCGACTTTTTCTAGCCAACCGCTATCGATTTTGCCGATTTTGACATCTTCATATAGCTTATTAAAACGCATCAGATGCGATCGCGTCCTTCTCACAGCATAAGGAACCATTGTTCCCGTCCGCATAATAAACGCCCAGTCAGAAGATTGAGCCAACAACAGTTCTCGTGCAGCTTGGTTAAGCGCTCTCCATCCCAACTCGTCCTCTGGTTCCAAACTGGATATCTCAATCATCCGCTCCGCAGCTTTGTGCAAATGTGGATAAATCCAGGCGTTTGTCTCATTTAACCAGTACTCATGGAAACCCTTATAACCCCAACTCGACTGGGAAGGACGACAAACTTGTTGTGTTGGTTCTGCTTTTAAATAATCAGCCAAATGAGTCATGGCGTAAGTGCCTTGATCATACCACGACTTACGGAACAAGTAATCAATAAACCAAGGCCCCTCATACCACCAATGACCAAATAACTCCGCATCGTATGGCGAAACAATAATCGGCGGACGCTGCATAATCCCGTAGAGATGTTCTGCCTGCCGTTCGCGGTTATACATGAAATTGGCCGCGTGTTCTGCTGCCTTTTCCCTTGCCCAGTAAGGATCGTACAGTGCCTTATCCGATAGTCCTAAACCGCGCCCAGTAATTTTATGATACTTAATCCCAGTATTTTTCCTCTGACCATTGGGCATGATGTAGGGCTTGATGTACTCATACTCAGCTTCCCAACCCAAATCTTTGTAAAATTCCCGATATTCTGCTGCGCCTGGATATCCTACTTCCGAAGACCAAACTTGCTGAGAAGATTCATGATCTCGTCCAAAAGCAGCCACACCAGTTTCGGTAAAAATCGGTGCATAAGTCCCAAACCTGGGACGAGGACGAGCGTAAAGAATACCATGTCCATCAGTGAGGAAGTAACGTAACCCAGCATCCGCCAGCATCCGTTCCACACCTTCATAATAAGCGCATTCCGGCAACCAAATTCCTCTAGCTGGACGACCAAAAGTTTCCTCGTAATGTTCACAAGCTACCTGAATTTGCGCCCACACAGCTTGGGGATACATTTTCATCAATGGCAAATAGCCGTGGGTAGCGCCGCAAGTAATAATTTCTAAATTGTTAGAGTCTTGGAACTGCTTAAAAGCTGTCACCAAATCACCGTTATAGCGCTCCCACATTTGCCGCGCTTCGTTAAACTCAGTAGCATAGTGTTCAGCAAGGTAACGAATGTGTCCATTCTGGACATTGCGCTCGGCTTCTAGTTCGATTAGTTCTTCTAATTGCGCTAAGTGTGCGTCATAGCGTTCTTGGAGTAAAGGATCGCGCAGCATCGACACCAAAGGCGGTGTCATACTCATCGTGATTTTAAAGTCGATACCGTCTCGCTTTAAACCTTCAAATACTTTCAATAAGGGGATATAAGTTTCTGTAATAGCTTCATAGAGCCATTCCTCCTCCAGCACATAATCACTTTCTGGGTGACGAACGAAGGGTAGATGTGCGTGAAGTACAAGCGCGACGTAACCGATGGCCATAGTGATTTTAGGGTGGTACGTGTAAATTGAAGGTTAGTTGGTTGGCTGAAATTAACAATATTTTAAGACTTTATGGTGATAGTGGCAGACTAGTAATCTGAGAAAATTAAATATTGACCCATAACATTAGTCATTAGTCATTAATTCATGTTATGGCAGTTCTCTATTACATAAGATACACCTAACCCATAACCCATAACCCATAACCCATAACCCATAACCCATAACCTGTAACCTGTAACCTTATTCTTCACTATCCTGATACAAATCTTGTAAGCCTTGGACTTGAGTGCGTCGGGAAGTGCGGCGATATTTTTTGCTTTCTAGTTTGGGTTCGTATTGATTTTGACCTTTGCCTTTGGTTTTGACTTTGAAATTAGCTTCAGGATCGGCTTGTTGGTTAAGTTGAGTTTGTCTGACGATCGCTTCTGTTAAAAATTCTAGATAATGTTCGTATCTTTCCCATTCGCCTCGCACCACACAATCAGGCTCATCTCGATGTAAGCAATCATTAAACCGACAGCTAGCAACGGCCAGACGTTCTCTGGTTTCGGGAAAATAATGGACTAATTCTTCTGGTGAACAATCCAAATCTGGTTGGTTAAAACCGGGAGTATCCGCCAGCAAACCACCATTGGGTAATTCAAATAATTCTACATGACGGGTGGTATGACGACCACGGGCTAATTTACCAGAGACTTCCCCCACTCGCAGGTTAATGTTGGGAATCAGCGCATTAATTAAACTAGATTTACCCACACCGGAAGCACCAGCCACGACAGTAATTTTATCAGTTAAATATTTGGCTACTTGGTCAAGATTGAGATGATTCTTGACGCTGATAAATACAGGTTGATAACCCCATGCCAAAAGGCGATCGCTAATTTCTTCTTGTGCTTTCTTAGACACCAAATCACTTTTATTTAAACACAAAATCACATCTAAAGCAGTAGATTCCGCCTTCACTAAAAACCGACTGAGTTGATAAGGTTCTAATGGTGGATCAGCCACTGCAAAAACCAACAGGATTTGGTTCGCATTGGCGATTGGTGGTCTGTCCAACTGAGTTTGTCGCGGAAAAACCTCAGCGATCGCTCCCCGTCCTCCAGCCCAATCTGGCTCCTCTACAAGCACGCGATCGCCCACCATTACCTGCTGTCCGATTTTTTTCAACCGAGTTCTGCGAGTACATAAAAGGCTGAAGGGCTGAGGGGCTGAGGGGCTGAGGGGAAGGGAAGAATTGAAATCCACTTTCTCCCCTGCTCCCCTGCTCCCCTGCTCCCCTGCCTCTTGATCAATCTGTACTTTGTAAAAATTCGCCTGCACGGCTAACACCGTACCCCATAACTGTCCAGTGGTCAAAATTTTCATTAGACAGTTACGGGACGGCGGATCAATAGAGAAAAATAGCCTGTGCAGTCTGTAATCTGTTCTACTTGATAACCAGCCATTGTCAGGCTATCAGGAACTTGCTCGATTGGTTCTCCGGGATCTAACCAGACTTCCAACAAAGCGCCAGGGGACATTTTTTCTAAACGTAATTTTGTCCGCACAAAATTAATCGGGCAAGGAGTGCCGCGCAAATCGAGTTGAGCATCAGGTGTTGACACAGAAGAAGAAAGCTTCATTACTTAAACAGATTTCCTAAAAAACCTTCCAAGCCGCCTTTACCAGTGCGGTCTCCCTTAATTTTAGCCAGCTTCTCCAGCAATTCTCTCTCCTCTGGGATTATCTTAGTCGGGATATCAATTAACACCGTTAACAGATGATCCCCACGACTAACAGGATTACCCAAGCGAGGGACACCGCGATTTTCCAGCTTCATCACCGTATTAGGTTGAGTACCAGCAGGAATAATCAACTCGACAGGCCCGTCTACTGTGTTTACCTCCAAGCGACAACCCAAGATGGCTTGCAGGTAACTAACTTTAATTTCCGAGAGGACATTAATCCCATCACGATGGAATTCTTCATCCTCATTCACAAACAAGTATACGTATAAATCTCCAGGGGGGCCACCTCTTTGACCAGCATCACCTTCTTGGGATATACGCAAACGAGTGCCATTGTCTACACCTGCGGGAATGGTAATTTTCAGTTTTTTGGTAACTTGATTGGTTCCCTTACCATCACAGGCATCACATTTGTCTTCAATCACCATCCCTGTACCATTACAGGTAGGACAAGTTGAGACTTGAGTGAAACTACCGAAAGGTGTTCTAGTAACACGACGTACTTGACCCGAACCGCTACAAGTCGAACAAGTGCGTGGCCGAGTACCTGGCTTTGCTCCCGAACCGCTACAGGTTTCACAGGTTTCTAGATGGGAAATGCGAATTTCTTTTTCCCCACCAAACACAGCTTCCCGAAAATCTAACTTCAGGTCGAGGCGTAAATCATCGCCTCGTGCTGGCCCGCCGCGTCTTCTCTGCTGGGTAGGGCCACCCATACCGCCAGCAAACCCACTGAAAATACTTTCAAAGATATCGGCAAAACCGCCCATATCGCCCACATCTTGAAAGCCAACACCAGCACCTGAAACACCTTCAGGGCCAAAGCGATCGTAACGCGCACGAGTTTCTGGCTCAGATAGCACTTCATAAGCACGGTTGATTTCCTTGAAGCGCTCTTCGGCTCCCGGTTCTTTGTTCACATCAGGGTGATACTTCCGGGCTAGACGGCGGTAGGCTTGTTTGATTTCTTCTTTGTCAGCGTCACGAGCAACGCCTAGAATCTCATAATAGTCGCGGGCCATATAGCAAAGGTTAAGTTAGGAGGAAGGAGGCAGTAGGCAGTAGACACCACAAGGGCGGCTTACCGGATGCTAAGTAGAAGGCAAAAGTTAAATTATGTTAATAACTGATTTTACCTTTTACTCTTTACAAAAATCACCAGCAAGTTTAAACAATACCAGTTTGTGTAAAAAGACAAGCAATGCCGAAGTTAGCAGTAGAGGAAACATGACTTTAGACTCTTAAGGCCAAGTCGGCTGTCTCCTTTACAATTGTGCTACGTACCGAGATAAAACCCTGCCTATAAACTAGAGGGGCTAGCCGCACCATTCGGTGTGGAAAACCCCCCATGTTGGGTATTAGGGATTGGGGAATAGGGGGCAGGGGGGCAGGGGGCAGGGGGCAAGGGAGGCAGGGGAGAGAAAAGAATGGTAATTTTTAACTATTGCCTATTGCCTATTGCCTATTGCCTATTGCCTATTGCCTATTGCCTATTGCCTATTGCCTAATCTATCGCTTCATAATCAGCTTGTGCTGTACTATCTTCATCAAAATCAAAATTAAATTGGGGTATTAGGGTTCCATTAACATGGTTTTCTGTTTCTAAGTGTAAGGAACTACTCTCAGAAATTACTTCGCCTTCATCGTTGTTGGGAGTAGCAGCGCGTTGATAAACATTAGCCCCAATAGCAAACAATGTTTGTTGGAAATCGTCTAAACATTGCTGAAATTCTTTGAGGGAAATGCCTGGATTAGTCATAACACCCTGGAGTGTTAACATTTTTTCATTGGCTAACACTTTCATTTGTTCGCCAATCAATTCGCCATTATCCTTTAAGGTGGATTCGTAACTGAATAACAAATTATCGGCTTGGTTTTTCAGTTCAACTAGTTCTTTGCGTTTCTTATCTTCTTCGGCAAAAACTTCTGCTTCTTGCCGCATCCGTTCTACTTCGTTGGTACTCAAACCACCAGTATTAGTAATACGAATGCTCTGTTCCCTACCCGTACCTTTATCTTGAGCGCCAACCTTGAGAATACCATTGACATCGATTTCAAAAGAAACCTCGATTTGTGGTACGCCACGAGGGGCTGGGGGAATTCCAGCTAACAGGAATTTGCCGAGACTCTTATTATCTCGTGCCATTGCCCGTTCACCTTGGAGGACGTGAATTTCCACGGAGGTTTGGCCATCAACTGCGGTGGAAAACACTTGCGACTTACTTGTCGGTATCGTAGTGTTCCGTTCGATGATTTTGGTAAAGACTTCGCCCAGAGTTTCAATCCCCAAGGATAAAGGTGTGACATCCAATAACAACAGATTATCAACTTCCCCACCCAATACCCCGGCTTGAATTGCTGCACCTAAAGCTACAGCCTCATCAGGATTCACCGAACGATCAGGGGTTTTCCCGTTAAAAAATTTGATCAGCGCATTCTGTACTGCTGGAATGCGAGTAGAACCACCTACCAAAATAATCTTATCGATGTCTTGTGCTTTCAAGTCCGCATCTTTGATGGCTTGAATCATCGGTTCGATGGTGGCTTCGATTAAATGCCCTACTAATTCTTCAAATTTTGACCGACTCAGTTCCATCTCCAGATGTTTCGGCCCGGTGGCATCAGATGTAATAAATGGCAAGTTCACCGAGGTACTTGCCATACTGGAGAGTTCTATTTTGGCTTTTTCGGCTGCTTCCCGCAGACGTTGCAGTGCCATTTTATCCTGGGCAAGGTCGATTTTCTCTTGCTGTTGAAAGCGTTCAATCATCCACTGGACAATACAACCGTCAAAGTCGTCACCACCTAGTTGATTGTTACCGCTAGTGGCTTTAACTTCAAAAACTCCATCTCCCAACTGTAGTATTGATACGTCGAAAGTGCCGCCGCCCAAGTCAAAAACTAAAATTAGCTGCTCTTGGTCTTGTTTTTCCAATCCAAAGGCTAGAGCAGCCGCAGTGGGTTCATTAATAATCCGTAAAACTTCTAGTCCGGCAATTGTACCAGCGTCTTTAGTCGCTTGTCTTTGAGCATCTGTAAAATAAGCAGGTACGGTAATTACTGCCTGTGTTACAGTCTCACCTAAAAAGTTTTCCGCGTCCTGCTTGAGTTTTTGCAGGATCATCGCTGATATTTCTTGGGGGGTGTAGTTGCGTCCGCGAATCTGCACATCAACGGTATCGTCTCGACCCTTGACGCAGCTGTAAGGTACACGATCGCGTTCTGTTTCCGTATCCTCCCAACGGCGGCCGATGAATCGCTTGATACTGAAAATCGTGTTCTCCGCATTGGTTACGGCTTGGCGTTTTGCCAGTTGACCAACCAAGCGATCGCCACCTTTGCCAAATCCCACAATACTCGGTGTGGTTCGTCCCCCCTCGGAACTAGCGATCACTATCGGTTGACCACCTTCCAAAACTGCAACACAACTATTTGTAGTGCCTAAGTCGATCCCAATAACTTTTCCCATACGTAAGTATTTATACAGAGTGCTGTTTCGCGGACTTTGTTTTTGGATACAAACTTAGGCATGAGTCAGAAGTCAGGAGGCAGGAAGCAGACGTTTTACTATTGCCTATTGCCTATTGCCTATTGCCTATTCCCTCACAATGCTCGCCTCAGCTATGACCAAGCACTTTTGGTCAGCGAGGCGAGCTAATACAGGTTAACTGTCGGCTGGACTCGACTGATTTTCTGGTGCAGGAGGTGTGTCTTCCTTTGGAGCTGCCACCTTGACCATAGAATGACGTAGCACGCGATCGCCCAAGTAATATCCGCGCACTAACTCTTCTAACACTGTTCCTTCTGGATGTTCATCCGTAGGTTCCCGCATTACTGCTTCATGGAGGTTAGGATCAAACTCTTGTCCATCGGGACGCATTGGAGATACGCCCAAGCGTTTGAGGGAATCTACCAGTTGTTTATAAACGCCTTGATAACTTTTGTGAATTGTCATTTCGCCATCGCTTTGTGGCTTAAGATGCGATCGCGCTCTCTCAAAGTTATCAACTACAGGCAAGAGTTCCAAAATTGTGTTGCGCTTCACCTGTAAATCCTGTTCTTCTTTTTCCTTTTGGGTGCGTCGGCGATAATTTTCAAAATCTGCCGCCATCCGCTTGTATTGCAGGTCACGTTCTTCTAATTGCGCTTTGAGGACATCGATTTGTTGACTCAATTGTGTCAAAGCGGCTGTGTCAACTGTTTGTGTCGCAGCAACACCATCATCTTCTGTGAGTGTGGTCTCTCCCGATATATTTGTTGGGGTTGCCACTGCCTCAGTAACTTCGTTACCAGATTCGTTAGTGTTGATTTGGGTTTGGGAGTCACTCATAATTGCTTGCTTTACCTCTGTTGATTCACCCAATTGCTGGCTTGTATTGTTTACCTGTCTATTTTCGTCCATCTTTGTCTAAGTCTACTCATCCCAGATACTAGTTGCAGCAATATTTCACCACAATTAGCAACCGTTGCTATTAATGGCTATCTACTGCTACGGCTAATTTGTGCCGAAACTTCTCTAGGGTGATGTCACCGTCATCTTATTGTGACAAATGGTAAACAGATTAGCGTAGACCTGATGAGGGCGGTATTCCGAACGGGAGTGGGGGAGTGATCGTTTCTTAATTTTGAATTATGAGTTGATGTCGGACTGCCTTTATCAAGTTTTGACTGGAATTTACTAAGTGTAGATGAAAATTCTGTTACCAAAGCTGGGAATACTCTAAGCAGAGGTTTTCCTACTCATTGCTCACCTATGACTAACTCGTCACCACAACGACGTAGTACTGCTCTAACTACAAGAACAGAGTTTTCTCCCTTCGGGAATAAGCTAGTACAATCTGGCTACGTTAACACCGATCAGATGAGACAGGCGCTGATTGAGAGTCGCAAGTCTGGCAGACCCTTGACAGAAGTGCTGGAGTCAATCACCGGGCGACAACTCTCACCTGAGTTCCTCAGACAGTACAAGAAACAGCAATTATTTGAATTAAAGATACTATACGGCGTTGAATTCCTTGATCCGGAAGTCAATGATGTCGGTAGCACGATGGTGGGTAATCTCATTGATACCCTCATTCCGGTGGATATCTGTCGTCGTCATCGTTTAGTACCACTATCAAAAAATGACGAACAAACTCCGCCTTGTGTGTTAGTAGCGATGGTCGATCCGGACAACTTAGAAGCGTCCGATGACCTGAATCGCATCCTCCGCCCACAAGGTTTGACATTAAATCGCATGGTAATTACCCAGGAGGATTACCAACAGCTAATCAATCACTATTTGGATGAATTAGCTGTCAGGCAAAAGCACCTGGAACAAGAAAAATTTACCGATATTAATCAGGATTTAGAAAACCTCGGCAATCTGGATATTCAAGATGCGCCTGATGATATGGAGGCTGATTTAGGCGCAGCGATGAAGGGTGCGGAGGATGCACCAGTTATCAATCTTGTCAATAGAATTTTGGCTAAGGCTTTGCATGAGAAAGTTTCTGATATCCATATTGAACCGCAAGAAGAAAATTTGCGTATCCGCTTCCGCAAGGATGGGGTGTTGCGAGAAGCTTTTGATCCTCTACCAAAGAGAATCATTCCGGCGGTGACAGCCAGATTTAAAATTATCTCTA
This sequence comes from Nostoc sp. TCL26-01, assembly GCF_013393945.1. Lineage (NCBI taxonomy): Bacteria > Bacillati > Cyanobacteriota > Cyanophyceae > Nostocales > Nostocaceae > Nostoc > Nostoc sp. TCL26-01. Next base: position 5,859,274 of record NZ_CP040297.1, read on the forward strand.
ACTTAGATATTGCCGAGAGACGTTTACCCCAAGACGGACGGATTCGGCGGATGTTTGAGGGACGGAAAGTTGACTTCCGGGTGAACACATTACCTAGTCGCTACGGTGAAAAGGTGGTATTGCGGATTTTGGATAACTCTTCTACCCAATTGGGTTTGAATAAGTTAATCACCGATCCAGATACCTTGGCAATTGTTCAAGATATGGTGAGTAAGCCTTTTGGGTTGATTTTGGTAACAGGCCCTACTGGTTCTGGTAAAACAACTTCACTATATTCGGCACTGGCAGAGAAGAACTCACCGGGAATTAATATTAGTACTGTAGAAGACCCCATCGAGTACAGTTTGCCGGGGATTACTCAAGTACAGGTAATTCGAGAAAAGGGTTTGGATTTTGCGACAGCCTTACGGGCTTTCTTGCGGCAAGATCCAGATGTGCTGCTGGTGGGGGAAACACGAGATAAGGAAACAGCAAAAACAGCGATTGAAGCTGCTTTGACTGGTCACTTAGTATTAACTACTTTACATACTAATGATGCTCCAGGTGCGATCGCTCGTTTGGGTGAAATGGGAATTGAACCGTTCATGGTTTCTAGTTCCCTAATTGGTGTATTGGCACAACGTCTAGTCCGGCGTGTTTGTGGTGATTGTCGCATTGCTTATACTCCCACCACTGAAGAACTAGCGCGTTATGGGATGACAGCTGCTCAAGAGGTTGCCGTCACATTCTACAAGGCTAATACTGTACCAGCAGAAGCGATCGCTGAAGCTAAAGCCAAAAATCAGCTTTGCCCAAGTTGTAACGGTGTTGGCTACAAAGGACGTTGTGGTGTCTATGAAGTGATGCGGGTGACAGAAAATCTGCAAACTTTAATCAACGAAGAAGCACCAACCGAACGCATCAAAGAAGTTGCTGTAGAAGAAGGCATGAAAACCTTGCTGGCTTACAGCTTAGATTTAGTCCGTCATGGTGCTACCACCCTAGAAGAAGTAGAACGGGTAACTTTCACCGACACAGGACTAGAAGCCGAATTAAAAGCTAAACGCAAGAGTGGCCTTACCTGTCGGACTTGTCATGCCCAATTACAACCAGAATGGCTAGATTGTCCCTACTGTATGACATCCAGGTTTCAAGATTAGTCATCCAGAAGCCAGAAAGTAGAGGAAATGAAATTTCCCCCCACTCCTTACTCCCTACTCCCCACTTTTTGAATTGGAACGCAGCAACCTATGGAAATGATGATTGAAGACTTGATGGAACAGATGATTGAAATGGGTGGCTCGGATTTGCACTTATCCGCAGGTTTACCGCCCTATTTCCGCATCAGTGGTAAACTCACACCCATCGGCGAAGAGAAACTGACCGCAGATCAGTGTCAAAGACTCATTTTTAGTATGCTCAATAATACCCAGCGTAAAACCCTAGAGCAGACATGGGAATTAGATTGTTCTTACGGTGTCAAGGGTTTGGCTCGCTTCCGGGTCAATGTTTATAAAGAACGTGGTGCTTATGCTGCTTGTTTAAGAGCGCTGAGTTCTAAAATTCCTAACTTTGAAAAATTAGGTCTACCAGATGTAGTCCGAGAAATGTGCGACAAACCTAGAGGATTAATTCTGGTAACAGGCCCCACAGGTTCCGGTAAAACCACGACTTTGGCGGCAATGATTGATTTAATTAATCGCACTAAAGCCGAGCATATCCTGACGGTAGAAGACCCCATTGAATTTGTCTATGAACCAATTAAAAGCTTAGTTCATCAACGCCAATTGAATGAAGATACCAAAAGTTTTGCTAATGCTTTAAAAGCAGCTTTACGGGAAGATCCAGATATTATTCTCGTGGGAGAAATGCGTGATTTAGAAACTATTTCTTTGGCAATTTCCGCAGCAGAAACCGGACACTTAGTCTTTGGTACACTACACACCAGTTCGGCTTCACAAACTGTTGACCGGATTATTGACGTTTTCCCCCACGAACGACAAACCCAAGTACGGGTACAGTTATCTAACTCTTTAGTAGCAGTATTTAGCCAAACCTTAGTGCCAAAGAAAAATCCCAAGCCAGGTGAATATGGTCGGATCATGGCACAAGAAATTATGATTGTTACCCCTGCTATTTCTAACTTGATTCGTGAAGGTAAAACATCACAAATTTATTCAGCAATTCAGACTGGTGGCAAGCTAGGAATGCAAACTTTAGAGAAAGTCTTAGCAGATTATTACAAAGCCGGAACCATCTCCTTTGAAGCAGCGATGTCGAAAACCTCAAAACCAGACGAAATCCAACGTCTCATTGGCCCTGCTACCCCATCACAAAATGCTAAACCCGGAGCAGTAAAAGCACACTAAATAAATAGTCAATAGTCAATAGCTATGAACTATAGACTATTGACTAAATAATTTTGAATTTTGAATTTTGAATTGATTTATGCCAACATTCATTGCCCGGGTTCGGGATATACAAGGAAAAACGAGAAGCGAGAAAGTTGTTGCTGAATCTTTAGCACAAGCTCGTACTAATCTGAGAGATCAGGGGTTTGTAGTTCAAGAACTTAAACAGTTTCAAGGCTTTGGTGCTAATTTTGATCTCCAAAAATTTCAAAATTCCTTTGTCAAAGTTACTGTTAAGGAAAAAGCAGTTTTCTCTCGACAACTGGCTACGCTGGTAAATGCGGGGGTGGCAATTGTTCGAGGTTTGGGAGTATTAGGTGATCAGTGTACTAATGCTAAACTCAAACAGGCTTTAAATGATATTAGCAATGATGTTCAAAGCGGTGTCAATCTTTCAGATGCAATGCGTAAGCATCCTGACTGTTTTGATGGTTTGTATGTCAGTATGATCCAAGCCGGTGAGGTTGGTGGTGTTTTAGATGAAGTGCTAAATCGCCTAGCCAAGTTATTAGAAGATGTCGCTAGATTACAAAACCAAATTAAATCAGCCCTGGCTTATCCAGTAGTTGTAGGTATTCTAGCAACTGGGATTTTTGTGGGGATGACAGTTTTTTTGATTCCCATTTTTGCCAAAATTTTCCAAGATTTAGGCACGGAATTACCTGCACTGACACAATTTTTAATGGATTGTAGTGAGATTTTGAGAAGTTGGAAGTCTGGAGTCATTGTTGGTGCGATTGTAGGTGCAAGAATTGCTTTTACACAGTATTACAAAACCCGTGTGGGTAAAGAAACAATTGACCGTCTTTCTTTAAAAATGCCCTTATTTGGTGACTTGATTCAAAAATCTTCAGTTGCTCGTTTTAGCCGTACCTTTGGGTCTTTGACTCGTTCTGGTGTACCGATTCTGACTTCTTTAGAAATTGTTCGGGATACATCAGGAAACCAAGTAGTTGCTAACGCTATAGATGGAGCCAGAGCCGAAATTCAACAAGGAGGGATGATTAGTATTGCCTTGCAAAAAGACCAAGTTTTTCCGCCAATGGCAATTCAAATGATTAGCATTGGTGAAGAGACTGGGGAATTGGATGCCATGCTGATGAAGATTGCTGATTTCTATGAAGATGAAGTCGAACAGGCAGTCAAAGCATTAACTAGCGTTTTAGAACCAATTATGATTTTGGTTCTAGGGGGTATGGTAGGGACAATTTTGCTGGCGATGTATTTGCCTTTATTTAAGGTATTTGAAAAATTAGGATAGATGATAGTAGATTTGGATATTGGAGACAGATTTGATGAGCAAGCTGTCTCCAATATTTTTAATTGTTGATTTTCATAAATAAAATTTTGAATTGTATATGTCTGTGCAAAAATCATACTATGAAGCCAGCTTGGCAGAATACAGCAATCATCAAGAAGCGATCGCCCTCTTAAAACAATATCGACCATATCTAGAAATGATCCCTAGTTTGCGTCGTCCCCATGAAAGTGTCATCACTATCCCTCTACCAATTGTTCGTCTACGCAATTCTGTGTCTACTAACCCACAGGCTACTCAGCTACCCTGTGATGTGGTAATCATCATGTGCGACCCTGAATGGAAAGTGAAAACAGGTGCGGAAATTTTCATATTTATTCATCGTCCCCATGAAGATTTCTCTGATTTGCTGGGACGATGGCGACAAACTCAAGTCTTACTCAATCAAGATTATGAATGGTTAATGCCTCCTCGCCACAGTCATGTTTTAAGTGAGGGGGGTAATACGATTTATCCGTTATTTGTAGTCTTTAGTGAAACCTCACAACGCATTCAACGGGGACTGATAGGTGCAGAATTACCCTTTATTATTAGTTCACTGTATGAGGAGGAGCTAGAGATTAAGAGCTAGTAAAAACTAGCCCCTAGTCCCTAGCTTTCTGTCACTTTTGGCACAATTAGCACTTTATCAACACGATTACCGTCCATGTCCATGACCTCAATTCGCATACCTTGCCATTCAAAATGGTCGGCGGCGGCGGGAATACGCCCCAGATGAGTGATGACAAAACCGCCCAGGGTTTGATAACTACCTCTTTCTTCAAATTCCCACTCTTCTAAATCAAACAATTCCAGAAATTCTTCTACTGGCAACATTCCATCCAGCAACCAGGAACCGTCCTCCCGTTGTACTGCTTGGGGATCTTCTTCGTCATCAGCAGAAGGAACATCACCAACAATTTCACTCATAATGTCATTTAAAGTTACTAATCCCTGAATTACACCGTATTCATCCACAACTAGCGCCATGTGAGTAATAGTTTGCTTAAACAACTCCAAAACTTTTAAGCCACGGGTGCTTTCGGGAACAAATACAGGCTGACGTAATCCCACAGTTAAGTCTAGAGATTCGCCGCGTAAACTCCTGGCGAGTAAGTCTGTCACGGGGATAATACCAAGAACATTATCCAAGCCTCCCTGACAAACTGGATACCGAGAGTAACCATTTTCAGTCATTTTCTGCTGGTTTTCTTCAGGAGTATCCTCCAAGTCTAGCCAGACTATATCAGGACGAGGGGTCATAAAAGAACTGACGGGGCGATCGCCTAAACGAAATACTCGCTCTACCATGTCCTGTTCGGCTTCTTCAAAGGTTCCCGCCTCTGTACCTTGCTCAATCAGGATTTTAATTTCTTCTTCTGTAACTTGTGGTTCCTCGGAAGGTGTAATCCCTAATATTCTTAAGACCATTTCCGTAGAAGCACTCAATAAATGCACCGCCGGCGCAGCTAGGGCAGCTAATGCCCGCATGGGAATAGCGACAATAGCCGCAATTCGTTCTGGATTATTCAATGCCAGACGCTTTGGTACAAGTTCACCGATAATAAGAGATAGATAAGTAATGATTAAAACTACTATCCCAAAAGAAACTGGCTCACTGTAACGTGCTAAAAACGGTACGAGTTTTACGTAAACTGCAAGTCGGCTAGCAATAGTAGCTCCCCCAAAAGCACCAGTGAGGATACCAATCAGAGAAATACCTACTTGAACCGTGGATAAAAAATTATTCGGGGATTCCGCCAACTTCAGTGCTGCTTTTGCTTTCGCATCCCCTTGATTAGCAAGTTGCTGTAACCTGACCTTCCGCGCTGAGACAATCGCCATCTCAGACATCGAAAAAATACCGTTAGCAAGAATTAGTACCAGAATGATTAAAATTTCAAAAGTAATGGAGGACATGGTTAGAATTGCCGCTAAAAAGAGCGAACGTTGCTCAATCCTTAGTATCTAGTATTAAAGCTTCTTTCATAAACATAGTCATTAGTCAATAGTCAATAGTCAATAGTCAATAGTCAATAGTCATTAGTTACGACTCCCTCACTCCCTCACTCGCTACTCAGCACTCAGCACTCACTACTCCCTCACTCCCTCCCTCACTCGCTACTCAGCACTCAGCACTCAGCACTCACTACTCAGTTTATTCTTCCATAGAACTATGAAGACGACTGTTAACACTTTTAAAATGGTGGATATAAGCTGGCTCTAGATTTTTTGATTAGTAACGATTTCCTCTTCTGATAGAACTTATGGCATTTTCTTCTATTGTGCGTGCCTTGGCGCGATCGCCTCTCAGTGGTGAATTAATTTCTAAGCTCAACCGACAACAAGATTTGCGCTTAAATGGTATTCCTCGCTTACCTAAAGGCTTGGTGGCTTCGGCGTTGGCACAAAATTCGGGAAGAAATTTGTTTGTCGTTTGTGCCACTTTAGAGGAAGCCGGACGCGCCTATGCCCAATTAGAGGCGATGGGTTGGCAAACAGTACATTTTTACCCGACTTCGGAGGCTTCCCCTTACGAGCCTTTTGACCCGGAAACGGAGATGACTTGGGGACAAATGCAGGTGTTGGCGGATTTGGTCAAGAGTCAACAGTCAATGGTCAATGGTCAAGAATCCAACCAATTACCCAAAATAGCAGTAGTGGCGACTGTTGGGGCATTGCAACCGCATTTGCCGCCACCAGAGGCTTTTACGCCTTTCTGTTTGACTTTGAAGCGGGGCATGGAGTTTGATTTGGATGCCTTCAGTGAGAAAATTACTCATCTGGGGTATGAACGTGTTCCCCTGGTGGAAACAGAAGGACAATGGAGTCGGCGCGGTGATATTGTCGATATTTTCCCTGTGTCTTCAGAGTTGCCGATACGTTTAGAGTGGTTTGGTGATGAGATTGAAAAAATTCGGGAGTTTGACCCGACAACTCAGCGTTCTGCTCTTGACAAAATAGAACAAATTGTGCTTACGCCGACAAGTTTTACGCCTATGATTACGGCGGCACTTGAGGATAGTGCTGAGTTTCGAGTGATGAGTGCTGAGTTAAGTTCTGACTCACTACTCAGCACTCAGCACTCATCACTGTTAGAAGGTAGTCGGCGTTTTTTAGGACTGGCTTTTGAGCAACCTGCTTCAGTTTTGGATTATTTGCCTGAGAATACTTTAATTGCTATTGATGAGCCAGAACAATGTCATGCTCACAGCGATCGCTGGGTGGAGAATGCAGAAGAACAATGGGGAATGAGGCATGGGGAAGAATTAACATTGCCCAAAATTCATCGGTCTTTTGACGAATGTTTGGCTGATTTGACTCAATTTAAGACTTTGTATTTATCGGAACTGGCGGAGGAAAATGGCGGGATTAATTTAGCTAGTCGGTCTGTACCTGTGACACCGCATCAGTTTGCTAAGTTGGCGGATACTTTAAGACAAGAACGCGATCGCAATTTCTCGATCTGGTTAATTTCGGCTCAACCTTCTCGTTCTGTTTCTCTGTTGCAAGAACACGATTGTCCGGCACAGTTTATTCCCAATCCCCGTGATTATCAAGCGATTGAAAAGCTGCAAATCAACCATACGCCGGTCGCACTGAAATATTCTGGGTTGGCAGAATTGGAAGGTTTTATTCTCCCTACCTATCGCTTGGTGGTTGTCACTGACAGGGAATTTTATGGTCAACATTCCCTCGCCACACCTAGTTATATCCGCAAGCGACGTAAGGCGGCTTCTAAGCAAGTTGACCCGAATAAGCTACGTCCGGGAGATTATGTAGTTCATCGCAGTCATGGGATTGGTAAATTTGTCAAGCTGGAGAGTCTGACAATTAACCACGAAACCCGTGATTATATTGTGGTGCAATATGCAGATGGGATTTTGAGAGTGGCTGCTGATCAGGTCGGTTCCTTGTCTCGCTTCCGGACTACGGGAGAGAAAGCCCCAGAACTGCATAAGATGACAGGGAAAGCTTGGGATAATACCAAGAACCGTGTCCGCAAAGCCATCAAGAAATTAGCCGTAGACTTGCTGAAATTATATGCCGCGCGATCGCAACAACAAGGTTTTTCCTATCCTCAAGATATGCCTTGGCAAGAAGAATTAGAAGATTCTTTCCCCTACCAACCCACAACTGACCAACTAAAAGCTGTCCAAGATGTGAAACGGGATATGGAAAGCGATCGCCCAATGGATCGGTTAGTATGTGGTGATGTGGGTTTTGGTAAAACTGAGGTAGCCATTCGCGCTATTTTCAAAGCTGTGACGGCTGGGAAACAAGTCGCACTGTTAGCACCAACTACCATTCTCACCCAGCAACATTACCACACCCTCAAAGAACGCTTTGCCCCTTACCCGATGAATGTGGGTTTACTCAATCGTTTCCGCACAGCCGAAGAACGGCGGGACATTCAAAAGCGATTGGCGACGGGTGAGTTAGATGTGGTTGTGGGTACACACCAACTTTTAGGTAAAGGTGTCAATTTCAAAGATTTAGGACTGTTGGTGGTGGATGAAGAACAGCGATTTGGGGTCAACCAAAAAGAGAAAATCAAAAGCCTGAAAACCCAAGTTGATGTGCTGACACTCTCCGCTACTCCCATTCCCCGCACCTTGTATATGTCCTTATCGGGGATTCGGGAAATGAGTTTGATTACCACCCCACCCCCCACCAGAAGACCAATTCAAACCCATCTCTCACCCATGAACCCGGAAAGTATCCGCAGCGCCATTCGTCAAGAATTAGACCGGGGTGGACAGGTATTTTATGTAGTTCCCAGGGTGGAGGGAATTGAGGAGACAACCGCCAGTTTACGAGAGATGATACCAGGGGGAAGGTTTGCGATCGCTCACGGTCAAATGGATGAGAGCGAGTTAGAATCAACCATGCTCACCTTCAGTAATGGTGAGGCAGATATCTTAGTTTGTACAACGATTATTGAATCTGGCTTGGATATTCCCCGCGTCAACACCATCTTAATTGAAGATGCCCACCGTTTCGGTTTGTCACAACTTTACCAATTACGGGGACGGGTAGGACGTGCCGGTATTCAAGCCCACGCTTGGTTATTTTATCCCAAACAACGCGCCTTATCTGATGCCGCACGCCAAAGGCTACGAGCTATCCAAGAATTTACCCAACTCGGTTCCGGCTATCAATTAGCCATGCGTGACATGGAAATTCGCGGTGTAGGTAACTTGCTAGGTGCAGAACAATCCGGTCAAATGGATGCGATCGGTTTTGATTTATATATGGAAATGTTGGAAGAATCCATTCGGGAAATTCGTGGACAAGAAATTCCCACCGTTGAAGATACCCAAATTGACCTCAACCTGACAGCATTCATCCCCGCCGATTATATCCCCGACATTGACCAAAAGATGAGCGCCTACCGTGCCGTAGCTGCTGCTAAATCCCAAGAAGAGTTAACCCAGATTGCTGCCGAGTGGAGCGATCGCTATGGTACTTTACCCGTCCCCGCTAATCAACTGTTGCGTGTCATGCAACTCAAACAACTAGCGAAAAAACTAGGATTTAGCCGCATCAAACCAGAAAACAAACAGCACATCGTCCTAGAAACACCAATGGAAGAACCCGCTTGGAACCTACTCGCAGCCAACTTACCAGAAACCCTTAAAGCCAGATTTGTTTTCTCCCCTGGTAAAGTCACAATCCGGGGTTTAGGAGTATTCAAAGCCGATCAACAACTGCAAAGCTTGATTGATGCCATGACGAAAATGCAGGGAGCGATCGCTGAAGTAGCTGTTGTTTAAATAGTGTTAAGTTGTTCTCTAGGATCAGTTAGATACTGTCACTGAAGCGGGTGAAACCGAAAATTATGATTACGATCAAAATGGTCGGTTAACGTGTATAAATGTGAGGAATGCGCTACTGCGGTGATGCAGTGGTTAAGAGAAAATCGGATATCTGGAAGAATTATTAAAATTCAAACACGTAATGGTGAGGATTATATAATTAGTACACGTCTAGAAAGGCTCTTAATCAACGATTCAATTACAATGAATGGAATTCATTATGGTGTGGAGGTGAAAGAAAGAGTATTTGATAATCTATCAACTGAGGGATTGACTCTTAGTGATTGGCTCAATGATTTTGACTGCCCAAGTGGAGAATTTTTGGTTGACTATTTGTCTGAGATTTAGCACTAAATAAGCGAGAGAAATTCAGTCAGAGAGGCTTGAGGAATAAATGAGCAAATTATTTGAGATTTTGTCAAAAATTCAAACCTCCCCAGGGATGTATATTGGAAGTGCTTCCGTTAGCGATTTATTTCATTTCCTAGTGGGTTTTAAAACAGCTTTGAGAGAATTAGGAGTTGAAGCAACGGCAGAAGAACTGGATTTTTATCGGGAGTTTCAGCCTTGGGTACAAAAAAAATATCATGTATCAACTTCCAATTCTTGGGCTAAGATAATTATGCTCAATTGTGGAACCGAACAAGAAGGTTTTAATGCTTTCTACAGGTTGTTGTCTGAATTTAAAAATAGGAAGAAAAGTTTAGAAGCGGATGAGTTAGGTGAAATAGCTTCTGAGGAGAATACACAAATTCCCGCTTGATTTTTTAGTATGAAAGTCAATCACATTTACTTTTACTAAACATCAAAAGAAATTGGCTTACCGTTGAAATGGTGGTAAATATCCTCTGGGTTAAACCAGCTTGGCAATGTGCGCTCTGCCTCGTTTAATTCCTCGCCGTTATCATCAAGCAAGCCACGAACAATCTTGACTAATTAGGTAATCAAAATATCCTTCTATCTTTTTCTTGAGTTCAGCTATGCGAGTATTTGCTTGATTGTGTGAGATTTCAGAGGATTTGAAATATTCATTTGCATCTACAGGGGTGACTAATGCCCTAGCGTGCAAAACTATTTCACCTGGATGGGGTTTCTCTTTTTCCCCACTGTTTGATTCAACCTTGGCTCACAGTATTTAACATTCCTGGTATGAAGCGTTGCTTTTTGAGATTAATCGACTTTATGAATGATTTTCGCGCTTCTCCAGTCAGTTTCTCTGTTGCTAGTTGAGTTTCTTGTCAATTTTTCTTTTCCTAAAGTAACAAAAGAGGGATGAGTCGTAAGCAGTTTAATCACGTTCTCACTCAGTTCGCTCTGTGGTAAGTAGCAATGTCCGTCTTCTGCTGCTTCACTCAATACATGGGTCATCCCTGCACAGTAGCGAAACTGGGAATCTGCGGGAACCCCCAAATTACGGGCTATTTTATCCGCAGTTAAAAAACCAATGCCATAGATATCAGTTGCTAGTTGGTAGGGGTTTTCGGTGACTGTGGCGATCGCTTTGTCTAGCATAAGGCCTTCCCTTCTCCTGAGCATATTCATGATCATTCACAGAAAGCATCATTGCTCTAGGTTAAGATTACTATAAATGTGTACTGAATTTTTTCAAAAATCAAATATGAATCCCATATCAGTTAACTAATAATTAGAGGAGATAATTAAATATGAAAGTTAGAGGCATAAAACGTGGACAAAATATTGAAATTTTAGAACAAATTCATAATATTCCAGATGGGACAGAAATTATAGTAGACTTAGAACTTTTTGAAAGTCAAATTACAGAAACACAACAACCCTTAACAGAAGCGCAAAGACTAGCAAAACTTAATCAATTATTTGGAACTTGGAAGAACCAACCTGAATTAACAGAAATTTTTACAGAAATTGACCAACAACGCCATGCTTATCAAGGCAGAACCATAAACTCAATTGATAACCAAGACAAGGACTAATGTATCTACTAGATACCAATATTTGCATTGCATTGCTGAACGAACATCCCCTAGCTATTACTAAATTTAATCGCTTTTTCAGCCAATGTTATCTCTCTATCATTGTAGTATCAGAACTATATAAAGGCGTTTATTGTTATCAACAGGTAGCCAAAAACCTAGAAATCTTGGCACAATTTACAGAATTCTTATCAGTAGAACCATTTGAAATAGAAGCAGCTATCGAATTTGGCAAGATTCAAAGCGAACTTAGAAAAATCGGAAAACCCACTGGAGAATTTGATGCTTTGATTGCTGCTGTTGCTCGTTCTCGTGATGATATCCTTGTTACTAACAATATTAAAGATTTTATCAATATTCCCAACTTAAAATTAGATAACTGGTTAGAAGCTTGAAAAACCTCCACGATGACACCTGAAAATTCGCCTATGTCGATCTAGTTGGGATGTAATAGGGGTGATAATTTGGAGATTAAAGTTCTAATTTTTCTCGAATGACTGTTTCATCTCTGAAGCCTACCAGCACGGCTGTTCCATCTTTGACGAAAAGCGGACGTTTGAGCAGCATTGCGTCGTTAGCGAATGCGTCAATCCACTGTTCGTCAGTCCAAGTCTTCTTTTCTTCACTCAAAGCGCGGTAGGATTGGCCAGAAGTGTTCCGCATGGGAGCAGAACCCAAAGATTTCACCCAGTTTTGAATCTGGTCACGGGTGGGCGGATTTTCTTTGGTGTTCATAAATTCATAGTCAATGTTGTGGTTTTGCAACCAGTTAAAAGCTTTTTTGCAAGTGCCGCAGTTGGGAATGCCGTAAACTTGAAGAGACATAAAATAGTTAATCAAGAATTTCCATAACATCTATATATATACACATGGCTGGTGTAAGTATTTGCCATTGCCTGAGCGTGGGCTTCACTTTACCGGATAATATAATCCATCGTCCCCAAAACGCCAACCACGGGAAGCGGGGTTTCTATGGCGGCTCCATGACTCAAATTCGGATGGAGTATTGTTTTCTCGCTCTCTGGAGAGACTTAATTCATCAACACCCAGTTTTCGAGCTAGATTTTCCCCAGCCAAGGATTGAATTTCTACTGATTGACCATGAAACTGATGCGATGATGAAAATTGCCTTCTACCTGTATTTCCCTGTTGTCGAAGCTGTCCAACTTTACATGAGTTTTGACGAATTAAGAATAACACTCATCAAGAGCGAAAACTTGTATCTACTCTTTGCGTTACCTCTCCTCGCTCTACCTTTACCAAGTTATCTCTTGCCGCAATAGTAATATACAGAGCAATTCCACAATTAACTGCTGCCAATACCAAAGCTGCTGATAGAGTTTTTGTCCCCCCAGTGTAGTCAGCCATCATCTCATGATTTGGATCTACTTGCAAATCACGGATGAAAGTGTGAATCTTGGGATAGCATTCGTTTAAGTCGTCTGGATTTTGTACCAGAATTAAATCTCGTTCTTTTTGAAAGCGATCGCCTAACCCCACTTGTCTGGGAATATTAGGTAATCTTTCCAGAACTTCTGCACCCCGACGCACTTCACAAGGGGTTCCCTCGCCGATGACTTGCGATTTGCTACCTTTTTCACCATCAGAGGCGATGAAGATTATGCGATCGGGTTGTAAGCTGCGAATGGCTGTGATGATGGGTTGGAAGGAACCACCGACGGTGACGAAGAGTATTTTGGTCATTTTATAGATTTTCAGCTACTTAGCTACTGTTAGTTAAGTTGAATTTGTTGGCGGCTAATCCAAGTTTCTATTCGCTCCAAATTCTCAATTGTCAATCCCTCTTCGGCTGCTTTTTTTAGAGCTTCATCCATGATTTTTTCATATTCAAGAATCAATTCCCACTGAGGGCCTAGAGTAGAAATGCCATTACCTACTTCATATCCTCTTGTTACTGTTATCAAACCTAGTTTTTTCATTGAACGCAGATGATTGTCTTTAAAAGGTTCATAATCTATCCCTTGCATTAAACTCCAATATGTTTGATGATGAACTAATTTGTTATGTAGTTCCTTTGATGTCATAGGTTGATTTAAACTAAGAACATCTAAAACGGCATTGCTCAAATCACTCATCACTAAAGGCATGACAGGCAACTCTACCCAGTAGCTTTCTTTATTTGTAAACCGCACACATTTTTCTGCTATATTATTAGCAGCTTGAACATAATAAACACGAGTTACTTCACCTGATAAAGAAGCTGCCATTTGCAAAGCCAAATTAATAACATTATTACCCCCAGTCAGATTTACCCATATTTCTTTACCTTGGCTACCGCTTCCCTTTGCAAGAGAAGCTAACACTTTAGCAATGCGTTCATATGTTGTCTTAATATTACGTAGTTCTACTTCACACCAATAGACAATTCCATTGTTCCCAATTTGAGGAGCTTTAATTTTTGACCACTCTTGCATCAAAAGAGGCTCAAGTATCTTTTTCATATTGGCTTGCGTCTCATGTTTTCCTACTCTCTGTCCGCAAGGATTATTTATATATTCTTCGCAGTCAACTTCACCATTAATAACTTCTTTTGTGGTGAAAAGTATGAGTAATTGTATCCCACCTACTGAAGCGCCTTTTTCTCTCTGTTCTTCCTCACCCGAACTAGCAAAAAATTCTTTCCCTTCAGCTTCCCAATTATTATAAATTTCAGCGAGATAAGAAATTGGCCCAGTAACTGCTCCTGGAGAAAGACCTAAACCCATTAAATGGTAAACTCCCATAATTTCCTCCAAATTATGTAACTAATGAGTTAAAATTCACATTTGTTAAACCCATGCCTAATCTAGTTTTCATTCCTGTACCTGTAAACTGAGAATAGTTAACTAGAAGATTAGCAACATTTGCCAATAATGGTTCAGTATTGTGCGAAACTTGTAGGATTACATTACCTGTGAAACCATTAACATATCCATTTGCTATTTTAAATATTCTAGTTTGAATTTTGTGCTTTCTTAGTGTAATTACATCATTCATAAAACACATTAATTCATCACTACCTAAGTAAACAGGTGCAAAATAGTTCCATCGTTCTAACCAACTGCGAAACATCAAATAAGGTACAGGTAAGGCTAAACGAGTTCTATTTTGAGCAAAGACAGTAGGAGTAATGAAATCCAAATTAAATCGCTTAATGGGTTCCGGTTCAGAGACGACGAGAGTTTGATAAAGTTGTTCATAGCTGGTAGTTTCATTTTCTCTATTCACTACCTCAAACTTAGCTCCTAAAAACTCAATGTAAGGTGATAATTCCAGGTGATAAACTGCCTTGGCAGTCATATCCTGTAAACCAGAAAGAGATAATCTGTAAAAATTATCCGGACTGAAAGTTATGAAGTCCCCAGAGGTAGAGCAAGAACCAATGATTCCTGAATAAGTGACAGGAGGAATTGCTATATCTGCAAAAGTTATCTTCATTCTTCTGTGCAAATCCTTGACTAGTTCTAAGCCATAAGCACGGGGTAGAGAAACTGGCTCAGATACAGTTAATGTCCAAGTAGAACGAATTAGCATACAGCCTCCGCAGGGGTTAGCTGAACCCATCCCAAAGCTCGTTTAGTTGTCTTAGTTTGAGTGGGAATTATTGCAGTACGCCTAGATTTTGGAGTTTCTGAAGAATTGGTTGAAGTACCACAAGCGTTGCGGATATGTTCTCTAGTTTCTTCATTAAAATGCAAACCGATTGTAGTTCCGATCATTCCACTTCCCCAGCCAACTCTGAGATTATAGGAGCAATTATTGTTATAAAATTTGCGAATACGACTAAAGTTTAGTTTTTCATCACTAGGATTATCTGTAATACTGTTCCAGTATTTTTTTTCATGTTCCCATTGCGCTTGTGCAAATTCTTGGCAAATTTCTAGAATCCCTTCTATAGTCCATAATTTACGAGGTAATTGCATTCCCTGTTCATGCTGAAACTGTGATAGCATTTCTGTATCAATAGTAAGTGTGAATTCTGTTTGGGCATTCCAAACCATTTCTACAAAGTTAGTAGCACTTTCTTTGGCGAATCTTTCACTACCATTAACGTAAAAACTTGATGAAATAACTTCAGATACTATAGATAAGTTAACACCATCGCTCTTGTGTAGTGAGGAAGAATCAGTAACTTTTATAGCTCTCATCAAATCCGTATTAGGAGTATTTATTTCTTCAACTATGCAATATTCGTGCATCAGCCTAAAATTTGAGAATAAATAACTGTTCAAAGATATTTCCAGATTATTAGCTAGTCTTATTAACTTTTCGTCATCTAAATAAGCTTTTTTTCTTTTAATAGACCCAAAGTTAAGTTGTATTAATTTTTGCTCAATATCGCTCAGGATTGTTGTGTGTACTTGATGTTTAAGTAAATAGTAGGCGATTGCGGTTCTAATTGCACCTTTAATAGATGTTCCAGGTATATATAATTCGCCCAAGCCATTACGAATCAAAGGTCTTAGTTTTTTAATTTCTTGGTCTGTCTTGTTATAGCTAATACTTGCTGTAGGGAAAATAAGAGTATTATCTGAACTACAGGCTGTCCACCAATTGCTACCAAGTATTTTTTCAAGTAAGTTCAGTACATTCTCACGCTTTTGAATTAATCTATATCTTTCATTAATATATTCTTTTGTAAGCTTAATATAATTATGTAGTTCTCCTCTTTGAGATAAAACTGCTATTAAAGCATCTTGGTTAGGAAAATAAATTAATCGATTTATTGCCTTTTCTCTACTATGTATATCTCTCTGAATATAGTCAAAAGGAGTTAGAGTAGATTCTGCTGATCCAATATGAATTAAAGGACTTGTTAACTGAATACGTTGGGATTGATAGTTGCATTCCTTATAGGCATTTAGTTGATTCTGGATAGTATTAGGTGAACTGACCATAATTTCTACTCCGGTGCGTTGATTGGAAGACTGAAGCTAATCCCACTACGGTAGATTTTGTGTGTATCTGGATAATTATTGAATTCTTTTGGTGTAACGTCAGCTAGTTCTCCGTGAGGAGAAAATGGAAAAACCGAACCTTCAGTAAACATTCGCAAAGATTGACGGCGTAGTTGACGACCAGAAAACGGAGAACCAATCCAACCACCTCGTTCTTGAATTTCATAAGCATCAGATTGGTCTAGTAGTTCATCTGGTAGAGCACTTTGCCAGTACAAGCTAATTAAGCAGTATTTTGGCTTATTTACTTCAGATGGTTCTAAGATACTTTTCCAATCTTTCTCAAATTCCCGATCTTCTTCATCTACCCAATCAGGTTTAAATCTTCCTGCACCACTAGACCTTTCACCACCTAATCCTTCTTCTCCTAAAAGGTCGAGTGCTAATTTCAGTCTTTGTACAAGTTTATCATCTACTGGTTTAGGGAATTTAATGAGAAAATATAAACCAGCTTGTTTATCTTCATCTGGTTTCGAGAGAAATTGTACAAAACCAGTATGATAAAAATTTGTTGCTCTAGTAGTACGGTCTACAGCAACTTTGGGGACAAGCCTAATTTTGTAAGTTTCTGGATAATCAAATGTTCCAGCTTGATTTAAATCTTCAGTAACATCAGGATAATTTTCTAATTCATATCCATCATCTTCAGTAAATCCTTTCTGAGTTTGATACCAACGGTGCCAAACTTTTAAGGGTAAATAATTCAGTTTTTTATATACCTTAGTAAATTTCAAATCATCTTCAGGGTATCCATTTGGTAAAAGTAATGGTTTAGGTAAATAATAAGTATAGCGACTGCCTTTTTGGGAATAGACAAAGGTAGAACTAATACGAAATATTGATTGAGGATTCTTTATAAATTTATCTAGTAAATCTCCAACATTATCTTTACCAAATAACTTGGCATAAGTACTTACCCAAGCACTAAATAAGGTATCAGAACGCACTCTTTCACTAGTTTCTTCAATACCAATACCTAACTCACCAAAATGAGCAAGGTTATTACTAAAATCAAGCCTGACTATTTTCCAGCACACTTCACATTCACCAAAATATAGACAAAATAAAAAGTTTTACTCTTGTACAGCAATAGTCTGTGGAGCTTCACAAATTTGGAGAAGCTGTTGTAATTGGCTATTTTTTGTGTCTAATTTTGCTAGGAAATCACTAGTATTATTAATATCTAAATTGATATTTGAATCAGAAGTGGATTTTTTCAAAATAGAGCCACCGCTTTCATTCATTTGGTATTCATGATGGTTAAACACAAATTTTTCAAATTTGACCTTGCCATAACCTCGTGAGCCGTGTCCACCTAAAGCATCGTCTTCAAGCATGGCAAGAGCGAGTGCTATATTTATTAAGTCTGTTTTGACTTCATTCTTATTCTCAACTTCTATACTGTAGACTATTTCTAAATTAAAGCTTGCTCCCTTAGGGACTCGTTCAAATTGTCTGGGAGTTGCAGCAGAGGTAATTCTATCTAGACCATTCTCGAATTTGCGCTCGGTCATAAATAGACCTGTATCAATTTTTCCAAGTTTTTTGATAGAGTTTTGCTGTAAATGAGAATCTCGGACAATTAAACGTGCAGGCGCATTTCTTCCTTTTACCTTTACATGTTCTTCTCCACTTTCATCAAAATTGCCACGACTATTGCTAGTTCTTTTAATTTTTTTAGGTTTATCTAAGTGGGGTAATCCATCAGCATCAGCATCAGTCGTTTTTATCCAAGAATCTTTACCAGTTGCACCAAACAAACGACTGAGTTCACAGCTTTGAGAACCTTGATAAAAAACTAAGATATCATTTTGATTTCCTTTCTGTTTAATTTCTGTATATCCATCTAGTATGTCATCACTTTCATAACGCCAAACTCCGCCAGAATCACGATTTAAAGGTTTATTTAAAAAACGTTCTAGGATTGAACGCAGTTTACCTTTAATAGATGAACCTGGTAAGTAAGGATGTCCTGTTATTGGTTCGCGGACAACGAGTTTATCAATTCCACCGATATCGAGTTTACCTTCACCCCCACCAATATGTAGTCCTGTTTCTACATTAAGAGTGGCTTTGATGTATATTTTTCCCAATAATCTTTTTTGTAGTAATGGAACAGTCATAATTAATCTCCTCCTCCAGCAGCTTTATGATAGGCAATAATAGATTCAACAAGTTGAAAAAGACGCTCAAAATCTTCAGTATCATGAACTCGATCAATTGCCACATCCATGACTTCTTGTAAAGGCTTCACAGACTTCTCTCTAGCGGCAGAATAATCAATCTTTTGCTTTAGCAATACCACTTGTGTATAAATTTTTTTAGATTTATCTAAATTTTCAAGAAGAATTGCATCTGACTCAGTTTCTATATCTTTTGCTTTGACAGCAATTTCAATTTTGAGACGATTTACTGAGTCTAAAAATTTCCGAATTTGATTAGTCTTCAAGCCACTTTTATTGAGATAATAACCAAATTCTTCAGAATCTTTCACAAGTTGACGAATTGGATAATCTTTCAGACCTTCTTTTTTTATTTTATTGATAGTCCTAAGAATTTTTTTTGTTATATCTGTAAATAAATCAATGATTTGAATTAGATTTCTAAAGTCTTGTAAATCTTTAACTTTATCGATTGCAGCCTCTATAATTTTTTTTATAGATTTAATCACTTCATCATCTTGAGCAGGTATCTGAAGACTTTGTTTGATTTTAGGCAACTCCGAACTAATTTTAGAAAAACTATCTTCTCTTCTGAGAGTATTGACAATTCTTAAAAAATTACTTATGTTACTAAGTTTCAACCCAAACTGCCAAATTTCATCAGCAAAAGACTCAACATCCTCAAGTATTTGATGTTTGTCGTAGTCCCTCAATGTTCCTGGTTGTCGTTGCTTGTTTTGTAAATTACAAATTTTGTTAGCAATTTTTTCACTTTTTTCAATAATATTATTATTCATTTTAATTACCGAGAACGACTAAGAAGTTCAATCCAAGTAGCGATCGCACGAAAATAGGGTGCGTTCCGAGGATTCATCAAAGATTGACGAGCCGGAATAAATTCAGACTGATTACGTACTTTTTCTGGTAGACGTGAGAGAGCATAAGCTAACTTAGGTAGGTGCAAGTAATAGCGTATATCATCCTTTTTATCTTTTTCTTGTTCTTGATATTTTCTGAGCATTTGCTCTTGCGCTTCTGCGGTATCTAAAAGGCTGCGAATAAAATTGCGAGAGTAGTCAGAGCCAAGGTCAAGTTTCTCAGTGAGGTTTTTGACAAAATCTAAAATACCGAATATTTCAGGTTTTGGTTCTATTGCAAGATAGGTTGCTGTTTTTCGATGAACATTTGTAAATGTATCATCTATTTTTATCCATTCTTCCCATTTAAAAACTTCTCCAAATAAGCCTAGACTATCACGTTTGTTAGCTTTAGCAGCTTCCTCAAATTCCTGGCAATTTTTTGCAGCTTGGTAAAGAGGAAATTTCGGTTCGTCAATACTGATTCCTCCAGAGATGGTAATATCTGGATTATGTCCAGTATAGGCGCGAAAGCACTGATAGATATCAAAAGCAAATTCTACTATTTCATTCCATGAGCCGCTGATGAATAAATCATCTCCGCCAGCATAGATAAATAATAAATTTTTACGTTCATTGTCACTTAAAAACTCAGCTTTTTCTAAAACTTTAAGTTTATTATTAACAGGCTTGATAAAATTCTCTTCACGCTTATCTGCTAAACTATTGAGATAGACTTTAAAAAAATAACTCATTTGGCGTGAAAGTCCAGCGACTCTTAATAAATATAAATTTCTTTTATCTTCATCTAAACCTTCAGCAAATATTCTCCCCAGGCTATCTACATCCATTCGCAAATAGCCTACTCTAGGAATACAACCTAATTCCTCGGCTTTGTTTGCTATTTCACCAGCTCGTATATAGCCTGATTCACCTTCAATTTGAGTCAGCTGACCATAGTTACCCAAAAGCAACGGTATTGTGTTCTGATGGCGATAGTTATCTAATTGCCAATTGTTAATTAAGAAAATATTTTCAGTATTCTCAACATTTATAGCTCTATCGATATCTTCAAATAGAAAGTAGTACGTTCCTGAAATATAAAATCTGTATACTTTCTCTAATTTTAGTTTGGTATTTAAAGTTGATTTATACGAACGAAGTATTGCCTCTACTTTGAACAATTTATCTCCTAATTCAAACATTTTGCAACAGACCCAGCAAGCAGGAGAAGAATCTGGGTCTTTTAAAGGCTTGAGTTTTGGTAAATCATCTCGATGACAAACTCGACAAGGTTCATAACTTGCTTTTTGTTTGAGGAAATCACTAAGGTAAATTTCAAATTTACGATTTTTCTGCGTGGGTAGTTGTTTAGTTGTTATTTGCTTCCAATACGTGCCAAACTCTTTTTGATTGGTATATTGAGTAGGAAAAAGTAAATAATCAATCGCTAAAAATATTTTTCCTTTAAAGCTAGTCATCAGCCATTTGTTAAAGCTGCTACGTACAAAGTTGATAACATTCTCTACTTTTTTTAGATCGCCAAACCCTAGAATATAAAAATTACCGCCGCCAGCATAAATAACATTCGTGCGCGGCAAATCTAATCTGTCTAAGATTTGCTGTACGATTTCCTCTGTAACTAATTCCAAATAAAAACTTCTTGCTCGTAAAGATTTCAGCGCTCCATCAGAAGAAATAGTGTAGATAAACTTTTGAATACCTGATAAATCACCTGCAATTAGACTGAGATATTCAGATGCAGAATTATCAGTAAAGACAGCAGCTACTGCGGATGTTACCCTGACTATATCAATTAGGGCTATGTCATCTGCCTCACAAAAGCTGATATAAGAACCAAATTTTTCCAAAATCATCATCAGCAGCGATAGATTTTCCCAGTCGTGAAGATTTAACTGAAGGTGCTTAATCTCATCTTTAATTTGCTGTTTTAATCCTTCCAATTTATCTTGTGTAGGCTTCTCATTTGAAGAATAAGGTTGAGGATAGGGAATGCTGGGATACTTATCTTTATTTTCAATCGCTTTTGCCTCCCAATAATACTGTTTGTCTTGACCTTTATCCAGTTTCACATGGTCAAATAACAAACGTAGAGGTTTAAAAATAAAAATATTATCATTTGGCTGTTGCAGTATGCCATTATCACACCAGTGTAGTTGTTCCTTGGCTTTGTTGGTCGCATCACAATCTTCAGGAAAGTAACATTCTTTTGGTAAATTAGCACCAGCCCATTTCGTCATAGCCCATACACCTTGTTGGGCAATAATTAAAGCTATATTTTTAGGAGAAGTTGGTGAATCTTTCATAACAACTTTGTACTGGCTAAGTCAGTCTTAAATAATTAGAGATAAACGATTATCATTATTGGGCTAACTGCTACAGCAATGCTTTCACTCGCCTAAGCAGCACCTGTGGAAAAATTCCTACCTTTCCCCGCACCCAAGGGCCACTTGTAATTTCCAAATAAGGTTCTGATTGATGCACTTGTTCTATCTGTGCCAAACTACTATGAATTACGGCTACAGGGATTAAATTTCCTCTATCTCGACAAAATTCATGCCATACACCTATCGCCTCTGGCTTAGAGCTAATAATCAAGTAGTGGGTACAAGCTTCTAAAATTGGCAGTTTTTCTGGCTGTACCATTCCCCCTACATCGACAATTACCAAAGACTTCTGTCGTCGCAGTTGTAATATTGATTGAGCATGATAGGGAAAAAACCGTTCTGTTAATTTACCCTTGTTGCGTAGTTTGAAGGCTTCGATTTCTTCGTCTGTCGTCTCCCTATCTAATTCCAAAACATAGTTACCTTCACCATCCCAGTGAGCGCGTTGCAGGTAAATATCAGGATGCTCAGATAATAGCGCTTGAAACAAAGCATGAGATAGCACACTTTTACCACTGTCAGGCGGCCCGACAATCATCAGTGCTGGACATAAACCAACTTCGCTAGTTTTTGGCTGAACCAGTCCATGATTTTGTCGTCCGTTTTCTGGACTTATGGGAATGACTTGACCAATATAGACTTGACGTGAGTTAGTGGCGGATACGACTGCACCTAGACGAGGATCATAGCAAGCTATCCAAGCGGTAGGATGGAGTACGTGGGTTAAATAAGAATAAACCCACATCGGTGCGCGACCAGAAATTACCACTCCACCTGTAGTATCAATACCAGAAGGTAGTTCTAGGTTTTTTAGATCCTGTGGTTCTATGACGCGATCGCTCGTAGTCAATTCAATCGATAATACTTGATACTTTAAATTTTGTATAAGCAGCGATTCACTTAGGTGTAGGTGCAGAGATATAATAACGCCCTCCCCAAATTTTTAGTAATTTTCTTTTCTCTGTTATTCTGCCATACTTAGTAGAATACCCGTCTTCTACTGAGTTTGCTATTCTTACATTAAGGTTAAAAATAAACATTGAGTTTTTAATTATGCAATCATCAACTCAATATCCCACATGATTTTTTACAGTTTAACAGCTTTTTTAAGCTCATATAAACGTTTTACATTAAGTAACATTAAACACTTTTTATTGGGAAAAAATTAAACTGAGTGTACTGGTAGCTTAATTAAATAGGTTTTAAATTTGACTAAAGAATTTTATTTATCGCCTACACCACAAATATTGCAATGGCTAGCTGCGGGACAACTAGCAAATCGGCTAGTGCGATCGCTGCGGTTATTGGTGCTGATCAATAAGCTCTATGCTAGTCAGACAGACTGGAGAGATAAACTACCTACGGTTTTTACATATTCACAGTTACGCGATCGCTTATTTGCCTATCGTCACCCCAAAAGCGATAGATTAAATGCTCAACAAATCAGAGAACAGTGTAGCGATCATAGTTGTATTTGTCATCAAACTTTCGCAGAAATTGTCTTTGAGCAGAACTTCCAACAACCTGACACTCAATGGCAAGATGAAATTATCCTGCTGACAGGAATTGAGCAACAAGAGTTACAAGATATACTGCAAGAACGCCCCTTTGCTACTGTGCATCGTTCCATTCGTGATGACTTAAAACAATTGGTACAGCTAGGATGGTTATATCTCACTGATTCAGGAAAGTATCGATATTTGGCAAGGGAAGAATTACCCAATGTTCCTTTGGCAGTATCTTCTAGTTTACCAACTACACACAACCGCAATAGCTTGTCTGACCTTTCTGAACAACAGACTTGGGAACTGCTGCGAGTTTTAGAGTCAATATCTTTTGTTCAACCAAATTTGTCATTAATTATCGGTAAGTTATGGGAGCGAATCACAGACAGTTCCTCATCAAGCAAGTTAGATAACCAAGATCCACCCCAAAGAATATTCCTGCATTTGGACTACATTCTTTCTCAGCCAATGCAAGACCGTGTGGACAATTATCAAGAACAGATAGAAGAACTTTGGCGTAAACCTCCTGGTGGTGTGGTGCAGTTTGAGTATTGGATCGCAGCTACAGAAAATAAAGTCAAAGTTACTGTCTACCCAGTATGTTTGCATTACTGGCGACGTGCTAAATACCTTAGTGCTTATGGAATAGACCCGAATGGAGATATGGGATGGCATAATTATCGCTTGGATCGGATTGCTGGTAATGGCGTTTCATCCAGCGTCAGCGATGGTCTCCGAGCGACTGGAGGTCATCGCCTCAAAGTGTTACCTTGGGGCGACCCTCTTGTTCCGCAACAATTAAAGCAGATGTGGCGGACAGGCGATTTACCCACACCAGAATATATTGCTAGGGAATTGAAAGCTGCTTGGGGGTTTAATTTCTATCTCAAAAAAGAATTGCTTATCCTCCGCTTTAGGGCAAAATTTGCCAAGTGGTATGTAGATAACACCACAAGACATCCTACTTTTCGAGAGGTTTTACATGACCAATTATCACAGTTGATTACTCAAAATATTCCCCAGTCTCAAGAACGCCAGAAGTTGTTAAAAATTATTAGTCAATCTCCTCAAAAAGATGTTTATTACATAGCTTGGATACGTGCTGGTGACATTAATGTTTATATGCGTTTGCGAGAATGGCGACCGAATGGTGAAGTGATTGCTCCACTTTCTATTCGTGAACAAATGATCTCAGAAGCAGAAAAAGAATTAGAAAATTATCAATATTAACTAAGATGCTTGTACCTAAAAACAACAACAGTCCTCAGATAGAAAACCTATTTTCACCCCGTTCTCCAATAGATTTTTTGGGTTTTGCCGTAGTAGGAGTTATTATCAATTTACTCTCTGGTGGTGAACCTCTGGGATTTTTGGGAGTAGCAGTTTTATTTCTATATTGGTTTTGGGTGGACTATCGCCGAACTAGAAAGTTATCTAAACAGTTAGGGTTATCTTTTGATAGCAAAGAACCTGCCAAGGGTGCTAAAGGATTGATTCTTTTACTTAGTCCTTACTCACCTCGTCAAGTATCATTGAAAGATGAGACACAACTCAAACCATTGGTAGAATATATTCTGACCACACCTGTTGAGAAGTTGCAACTGGCAGATTTTCAACGTATTGACCTATTTAATTCCAATCTTTTACCGCAATATCTCTGATATTAGTGGGATAGGTTCATGACAGTCCAGAGCAGATGCTAAAAATAAGTTCTCCACATTACCTTCAATTCAATCGTTGATCGGAGGAAGAAAATAACAGCATTGCGTGCAAACTTCTGTAATTAAGTTAACAATTTGAAAAGTATTAGGCGACTTCCAGTCACCCGCTAAGTAATAAATTAGACTTTTCTGTCTCAGAATTAGGTAAATACGCGGCTGGTTTATCTGAATTATTAAGTTGATGATGGTTGTGTTAGCCTAACCCTGGAAAGAACACAATTTTTGCAATATCTCCGAAAAATCACTTATGCTTGTTTTTGTCATTCCTCTGAAAAGTCAACAGGTTTCTAAAGACTGGGATAATGTCTGTCAGTTGTTCGATAGATGCTTACGCTCGATTTGTCAGCAAACTGATGCTAATTTCCGAGTGGTTGTGGTTTGTCATGAAAAACCAGACATTCAATTTACCCATCCCCAAGTTGATTACGTACAAGTAGACTTTCCTACACCTAATCAAGATTACCGCGATAAAATGCGCGATCGCGGTAAAAAAGTTATTGTCGGTGTCATCTATGCTCAACGTTTTTCTGCCCATCATATGATGATAGTTGATGCTGACGATTGTTTAAATCGTCGGGTAGCTGAGTTTACCAATCAGCATCCCGATGTTAATGGTTGGGTTTTTCAAAAAGGCTATGTATACCAAGAAAATAGCTCTTTTATTTACTATAGAAAATCACATTTTTATTCTTGGTGTGCAACTTGCAATATTCTCAAGTTTGATTTGTGTCCTTTACCTAGCAAAGATGATGAGTATCCAGATGATCTGATCACTTATTATAATGGGCATGGACAAATGGCAGCAGTCATGCAAGAAAAAGGTTTGCCCTTAGAAGATTTTCCTTTTGCTGGCACTGTTTATATTATTGGTAATGGAGAAAATATTTATCAAGGAGGCTTCTCGACTCTCCACAATGCCAATAAAGGTAAAATATTATTCTTCATCAAAGAATTACTCAAGTTTCGACCGATAACACCAGCCATTAAACAGGAGTTTGGTCTTTATAAATTGTCAGCATGATTTTTAATAGACATCTGGTGAAAATTCTTGTAGAGACGTTGCAGTGCAACGTCTCTACAAGAATTTTGGGCTGTATCTACATCATGAATCATTTTTGTTAATATAATTCTCCAAAAAAGAAAATAGAGACGCTCTCAAAAGTGCATCTCTACATGGTATAGAATATAGGAATCTGCTGGCTTTAATTTAAAAAAGTTCGTACACCTTCAGCTTAATTTTAGGGTGAGAGGGCAGCACGTAAGGCTGCACTCACTATGCACGAGATTAGTTCGCGTGTTAATCAAAAATCAAATATGAGTACTGTATTGTCAGATTAACCTGCGAAATTCTGCCATGATTTCGCTTTTCTGGAAACGGCGAGGATACCAGCTAATGCTAGAACACCAAAAGTAGTGGAAGCTTCTGGTACACGTCGTCTAGTCCCAAAGTACTCTACCTTAATTTCTACCCCTGCCAATGTTGCAATGTTATTGCTATTGTTACCACCTAAACTGGTAACTAAGGTATCAATGTCTGTGAAAGGGGAAAAACTAAAAGTTTCCCCAGGTGAAACTGCTAAAAATTGAGCAATATCTGAACTACTCAAAAATGTCTGAGGTGTGGGATTATGTTCATTGGTGAAAGGGCCAAAGTTTGCAGTGGCATTCCGAGCCAATGTGAACGTTTGTGAAACCAGAGTTAGAGGGCTACCAGAGTGAACACCGAAGGGGTTAAACGCAGTTAGGACTGCGGGATCGCCAGCATTAGGTTTAATGGTAAAATCGTTTAACTTGGTTTCTACCGTAAAAGTACGAGTGTTTCTAGAAGTATTGGTGATAGAGCCGGAGGTAGTAAGTTTAGCAGATAGCAGGCTAACAACTACTTTGTCTACTGTGATATCTGCTGTTGGTAAGTACTTGTCAAGTGTTAATGTCAGAGTGGGATCAGTAGGATCAAGATCCGTGATTTCGTCAGTGAAAGCCGCAGTATCAGAGAAAAGTAATGTTGAAGCATCTGCTTTTGGTATTACCGCTAGAGAGGCTAAGGAAACTGAAGCTGCGATTCCAACTATCTTTAGAGACTGAGTTAGAGATTTTGTTGCCATTACCATTGATTTCTGTTTGTTGTTATGCACTAGATTTTGAGAAAGAAAGCTAATGACAACTAATTCATCATTACCTCTTTCTTTTCTTTTGGTTTGGGTGGTTGTCAGTAATATCCGGTAGATGCAGAAGTACAAGTACGGTTACAAAGCTTTGATCTCAATCTCTTTTGCCATAAAAATTGGTGTTTTTACGGTGATTGATTACTACTATTAAGTTATATAACCAATTAAATAGCAAGTACTTAAGTAAGAATCCATAAAAACTTCATTATCAAATTGTCTCAACTTCAAGATTGCCTTGTTTTTGTACTAAGTACTAGCATTTTTTCAGCAAATATCAAGTTGCTATCAACTTACTAATTACTACAAAACTGGGACTTACGCAGTGTCACTAAATTTTCTGGCTTTTTTGTCAATAATCAATAGTCAATGGTCAAAATCAAGTTTTTTTGGACACAAAGTCTTGCGAGTTTAGAGCATTGTCTGCATTGGTTTTGCGATCGTCTCAACAATGCTCTTGAATAGATATGTGAATATATTGTTAATCTTGAGTCCCTCTCTATTACAGATTAAGAGGGAATTTTGCTACTTAGCGAACTGGAAAAACAGGAGTAAGATGTGACAATTATGACTCTTGTGAATCTTCAATAGTAAGTGAATCTTCAGAGGTAGATTCGACTTCAGTTTCAGGTTCTGGAACGCTCACAGGTTTGGGTTTGGAAGGTTTTGGGCCACGAGCTAGAGCTGGATTAATTGGCTGCTTATTTTCATTCTCAAAGGATGATTTTTTACCTTTACCAGACGAGCGATTACCGCTTGGTTTTGAACTTTTGGGTAAGGGTTCTCTAATATCTCCATTTCCCGAATCTGCGTCAGTATTTGCTTGAGCCTGACGTTCTGATTTTTTGATTGGACGTTCTACCATTGTTAAATTTGATAAAGATACATTTATGATACATTGGCTTGATGATTATTACATCGTTAAGGATGCTTTTCCTGGGTGAAGGAGTGATGAGTGAGGGAGTGCTGTAAAGCCCTTCTCCTCAAGGAGACACTACGCGAACGGGCATGGCTGTGCTTAGAGCGATAGCGGGGCGATGCAGCCCGTGCTGAGTTATGTTAGGTTTAGATAGATTTTTGGGATTGAAAAATGCGTAATTGCTCTACTATATAGTCTTCTAGTTCTTGTTTTTCTCTACTACTGGCTTTTCTTTGATAAGTCCTGCCTGTTTCTTGGATAAACTTGCGTTTTTCGCTGGGAGAGGCTTTGTATTTTGTTCCGGGTTGTTTCAAATTGTTTTGTAACTCTTCCCAGGTTTGTTCACCTATATTTTCCCCAAGTTTTATCAGGGCTTGAGGGAGTAAAATTTTTGCTTCTCTTTTAAAATCTTCTTCTGTCTCTAGGTTATTTAAATCTACATTAGTAAAATCAATATTAATCTGGTACTTAGTCATAGAGATATTGTAGATAAAGCTGATTAATTATCGCACAAAAAAATTATTCTTAGAGGGTGTTGGAAAAGTTTTAGTAGGTATAAAAATGTCATTCTGACTGGAGCGGAGCGTAAGGAAGAATCTGGGTTTTGTGGCACATACCGAGATGTTTCATTCCGCTACGCTGCATTCAACATGACAAAGAAACAGACTTTTCAAACGTCCTCTTAAAACCGAATGTATTGATACACAGGAATCCGATGTGATGCCTGTATTGGTTTGCCTTGTCAGCGAAACTAAAAAAGGAAGACTTAAGTAGTATGATAAAAGTGGCGATCGCTCACTAAAAAATTTGACCTATTGATTGATAAATACCTACCCTTATCAGGCAATATTCAGATGTTACAAAAACTATTTCTTCTGTGGCGGCAAAAGTTGCTACGTTCTATCATCATATACATCTTTGATCAACTCATGATCTGGTTTTGCCTCATGGTCGGGATATTGGGGGTATTTCTCAGCAATATTCCTGTCAGTCATGCTCAAGTTGTTTTTTCATCTCCGGTTGTTGTCACTACTAAACCCGGCATCACTGACAACAATCAGCATTCACAAACAATCCCTATAACTACTGTATATCGTAGTCCTGACTGTAGCTGTTGTGGTGGATGGATTGACCATTTAAAATCCCAAGGTTTTACAGTCAAAGATATTCCCACCACTAACATTGAGGCTATCAAACACAAGTTCAACGTACCTGATAACTTGACCTCTTGTCACACAGCAATTGTTGATGGATACGTCATTGAGGGACACGTACCAGCACAAGATATCAAACGCCTGCTACAAGAAAAGCCTCAAGTTGCTGGCTTATCGGTTCCACAAATGCCTTTAGGCACTCCAGGGATGGAGATAGGCGACAAAAAAGACCCATTTAGTGTACTGTTCTTCGACCAAGATCACAAAGTCGGCGTGTTTAGTAACTGGGTGATAGGTGATAGGTGACAGGTGATAGGTGATAAGTGATAGGTGATAAGTGATAAGTGATAGGTAGTAGCAACTATCACTCAATACTCATTACTCAAGACGATCTGCATCCCTCCCCTACCATTAACACCACTCCTCACTCAAAACTATTGACTATTGACCATTGACCATTGACTAATGACTATTGTGACTATTGCCAAGGTGAGGAAGGAAGTTGAACAATTGATGTCACAACACAGCCTTCCAGAAAAATGGGGACTCGTCCACAGTTAGGACACTTTACTTCATTGTCTGGTTTCGTGTCAGTTTTACTCTTTGGTCTGGGTTTTGAGTTTTGAGGTGTGAGGAAAACCACTTCAATAGATAGGGGTGACGAGCAATTACGGCATTCGCAAACCAATAGTTGCCCTACATCTGTGGTTTGGGAGACTTTCAGATGTTGCGTGGGAAAGAACTGTTCTGGTTCTTCAGGCTCAGATGATGGCTGTCTATCAAACTTTTCAGGCATTGGTTTGGTCATGGTTACTCCAAGAGCATTTATTTATTTAACTGTCGGGTACTGGCATTACAGCATCAACTCGCCATTGTTTTTTTATCATACGTTAAATCTTTAAAAGGCACGAAGGTAAAGGTTGGGGAATGGGTAAGAGGGGACTGGGTACTGGGTATTGGGTAATAGAGTGATGAGTGTCGAATTCCTTGGAGACTCACGTTGAATTATGTCCAAATTTAATTAAGAAATTTTAGTTAAAAATCCTAAAAGTTTCTTGGTATTAGGTGTGAGAAGCGTGCGACGATATGCGTCTGCGGCTTTTTTGATGGCTTCTGCTTGGGTGGGATAGGGATGAATGACGCTACTTAACTTACTTAACCCGATTTTGTGAACAATGGCGGTAGTGATTTCGGAAATCATTTCACCGGCGTGGGTTGCCACAATGGTTGCACCGATGATTTCATCAGAGCCTTGTTTGTGGAGAATTTTGAGAAATCCGCCTTCTTCCCCATCAGCGATCGCTCGATCTACACTACTAAAAGGAATGTGTATTGTCTCTACCTTTATCCCTTGTTTTTGCGCTTCCTGTGCATACAATCCCACATGAGCAATTTCTGGATCAGTATACGTCACCCAAGGCATCACTAAACTACTCAGTTTCGACCTTCCCCAGCCAAAAGGAGAAAACAGCGTATTTTTGATGACAATTCTTGCAGCTGCATCTGCTGCATGGGTAAACTTCCAGTCCATGCAGATATCACCAGCCGCATATATCTTGGGATGCGTCGTTTGCAGATAATCATTTACCTTCACACCCCGGCGTGTGTCATACTCTACCCCCACCAATTCTAAATTCAGTCCTTCCACATTCGGCACACGTCCTGCACCCACCAAAATTTCATCCACTGTTACAGAATCACGATAACCATGAGCAGAAAAGTACAACCGCTTTCCTTCAGTGACGCTAACTACTTCTTCCACCTTGGCATTTAAAACCAGGCGAATACCTTCTTTAATGAAAACTTGTTGGACAATTTCGGCTGCATCCGCATCTTCTTTATTTAAAATGTGAGAACCGCTATGTATCAGCACCACCTCACTACCCAAACGCCGAAAGGCTTGTGCTAATTCGCAACCGATGGGGCCTCCACCAATTACTGCTAACCTTTCTGGTTTTTGGATGAGAGAAAAAACCGTTTCATTGGTCAGATATCCGACTTGCTCAATTCCCAAAATCGGCGGTTTTGCGGCTCTTGCACCAGTAGCAATCACAGCTTTTCTAAACTTGAGAGTCTTACCTGCAACTTCTACAGTATTTTTGCTAGTAAATCGACCGCTACCTAAGAAAACATCAACACCCAAGGATGCAAAGCGTTCCACCGAGTCATGATGGCTAATTCCGGCACGAATTCGCCGCATCCTTGCCATAACTGCGGGAAAATCGATATCAACTTGTTGTTGGGGAATATTTATTCCCAGATTTTTAGCATTGCCAACTTCCCCTACCAACCGCGAAGATCGGATGATAGTTTTAGAAGGGACACAACCCACATTCAAGCAATCTCCACCCATGAGATGCTTTTCAATCAACGCTACCTTTAAACCCAAACCCAAGCCTGCTGCACCCGCCGCCACTACTAAGCCTGCTGTACCCGCACCAATTACCACCAAGTCATAATTATCAGCTGGTTGGGGATTTACCCAATTG
The DNA here is from genome assembly GCF_013393945.1 of Nostoc sp. TCL26-01. Lineage (NCBI taxonomy): Bacteria > Bacillati > Cyanobacteriota > Cyanophyceae > Nostocales > Nostocaceae > Nostoc > Nostoc sp. TCL26-01. The sequence goes on from NZ_CP040297.1 coordinate 5,891,070, forward strand.
GATGGATGTACATGAGCAACTAATTTCTGATTATACTCATCCACTGGGCGGACGATGACTCTCTCTAGCTCTGAATTTGACATCGGTGGAACCTCTCTCAGCAATATCAAGTTTAGCCCACCCTAATTTTGATATCATTTTTAAAGGAAATTGGTATAAGAAAGGCATCAAGAAATTGTCTTTTATTTTCTACTGCGACTATAGCCGTTCTCAGATGGATATCTCAAAGCCTCATGGGTACAGTTTCATTGTGCTGTGGCATCTGGGAAAGAGTTGTCTTAACTAATACCTCACAATAATTCTATGCGATCGCAGCTACTAAATCGCACGTGCTAAATAGTTAAGGTTTTTATCACTTCTTTTTCTGAATCAAAGTTTTTTGCTAGTTTGAAATCAGATCTATTTTTTACTCTGGGCAATAAATAATCAAAGCCAGCCTTGAAAAATTGTATTTAGTAAATGTTGAAAAGTTTACTTGTTAACAATAACTAAATTTTTCTTACATTGACTGATAAATTAACTCAAACGGCTTTTTCACAATTCTGTTCACTTAGACTACAAGGGTTTACTTAGTACACTTAACCATAAAAAGGGGTCAGAAATATCGAGGCTTGATGTTAGGTTTCACTTCGTTTTACCCAACTCATGAATGATTGCATTCCATGCCTTTTTGTGGTGAGATGTACCCAGGTTTTAGATAGCTATAGGCTCTGGTGTTCGCGGCATTAAGAGCTTTGTAAGAACACTACAAACTAAAAACTGAGGACAAAAATCATGTCCAAATCATTCACAACTTTACTCGCAGGAATCCAAGCACTGAGCATTTGGGGCTTAACCACAATTGCAATGATTTCTTTACCAGAATCGGCACAGGCTATTTGTGCAGCCAACCCCATGGATGGTGTTTGGCAAAATGTGAATCCTAATACTCGCTCCCTAGTGAAAGCCGAATATCGCTCTAGTTGCCATGATGTGATCTTATGTCCAAATGGCAACTGTCAACCCCAACCCACTGATGTGGGAAAAATCCGGCTCTATGGTTCCTGCCATCCCACCGCCTGTGACTGGGGCTGGACAAATGTTTACCAACAGGCTCCGTGGGTGCGGGGAAAATATAACCAGGGATTTGCTGATAAATGGGTGTGGGCTAGGATACAAAATAATCAATTAGAGGTAATCACATTAGCTCAATTCAAAGACAACAGTGGTCGGGCTGACTATGCAACTAAGGATTACTTCCAAAAAACCTCTCCCTAATGGTAATTAATCCTGAAAAATCATAATATTACCAGAATAACAAGCTACCCAAACTTCCCTAGTTTGTGGATCGTAAGTAATGCCGATGGGATTAGGTTCAACATTGACTTTTTGTAAAACTTTCATGTCACTAGTACGGACTTTACTAACTGTATTTTCACCGTAGTTCACAACGTAAAGCCTTTGACCATCATCCGATAAAACCATGCTTCTGGGAGCATTACCTGTAGAGACTTTCTGGACTAACTTGCCTTGAGGTAAACTAATCTTGGCTATTTTACCTTCACCATTTAAAGACGCATAAAGGTATTTACCAGCCGGATCAATATTCAGATGACGTGGCGAATGACCAATATTTCTGAGCCATTTGACAGAAAAATCTCTGAGGTCAACTTCAGCAATTTCGTAGGAACCCATGACAGCAACATAGGCTTTTTCTGATGTGGCATTGACAGCAATTCCGCGCGGATATCGACCTAATTTAATCCTGTGAATTTCCTGATTTTTCTGAGCGTCTACCACACTCAAATCCCAAGAACACCAGTTACTTACGAGGATTAATTGTTCATCGGGAGAAGTGGCGACAAATTTGGGTACAGAACCAACCGGAATCACACTATCAATCTTCAGAGTTTCGGTATTGATGCGATATAAAAAACTCTTGTCAGTATTTTGGGATGGATTGCATTGATCACTACCAGGATTGTTAAAGCCACGACCATACATTTGATAGTTAGACACCCAAGCATACTTGCCGTTGTGGGAAAAACTAGCCTCAACTGGAGCGCCTTTATACTTACCTTTAAATTGAGAATAACCGTATTTTGACAAATCTACTTCGTCAGGAATTACTTTAACTAACTTATAGTCTCGATTGTAGACAGTAATATTATGATTATACATCATATTCTGGGCAAAAAATAGACCATTCCCTGAATAAACTACCGATTTTGGGGAAATTTTGCCAGAAATAGTTTTAATTAGTGTCATCTGCCCTGAAGGACTAGGAGCATTGACTGGAGCATTTTCGAGGGGTTGAGAAGTATCTTGGATGAATGGTTGTAGTGGAGTTGTGTTTGCGAGTGATGAGGCTAATACCCGCGAACTCGATTCTAAAACTGATGATGTTTTTTGTCCGACAATCCCATCAGCATAGAGCTTGTTAGCTTTTTGGAATTTTATCACGGCTGTTGCTGTTGCCGTGTCAAACTTGCCTGTAATTACTCCCAAAAAATATCCGTCTGCTTGCAGTTTTTCTTGCAGAGAGATGACGCGATCGCTTTCGTCACCCTTTTTCAGCGAAGATTGAGCAGCTACCTGTGCTGGTTTATCCACCGGAGCTACATTAGATTCCAGTAAAACCAAAGTTTCCCTACCAACAACCCCATCAGCAGTTAATCCATGAGCTTTTTGGAATTTAATCACAGCTGCTTCCGTGACAGCACCAAAATATCCTGTAGGCTCTTGGTTAAAATATCCAGTTGCTTGCAGCTTTTGTTGGAGAGCCACCACTTGCGCATTTCTGTGACCTTTTTTGAGAGCCACGGCTGGGTTAGAAAAATTCAATGAACCCATCGCAAAGGAAACCGCTAGCATCAAAGCTCTGCTGCTATTTGTTGTCCAATTTAGTTTTTGTACGCAGACATCGTTGGCAGATGTCTCATAAGTCTCAGCTAAATGCAAGTAAGCAAGTGTGTCCATAGTTGGGGAAGTAACCAAGACCAGGATATATTTTGTAAAAATTATAACTCATTTATTTATTTATACTTATAAAATTGGTCAACTGTATAATATGTTTTGGCAAATGGGGATGAAAGGCGATCGCCCTACTTATACCAATTCAAAATTCAAAATTAAGCAAGCCAGATATAACAAGGGTTTGAAAGTGTGTATCTGTTGCATTCTTTTTTCAAATTGGTATGAGGGCTGCCAAATCCACACGGTTATCTAGTCTTGCTGACTAGTGATTTTCGTGGAATCAGGAGAGAAGTATCACCGACAACAGGTATCAGAATTTACAACAAATCTGGGTTTTCTCCCAGTTCTAACAAGCGTGCTGCTAGACGTTCAGCACGTTGACGTTCTTGTTCCGCACGTTGGCTTTCTTGTTCCGCACGTTGGTTTTCTTGTTCAGCACGCTGGCTTTCTTGTTCCGCACGCTGGACAGCTGCTTCTTCTGGCAACAATACTAAATTTCCAGTCTGATCATAAAATCTTAGCCACACACCCGTTTCTCTATCAATACAACCTTCCCAGGTTCCCAAATAAAAACCTAATGCTTCGCACCAAAGCCAGCCACGACTATCTAGTTCCAGGGGTTGATATTTCTGGTAAGAATCTAGATGCCAACCTTGGAGTGAGTTGGGATCAAATGGGTTAAAGATAAAATAATCTGGTGTGTGAAAGACCCTTTCATATAATTGTTTTTTGGTAACTTTGTCTATTCTCTGGGTGCTTTCTGATAAAAGCTCAACAATCACATCTGGATAACGTCCATTTTCATCCCAGACAACCCAACCTTGACGAGGATAACTACCATCAACATCTAAGACAACAAAAAAATCAGGCCCCTTAAAATCACGGTTTTTCACTTGGGCGCTGCTGTAATATACAAACATATTACCCCCCGTGAAGTAATCATTACGGTCTGCCCAGGCTTGCTGTAATGACCGAATTAGAGCATTAATGGCGATGCGATGGCGGTTGCTTTCCAAAGGTACTCCGTCGTCAAAAATTAAATTTGTAGGTGGCGTAGGTGGATCTATCCACTCCGCTATTTCCTCTGGTGGGTTGGTTACTGCTGTGGTGGTTTCTAGAGACATAATAATAACGCTCCCTTATTAGCATTGACCCATTTTTTATCATAATATCTAAACTACCAAAAAGCGGGGAAACCACTGAATAATTTACACAATAACTCTGGTAATTTACGGAAATTGCTTTAAATGCAGAGACTGTATTATATCAGCCTGGTCTTAATTAATTAAAAAGGTTAATTTACGAGCATATTACAGAGTTTAATTGTCGCATCAGATTTTTTGCACATCCTTTGAAGATTTTTATTTATTTTGATAGTTGAAGTAAAATATTATGCAAGGATAATATATATAAAGATAGTGAATAATAACCAGCATCAATAATAGAAAATTCTTTGATTAAGTTTAGTCAAGCTAATAGCGATCGCTCACAATTTTACTATAAATAAAATTTTCAGGTTAAGCAGTGAGGGAGTGCTGAGTGAGGGAGTGAGGGAGTGCTGAGTGCTGAGTGCTGAGTGAGGGAGTTCTGACCAATGACTATTGACTAATGACCAATGACTAATGACTATTGACCAATGACTAAGGAGTAATTATGTCAGTCGAAACTGATGGCAATGGGGAAATTAAACCACCAGAAACTAGACCGTTTGGGGGTAGTTTCATACTGTGGTTGGCATTTCTCATTTTGTTAAATTTGATTCTGTTTGGTCAACCCCGCTATCCACAAGTACCCTATAGTGATTTTGTTTCTCAAGTTGAGGCTGGTCAAGTTGCTCGTGTTGTCATTAGTTCTGACCGGATTGAATATGAATTAAAATCAGTACCGACTACAGAAAAATCGCGTCAGATATTTGCTACTGTACCACTGCCAACAGATACAGAATTACCCAAAATTCTGCGACAATATAATGTCCAAGTTTCAGCTATTCCTGCTAATCACAACAGTTGGATTTCTATTTTACTCAGTTGGATATTACCACCATTGATTTTTATTTTCATTTGGGGTTTTTTAATTAGCCGAAGTCAGATGGGAGGGCCAGCCGCTTTAACAATTGGTAAAAGCAATGCCCGCATTTATGGACAAGGTACAACAGGGGTAACTTTCAATGATGTGGCTGGTGTTGACGAAGCCAAAGCCGAACTACAAGAAATTGTTGATTTTCTCAAAAATGCCGCTAAATACACTCGCTTGGGCGCAAAAATCCCCAAGGGTGTGTTATTAATCGGCCCTCCAGGTACAGGTAAAACATTACTAGCAAAAGCGATCGCAGGTGAAGCGGGAGTGCCGTTTTTTAGTATTTCTGGCTCAGAATTTATCGAGTTATTTGTGGGTATTGGTGCAGCACGGGTACGTAATTTATTTGAGCAAGCCAAACAACAAGCGCCTTGTATCGTGTTTATTGATGAGTTAGATGCTTTAGGTAAATCACGAGGCGGAACTGGCCCGATTATCGGTGGTAATGATGAGCGAGAACAAACTCTCAACCAATTACTATCGGAAATGGATGGTTTTGATCCCAACACAGGTGTGATTTTGTTAGCTGCAACCAACCGTCCAGAAGTGTTAGATCCGGCGTTGCGTCGTCCTGGTCGATTTGACAGGCAAATTTTGGTAGACCATCCAGATAAAATAGGCAGAGAAGCTATTCTCAAAATTCATGCCAAATACGTCAAGTTAGCCACTGATGTAGACTTAACTAAATTAGCTGCCAGAACTCCCGGATTTGCTGGCGCAGATTTAGCCAACCTCGTCAATGAAGCCGCACTCTTAGCAGCCCGACGCAACCATGAACAGGTGATTATGGCTGATTTCCAGGAAGCAATTGAGCGATTGTTAACAGGTTTAGAGAAAAAGTCACGGGTATTGAGTGAAATGGAGAAGAAAACAGTTGCCTATCATGAAGTTGGTCATGCGTTGATTGGGGTTTTAATGCCTAGTGCAGGGAGTGTGGAAAAAATTTCTGTTGTACCGCGTGGTATAGGTGCGTTGGGCTATACATTGCAATTACCAGAAGAAGACCGTTTTTTGATGACAGAAGATGAAATTCGTGGCAGAATTGTTGCTCTTTTAGGTGGACGTTCGGCAGAAGAATTAACTTTTGGCAGGGTTTCTACTGGTGCTAGCGATGATATTCAAAAAGCCACTGATTTAGCTGAACGGTTTGTCACACTCTATGGTATGAGTCAGAAACTAGGGCCAATTGCCTTTGAGAAGATACAACAACAGTTTTTAGAAGGGTTTACTAATCCTCGTCGGCCAGTGAGTCAAAAGATTTCTGAGGTGATTGATTGGGAAGTAAAAGAAATAGTGGATGGGGCGCATCAAATTGCTTTGAAGATTTTGATAACTAATCAAGAACTATTACGAGAAACATCTGAAATCTTATTAGAAAAGGAAGTTTTGGAGGGGGAAGAATTGCGATCGCATCTCCACCGTGTCCAAAAACCCCCAGAAATGGATGAATGGTTGCAAACAGGATTGCTTTCTTTGCCAGCGTAGAAATTTGGGCTTAATTAACGAATGCCATCATTATCTATGGCGTTGTATGTGTCATCGGGTGAGAGTCCCAACCAAGGATCAGAATTAGGCGTGAGAAATAGTTGAGAGTATACCTTTTCGTTTAAGATTGTGATATTACTCGTCTGATTATTTGTCATAAACCACTGATGAATTTGACTGTGTAGCATATATTCATTTCTGACTGTATCTATAGCCATTGCCGTTTCAAATTTATTCACCAATTTTGACAGATTATCTGTGGGAGTTTTAGCGGACTGGAATCTTTTTGCTTTGATCAAAGCAATGCTATTTTGATCTAGTTTGGCATCAGCTAGATAAAGTTGCCCTAGCTTGTTCCAAGCTTCCTCATCAGTAACTTTTGCTAAGGTATCAGGGCTGTTAGGTTGTATATTTCTGAGTAGTGGACGCTCTACAATCATCTTGGAAACTGCCAAAGAACCTGCGACTGTTGCTGTTGGTTGAGTCGTGTTACTTGGTGATGCCGTCAGCCTGGGGGGAGAACTGATACCCAACTTCGATAAATCATTTGTCCACTGGGTTTGGATAGCTTGCAGGCGATCGCTATGATATTTTTGTAAGAAGCGATCGCGATTGACACCAGCAAGTTGACGATATTCCTTAGCTGCTACCTCAGCTTGTTGCAATTGGCGTAAAAAAGCTTTGGGACTATACAATCCAGGAATAGCATCAAGCGGACGACCAGAAGCATCTAATATATAGTGAATACTATTACCTGTAATTGTTCTTTCTAACTTGCGTCCATCACCAAAATCAATCGTCACCTTGGGTACAGGACGTACTGATTGCCAGTGTAAAATGAAACGGTCTTGCAATAATTTTGATATTTCTGCATTAGGATAAAGTGCCACGCGGAAAAACCGACTATTTGCACAACTCAAATCTTGATCAAGTTTACCCAACAACCGCAGAGATAAAATTGGTTTACCGCTAGCTTGTGCTGCTGCTTTGGCTTGTTCTAAGTCAGTGTACCAATAAAGACGAGAAGCGTAACAATCTCGTTGCTGACACAGTGCATCTAAAGCTATTCTCACATTGGGATTATTCAGTTGATTAGCATAAGTTTTTAAAAATACTTGCAACCCCTGATTTCCCTGTTTCCGTAGAGTCGTCACTTCTTGAGATAACTGAGATGCTTGACTTACCGGATTTTGAGCCTCAGCAGCTGGCAGAAAGCTCAAACTGATGAGCATTAACACACAGGGAGTTTTCAGAGGACTAAATTTCATATATTTTCTTCACAGCAGAAGCATTAACTAATAGATTGGAGATGCAAATTATATGCAACCCTATCTACCTGATAAGAAGTAAAAACGCCGTGAAAGTTTCACCTTACCTTTGTGTCTCTGTCTTGAAAAGTTCAGATGCCTGCGGCAAGCCGCAAAGCGTCTACGGAGGAAACCTCCGCTCCGACTTTTCGCTGTGCCTCTGTGGTAAAAATCATCCTTTAAACATTCCCCAGACAAACTTGCTCATAACGCTTACCTGCCATATCCCAAGTAAACTCAGCTTCTACCAATTGTCTACCATTGTGAGATAACTGCGATCGCATCTCTCCATCTTCAAACAGTTGACTAATAGCTGTGATATATTCTGCTGGTTGATTAGCTCGGAGTGCTGTTAACGATATATTATCACCATCAACAGCCAGTCCTTCTAAACCGCGATCGCTAGCTACCACTGGTACACCTGCTGCCATTGCTTCTAAAGTCTTATTTTTAATCCCAAAACCCGTTCTCAACGGCACTACACAGACAGTAGATTGATGTAGATAATCTACCATTGACGGCACTTTACCAGTCACAATCACACCGGGAATCTGATGAAGATTTAAAACTTCTGCTGTCGGTCTTGCACCAACAATGCTAAAAGTAGCATCAGGATAACGCTTTTGTAATTCTGGGAATACATCTAACGCAAAGAAACGCGCTGCATCAATATTGTGAGAAGCATCCATAGCCCCCACAAAGATTAAACTATGTCCACCTGGGTCTTGAGAACGACAAGGAAACAAATTTAAATCAACACCATTGGGAATAACCTTAATCTCAATATCCGGACGAAGTTTGAGAAATTCTTGGCGATCGTCTTGTGTTGTCACCACAATCTGCGAAAATTTACTACAGTAGCGCTGTTCGTAACGCTTCAAGACAAGAGAGAGGTATAGGCGATCGCGTAGAGCATTTTGAGCTGCACCCATCTCTAAATGATCCCGCATCCAGCCGTAAACTGAACTGTGAACATCTATCACTGTATTAACAGTATTACGAAACTCCGGACGGATGTATATTTCATTCACACTATGCTCACAGGTAATCACATCATACTTCTTCCCCGCAACGCAACCATCAACAAAAGCTTGAATCTGCGGTGAATAACGATGTAAAACATTAGGTGGTGTCGCCTTTACCACAGACTCTATAAACCGTGACGTTTTCGCCAACAACCCAGTTACCATATTTCCCGACTGGGGTTCCGGCGGTAGAGGAAAAATCACTAGTTCACCAACATAGTTACGTAGTTCTGCCACTTCATCATCCGACACACCCTTGTTATACTGTGTCACTAAAGTCACGTCATGATTTTGCTGGAGGTACTTGAGTAAATTAAAAGTTCTAATTTCCGTCCCGCCACGGCTAGGTGGATAAGGAAACGTTGATGACAGCATCAAAATACGCATATAAACTCTATAATCCTTTAAATAATTAGTATTTTTTCTAACTTGCTACTGCTACTTGTAAAATATAGCCGCAAATCATGTCAATATCCAAAATCGCCTTGTATACTTAGTAAAAACCAAACTAAATTTATATCTTACCCAACCAACAAGCATCTAAATATTTGTATTCATATAAAAGATAGACCAAAATCAAAGTTAGCTCTCAGCCAGAAATTCTATTTAAATTATGAATAACCAACCACTACTATCTATAGTTACGCCGACATTAGGCAAATTTTCTGATTATTGGCTAGAAAATCTTTTAAAAATCACAGGTTCTGTCCAATTCATTTTAGTTTATCCTCCCAACACCAAAATTAGAACTATAGATGACCCCAGAATTACAGTAATAATCAGTCCCTACAAAGGCGAAATGCCACAAAGATTTGTGGGTTTACTCAACGCCCAAGGAAAATATCTTTTAGCCTTAGATGACGATGACTTTGTACATCCACAAGTGACTGACTCAGTAGCTAAATACTTTCACCGATTTCCCGAAAGTTGGGTGCTGAGATTACAAAAACTCAATATCGATATTAACGACGAAAAACGCATCAAACAACCTTGGGAACCAATACCCGACATCGAACAACTAGATATCTGTAAAAAAACACCAGAAAATCCTTATCCCTACCAAAAAGGCAACTTTCAAGGCTTATTAGAAGTTCCCATCGCGCCCTTAAACAAAAACTTTGATTGGCGTTACTTAATCTGGCCTTTCATCAACAGAAAAGACAATGACGGATATCACTTTGAAAACTTCAATAACATCATTTGGCGCACCGACTTAATTCAACAAGCACTCCCCGAACTTTCCCAAGCCACAAAAGTTTTAGGCGCAGTCACTTGGATACCTTCAAGCGGGTTTGATAGACTGTCTGGTTTATTTGTTCAAGCTAACTTTTTCGAGAAAGATGCTATCATCGGTCACTGGATGCCGAAACCAGAACAAATCCGATACATCGACAAAGATCCAGCCTTAAAGCCACCAAGGTTTCATGTCATTTCTGATGCGTTATTAGTCAAGCATTTTCCTCAATATGGTTATTTGTGGAATCTGGTATTTAGTAAATTATATGGTGTGCCGAGAACAGCAGGTAAGTTAATCAAGTTAAAGTTAGTGAAGAAAGCAGTAAGATAATATTTTCCTCTAATAATCGAAAATATGAGTTAGCGAATTTCTGCTATCTTTCTAAGTTTTTGATAGGTTTCTCTTCCAAAACTTTTAATTTTATATTCTCCAGATTTAGTTGATTTGTCTAGATTTTTCCAAGTTAAACCTTGGTTAGATTTTAGCCAATACTTAACAGCTTCTAATGCAGCCGAAATTTGCTTAGAATACATTCCAGCATCTTTTAATTTTTCTTCTATTTCCTCATGAGTTGCTGTTAATAAATTTATTTTTGGTGGTAAAGGGGGATCAATTTTTTGAATAAGTATTTCCAACTTAGATAATAATTGATTTAATTGGTTTTCAATAGTTATGATTTTTTCATCAAAATTAAATTTTTCTTTTGTCTGACTAGTAGCAGATACTAGTTGGTTTAATTTGGTATAAATTGGGGTTATTTTTTGATCAATTAATTTACCAATATCTGTATGTTGGGTTTCATCTATTCCAAAATGACTGTCGCTACTCAGCAACTGCTGCATTTCTTCTTTAGCAGCAGCAGCTTGCTCGTTTGTCATATCAAATACCCAAACCCAGAGTTTCTCAATATCAAGTTCTTTAGCAATTAAACACCAATCAGCACCGTAGACAAGCTCATATTCTTCTTCTTCAGTGTATGCTTCAGTACGGCGTACAATGAGAGGAATTAAATTACTCTTATGTTGATTTAGAGAATCTTCTATTATCTGACGACTTTCTAACGAAATATTTTGTTGTTCAGAATCAGGTATGGCAATTTGAAAAGTATAAACCTGACCATGACTAATTGGTTCAATACCTAAATTTGCTCGAATACGAGAGCGGCGTTCTGAACTATCCATTATTTTTTAAATCTCCATTTGTAATTTGAATTAAATGATTAGCTAAATTTATATACCGTTCTAAAACTTTTTGTGCAGCTTCTTTATCTTGAGATGTTAACCTATCGTCAAATTCACCTTGATACAGTGGATATCCTTTATCTTGACAAACAGAAACAATATTCAGACGCGGAATCCAAGTAGTTTCTGGAAAAAGCTCCACTTTGTTCATTCCACCGCTCTTTTCTAAGATATCAAAAAGTCTTACAACCATAGACTTGTTATAACTGGAAGATTTTTGATCATACATACTAACAGCTATCCCTAAAATAGGTAAAGGTTCATCTGTTAACTGCTCTACCTCATTTGTTCTATCCAATACATATTCCAAAGCTCGAATTGCATACGCTGATAACTGAGTAGGAATCAGGATAGCTGATGATGCCATTAACGATATACTGTTAACTTTACCAAAAGAGGGAGGTGGATCGATAAGTACAAAATCATAATCATGTTTTTTCAGTTTTTTTGCTAATAAACGATCACTATCTACTGTCTGGTTAAGAGTAGTTTCCATTCGACTCAAGCGAATATGTGATGGAACTAAGTCTAATTGAACATCTCCCCAACTTGTTGTAACTATTGTGTCTTCTAACTTAGTTCTAGGTTCAGTCAGTAGATGGGTAATATCTTTTTTTCCTTTCTGCTCAATGTCATCCAATGGATCTATTCCTAGTCCCATTGTCAAGTTAGCTTGAGCATCAATATCAATTAGCAAGACACGCTTACCTAGCTTGTTTAAAGCAGCAGCAAGATTTATAGTAGTAGTTGTTTTTCCTACGCCTCCTTTGTTATTAAATACTGTAATAATCATCGATTTTTTGTCCTTCTTAATATTTGAAAGTTCAACTTTTTCTTCTGTAGTCTGCTGATTTGGTGCAGAATTTGCTTTAGTTTTGTTAAATAAACCCAGCATACCTTCTTGTTTTAATGCTTGCGAAATTGAATTTAAAAACTGTAACCGAATATTTTGTTGAGTTTTATACACAATAGATGTAAAGTTTAAATAAGTTTTTTTAGATAAAACTTTATGAAACAGGCTGTATTTATCAATAAGAGTTGGTTGTGAATACTCTGCTATCGTTGTAATTTTTTCTTCACAATTATAAAGTATACGAAAGTTATAACCATTGGTTAATAGACCAAGAACAGATCCTGTACTCCTCATATAATTATTAATCTGCCAAACACTGTGAGCAATGTTCTTACTAGGTGCTTTTACTTCAATAATTAAATAAGCAGGTATGACTAACTTTGAGTCTGGTTGCCCTACTAAAAAATCAAGTTTGGATTGTAAAACTACTACTTGAGATTGCCAGTCAGCACTAGTATATCCAAGAATACGCAAGAGAGGAATTACCACTTTTTGCTCAACATCAGACTCATTACTACTTAATGTAATTGCTCGAAAAATGTTTTGCAGAGTTGAGATGTAATCAGCATTCATACTACCATAGTAATACATTTAGTTGTATCATTATATCCCAAAATGTTTACTGTGTAGCAAATTTTGCTTTCATTGAAAAAACATTAAGCTCTCTGGAAAATCGTTAGGTAAGGCGTACATATCAAACATTGTAGTGGCGATCGCTGTTTTGTCTTCCAAGCACTTACGATTTAATTGGGGCTTGATTTTGGCATAACTGACCACCCCACCCTTACCAGTAGAACTGGTTTTGACAAGAATCGGATTGAGGTAGATATTTTTCTCTAGAAAATACCCGTAAAGCAATTCTCTAACAAAAGTTTCCTCAGTTTGCCCTTCTACAAAAACATTGACTCGAATCATCGTGCTGGTCTCCCGCCTAGAAGATTCTTCCGCCAAAGCTCACCCAAGCTATAATCTAATAGCCATGCTGACAACTCATCCTGATTCAGCCTGCGTAGGGAGGATGTCCCTTGATTACGGTCTACAACAATCACATCGTTAGCCACAAATTCGTTGAGCAGTTCGACGGACTGAGTAGAAACAATCACTTGTTTAGAGGCAGTACGCATCAGCGCAGCCAGCACTGTAATAGCATAGGGATGAAGTCCTAGTTCTGGCTCATCAACTAGAATAGTTTCTGGCTGGAGGTCTTCAGGTTGTAGAAAAACCGTTGCTAAACACATAAAACGCAGCGTACCATCCGAAAGCAAGTGTGCCTTAAACGGAATATCCTGTCCTCGCTCAAACCATTCCAACTCAATCACTTCCTTGTTTTGAGGAACAGGACGCAGATAAAAGTCCCCAAAGAACGGTGCAACAAGCCGAATGGTTTTGATGATTCTTTGATAGGATGCCGGGTAACTGTCACGCAACAGATAGAGAAAGGATGCAAGGTTGCGGGCATCAGGACGCAGATAAGCATTGTCATTGATACCGTGCAGTTGTTTTATGTAAGCACTGTCACTCGTATCATGAAAATGATAAACTCGCCATTGCTGCATGGCTGACAAAACATACTGATTAATTTGGGTTTCTGTGCCAGTGAAAGCTTTTGTCTCAAAATGACCTCTACCTAGTTCATGTTCACCACTCATGTTCCACCAAAAGGATTCTCTAGCGAACATCAAGCGATTATCTTTGGTTGCTTCCAAGGTGGCGAAGTACCCATTATCACCGAAGTATAGCTGAAACTCTAATTGCTCCGTTGTTTTCCTGCCAAAATGCAATAAGGCATCAGGACTGCCTTGGCGACTGACAAAAACTTGTAGGTTCTGCTCCAGCAACTGCCCAACCATGCGGAAGAAGCCGATAAAATTGGATTTTCCTGCCCCATTAGCGCCAATCAAAATATTCAGTCTGGAGAATTCCAAGTCACACGAGGCAATTGACTTGAAGCCTTTTAAGACTATTCTCGACAATTGTTTGTTACTGTTCATCCCCGTCATAGAACAGTCTCCCAATAAACAGGATTTTTAGCTGCTAGTTTCATTTTATTTTGTATATGAGTATATTTAATTTTGTTCAGCCATTTAACGCAGACAAGTTGGTAATTAGATCACAATAGATATGTAGCCTGTTGTTTATCCAACCTTGAATCAACCTAACTCCGTGGGAAATTTGCAAGAAACTCATTTAAACCGCGCCCGTGCCAGTCTTAGACAAGCACTGTCTTGGTATGGATATCTTCGCAAGTCAGGACATTTATCATCTAACCCAGAATTGGCTGGTTTTGTGAAGCCAGAATTGGAAATATTAAACGCCACACTCAGCAAGCTAGACTCTAATGTGATTAGAATTGCCGTTTTTGGGTTAGTGAGTCGGGGTAAGTCGGCGGTGTTGAATGCCTTGCTGGGGAGTAAGATTTTGCAGACTGGCCCCCTTAATGGTGTGACGCAATGGCCGCGTTCTGTGCGCTGGCAACCGGGTGACAAGGTGATAGTAGAATTAATTGATACACCTGGGCTGGATGAGATTCAGGGAGAGTCACGGGCAAAAATGGCGCGGGATGTGGTGCAGCAGGCTGATTTGATTTTGTTTGTAGTATCTGGTGATATTACCCGGACTGAATACCAAACACTGTTAGAATTAAGACATGCGCAAAAACCATTGATTTTGGTATTTAATAAGATTGATTTATACCCGGATACAGACAGGGGAGCAATTTATCAAAATCTACAACAACTAGGTGCGGGGAATCCCCAAGCCAAGCCTTTGTTACCAGATGAAATTGTCATGGTGGCGGCGGAACCTGCACCGATGGAAGTCAGGGTGGAATGGCCTGATGGGAGGGTGAGTTACGAATGGGAAACACCACCGCCACAGGTACATGAACTTAGACAGACTATTTTAAACATTCTCAACCGAGAAGGCCGATCGCTCTTAGCTTTAAATGCCCTAATTCAAGCACGGGATGCCGAAGCAGCGATCGCTCAAAAAACTATTGACATCCGCCAACAAGAAGCGGAAGATATCATCTGGCAATTTACTAAGTACAAAGCCCTGGCTGTGGGGTTAAATCCTGTGGCTTTTTTAGATATCATCGGGGGAACCTTTGCTGATTTAGCGCTGATACGTTCCTTAGCACGGTTGTATGGCTTGCCCATGACTAGCTTTGAAGCTGGGAAAGTTTTTAAAACCATTTTATTCAGTTCTGGTGGCTTATTACTGGGAGAATTGGCTAGTGGTTTGCTCTTTGGTTTAGGTAAGAGTACTGCGGCCTTAACCAGTGGGGATAATCCTACCAATATTACTGCCTTTGCGGGGAGTGCGATCGCTCAAGCCGGAATCGCTGGTTATGGAGCCTATGCTGTGGGGAAAGCTGCCCAAATATATCTAGAAAAAGGCTGCACTTGGGGACAATTAGGTGCTAGTACTGTCATTCAAGAAATCCTTTCACAAGTAGATAAAAATACAATTCTGTATCGGTTGCAACAAGAATTAGGTATGAAATATTGAGAATAAATAAAAATTATTTCCCTGATTGATAAATTGTCAACTTCTATCAAATTCCCCTGATAATTGCCCCCAAATTTGATTTTTAGAGGCAATATAAAAGGAATGGCAGGAATTTGCTCATAGTCAGACTACTACAGCATTTTTACCTGTGGTCATTAGATATGAAAAGACGAGAATTCCCAAGCAGATTTGCTCAAAATATGGCGGTTTTTACCACCACACTTTCTTGGGAAGCTTATCTAAACTAGAAATTGTCAGTTCTTAAGAGCATAAGAGCTTACAGAGAATGTTAATCTCACTAACAAAAGGTGATCAAGCTCATGACAATGACCTTTGATGTAGCTTCAGCTAATGCCAACTCTAATCAAAACGGAGCTACCAATTTAGAAACAGCTATCTTAACAGCTATTACCGAAGCACGTAACACTTGTGAACAAACAGGTGATGGTTCGGCTAATTGTGCTGTAGCCTGGGATATCGTTGAAGAATTACAAGCAGAAAAATCTCACCAACTACAAGCCAAAAAACATAAAAATTCTCTAGAAAACTTCTGTGACCGACATCCAGAAGCGCTAGAATGTCTGATCTACGACGTTTAAGATTGAGCAAAATTAGCGATCGCTGATTGGGTGATTTGTTGAATTGCTGTTAAATCTGGTGGTGGTATTTCATTTTGGGTTCCTAACCACAACAGATA
Organism: Nostoc sp. TCL26-01; assembly: GCF_013393945.1. NCBI lineage: Bacteria > Bacillati > Cyanobacteriota > Cyanophyceae > Nostocales > Nostocaceae > Nostoc > Nostoc sp. TCL26-01. The sequence continues at coordinate 5,907,456 of NZ_CP040297.1, forward strand.
TTCAATATTTCCCGCCGGGCCTGTAATGGGTGACCAAGTTAAACCCTGGTATTTCCAGCCCAATGCTTCAGCTACTTGCAAAACCTGAAAAATAGCATCAGCTTGGTCGTCAGGATTACGTACAACCCCTTTTTTACCCACACGGGCTTTTCCCACCTCAAACTGTGGCTTGACTAGCAACACCGCCTCACGGGGCAATTGAGTCAGTCGCCAGACAGCCGGGAGAATCTTCGTTAAGGAAATAAACGATACATCCACCACCGCTAAATCCGGAAGAGGATCGTCCTCACCGTATAAATCCTCAGCTTGGAGTTGCCGTAAATTGGTACGTTCTCGCAACTTCACCTGGGGATTATTTCGTAAACCCCAATCGGTTTGTCCATAACCGACATCAACGCCATAAACCAGTTTAGCGCCGGCTTGCAGCAAACAATCAGTAAAGCCGCCTGTAGAAATCCCACCATCTAAACAAACCCGGTCAGTTACAGGAATAGCGAATAATTCCAAAGCTTTGGCGAGTTTCTCACCACCACGGGAAACAAACCGCGATCGCTCTTTAATCTTAATCTCAGCCGCCGCATCAACTTCTGTCCCCGGCTTATCAATCACCTGTTGATTTACCATCACTTCCCCCGCCTGAATTAACCTCTGTGCCAAGGTGCGAGAATTACATAAATCCAACTCTACTAATAATGTATCGAGTCGTTGCTTAACCAATTAACTTGACTCTCCCGATAATATTAAACTGATGATATTCATCTTTGAGCGATCGCCAGATAACTAAATTGCCTTCTATTTTAAGGATAAATGAATAGTAAAAATCAACCCTACCGATAACTTTTATGACTCAAACACAAGGCGAACTAAAGCTACTTACTTTCGATGAATTTATCGCATGGTATCCAGAAAACTCAGAAGTGCGTTACGAATTACATGATGGGGTGATTGTTGAGATGCCTAAGCCCAAAGGGGAGCATTCTAATTTGGCTGGTTTTTTGATTGAAGAATTACTCATCGCCATTAGAGAGATGGGTAAGCGTGGTATCTGGACTATACCTAAAGAGTCTATTATTAAACCATACCGTGAGAGGTCAGGGTACGAACCGGACATTATTGTTTTAAATCAAGAAACTATTAATACTGAGACACGCTGGAAAAAAGAATCAGTTATCCATAATGCTAGTTCGGTCAAACTAATAGTTGAAGTAGTTTCAACCAACTGGCAAGATGATTACTACGATAAGCTGCGTGACTATGAAGCTATGGGTATACCTGAATATTGGATTGTGGAGGACACTGCGTTGGACGGGTTTCCCGGCTTGAAGCAAGTGTCCGTTGATTATGCAGCCTTGGGTGGACGTGTATTTATTGGTAGTCCCAAAGTTCCCACTATTTTCGTCTGTGAATTGATTGATGGTGAATATCAAATGACACCCTTTAGAGAAACAAACCTAATAGTGTCTCCTACTTTTCCACAGTTGAATCTAACCGTACAACAAATTCTTGACTCGGTAATTTAATCTGATTAGGGATCTTGTTGACGCTAGCCATTGGTGCATTATGATAAAGCCAGCAGCGATAAGCTCTCATCTTCATAAAATAATTTGATTGCGTTAAAATCTCGACGCAGCAAATTTTCAACTTGCAATGTTGAACAGTTTCCCAGGCGAAGCCAAATAACTTTTGGTGGATTTCCAAAGACTAAGCTTAGGTCGTGCATATCTGCATCTTTTGAGACAATCATCAAATTATTGTTTTTTGCATAATCCCAAACTATTGGATCTATTGCTGCTTTCATACCCACACCTCGAACATGAAGCGAATTGGGGAAAAGATCGCTCAAACGGTTCGGCAACTTGGGCGACAAGTTTTCATCAAAAAGTAATTTCATGGGGATAGTGGAGCAGTCATAAACCGACGCTCACGGTCAGCAGCATAAGCAATGCAGGCTTTTAAATCTTCTCTTGTCAGGTCGGGAAAATCGTCGAGAATCTCTGCTTCGGTCATATCGGAAGCTAGGTATTCCAGCACTTCATAAACTGTAATTCGCAAGCTGCGTACACAAGGTTTACCACCGCGTTTATTTGGTTCGATCGTGATGTAGTTTCGGTAGTTCATAGTTGAAATTATCGTACTTGTGTCCTCGACACAATACTAGCGCGATCGCCCCTCACCATAGTTTAAATGGAACAACAACTCACGGGGATTGCGTGTCCATCAGTCACAATACCTGAAATTACTTAACTACACGCTCCATGACACCACCAAAAGATGCAGCAACGTTATATCCGATTTTGATACCAAATAGTCGCGCGTTTGGGTGTTTCTCGCTCAAATAGTCAGCAGCGCGTAAGCCATTTTCATCAACTTGATAGTCACCTGTCTCAATGTCAATGATGACCATCTTGCCAATATTCTCTTCTACCTCCACTTCCTGACGGATTCTACTTTCATATAGTTGCTTTGCATGTCGGGCAACCTCTTCACGGCTTAACAGAATTGCTTGCATAATTTGACTCCCGATCGCTACGCCATTTCTGTGTACCCCTTCATAGTATCTTACGAACAAACGACAAATTATGGGTGAAGTGCGTTAGCGGAGCTTACCGTAGGTATCGCATTACCTCTCACCTGAAAATCACAACTCAAAGATCACCTCTCGCTACGTCTCCATCGAAAGATTGAGGGTGATTGACCAGACTGCATAAGTATCTTAATAGAGGTAAAGTTTTTATACTCTCTCTTTGCCAAACATTATGTTGACGGTTTTAATATCCTCCTTGGTGTTGACGTTTCACAACGTTACGGTGCGAGTGTTGTTTTCTGAACATCTCTTACTGGGGTTATTTTTAGTTGGTGGATACGTAAAACCGGATTTGCCAAATTCGTTTTTGTTGATGTTTCTGCGGATGCTGTTAGTGGTTCCACTTATGGCATCTCTGGCATTTAAACTATATCCATCTGCCCTGCAAGAGTTACGAGAGTTGTTCAGCCGTCAACGCTGGGATGTGATGTGCCAAGCTTTTGGCTGTGGGATATTGATGTTTTTATATATTGCTTCACTCTACATTGCCATTGGCTTAATTCCTACAGGCATTGCTTTAACTCTCTTTTTCACCTATCCTGTATTCACAGCGTTGCTAGCTTGGAGATTTTTTGGCGATCGCCCGACACTTTTCCGTTGGTTAGTGATGGGTATTATTCTCCTGGGTGGTGTCTTAACAGTTCCCCCATCTTCTGATGCCTATAGCAGCAATGACATTACAATAGGTATCCTCGCCAGTGTTGGTTCTGGGATTATTTACGCCTTTTATAATGTCATCGCCCAAAAATGTCTAGAAAAATTCCATCCAATTCCCTTCACATGGATTAGTTTTGCTTCTACTCTGCTGCTTTCTGGTGTGAGTTTACTATTCTTTTCACCGCCTAGTAGTCAACTTGACTGGACACCCATATGGATTGGCAGTATATTTTCTGGGTTAGTCAGTTTTATCGGACATACACTAAACAATCAAGGAATTCGCTTGATTGGTGCAACTAAAGCCTCTATCATCGGTTCTAGCAGTCCAGCATTAACAGCATTAGTGGCCTGGGCAACAATTAGCGAAACTTTAAACCTGATTCAGAGTGTGGGGATTGGTGTTGTCACTTTGGGAATTGCTTTGTTGAGTGGAGAGGGATTTTGGCGTAAGCGTCGCTCATTGTAGATCACTTTAACAAATTCAGGGTATAAAGTTGTTACTCACTGACACCTTTATACTCTTTGTCAAAACCTCTCTTTTCTCTGTTACTGCGTAAGTTCGATTCTGTATGCTTTATTCTGCTATTTTTTTTGATTTAGATGGCACTTTAACAGATCCTCAGCCAGGGATCACTCGCTGTTTTCAGTATGCCCTTTCAGAACTCGGTTACAGCCCACCTGATGCAGATGAATTGCATTGGTGCATTGGCCCCCCTATTCAAGATAGCTTTTCGCAGTTATTGAAAACTGGTGATGATGCAGTGCTACAACAAGCTATTTCACTTTATCGGAGTCGCTTTGCCACGATAGGATTATTTGAAAACTCGCTGTATTGCCAAATTCCCGAAACTCTCAAAACCCTGCGCTTGGCTGGCTATCAAACTTTTGTAGCGACATCAAAACCATATATTTATGCCACCCGCATTATTGAACATTTTGGCTTATCGTCACTGTTTGATGGTATTTATGGTAGTGAACTCGATGGCAGACGGAGTTTGAAAGGTGAGTTGATTCAGCATATTTTAGTCAAAGAAAATTTCTCACCGTCTGATGTAGTTATGGTAGGCGATCGCCAACATGATATCATTGGGGCCAAGCAAAATCAGGTAACTGCAATTGGTGTTACCTATGGTTATGGAACGCAAGCAGAATTACAAGCCCACGGTGCTGATTTGCTTGCTCATTCTCCAGATGAAATTGCCAAATTATTGGTTCATAGCTAAGAACAATGAATTTCACCACTGGAAAAAATAAGGAATCAGAAGATCCAGAAGCGATCGCTTCTATTCCTCCACTAGTCAAAAAAGCCGAATCCTTAGCAGCACAAATAGATTTTACCCAATCTTCTCTGCCAGAAGTCGGTCTTCTTTTACGTGTTCTCACAAGTCACATCACACAGGGACGAATTGGTGAAATTGGTAGTGGCTGTGGTGTCGGTGCTGCTTGGATTGTCAGTAGCTTACATCCTGATAGTCAATTCATTACTGTAGAAATTGATTCCCATCTAGCCACAAATGTTCAACAATTATTTATAAATAGATCCAATGTTACTGTACTTCAAGGTGACTGGCATGACTTACTCACTTATGCCCCCTTTGATTTGTTATTTGCTGATGGTGGAAGAGCAAAAATTGTTGAACCGGAAATATTAATTACTGCCCTCAAGCCTGGAGGTTTTATTTTGTTGGATGATCTCACACCCGAAGAATATTGGCCTCCAGAATGGCAAGGAAGGAGTGATCCCATCAGAGAATTTTGGTTGAAAGATACTCGCATTATAGCTACTGAAATTCGTGTCACAGCAAAAAGTGCAGTAATTTTAGCAACGCGCATTCAATAAATTTTTCTTTCTGTACTTTCCTCCGCGTAGCCTTCAACAAGCCGCGAAGTGTCTACCTCTGCCTTTAAAATGATTAACTCTGTACCTCATTTACTTAGGAATTGCTATAAACCCAATTGTTGAATATTTTTATCTAGCAGTCTTTTAGTATCTAATACTTGGGAAAAGTAGAATATCTACTATTTCGCCAACTGTTAGCCCTAAAACTGCTAAGACTGTTAAAATCCTAAAAGAATCTAGTTTTTTAAACCCAGAGAAACGTAGCTCTAAATCAGCTAATAAAGTAGTTGCTACAGGAATAACAAATAAACTAAATAACAATGACCAAATGGCAACTAAACCAATAGATGCACTCAAGGCTAAAACAACAATTAAGGTGCGAGAACCAAAAGAAAGTAACCGCTCTAACCAAGCAAAACTTCTCCGCACTACAACCATTGCCATAGTAGCGATAAAAGCTCCCACTAACCAAATAATGTGATGCGCGGCCAGATACCATCCTAAAAGAGCATAGGCTAGCCAGAGTAATATTAAAGACATTACAGGGATTTTATGAAAATATTCTATATTCATATTCCTAAACTTAAATAATAATCATGGATGCAGTATATTAATCTGTTAACAAAGACACGATTATACAGAGAAAAGGCTTTGCAAAAATTATTATTAATTTAAATTAATTATAGATAAATAGCTCACATACTATGTATCCATATGATACCCTATTTTTATTGATGAAGTCGATTATGTTAGCGTTTATTCAAGTTGCAATAGCTCAATAGTTGACTTGAGCCAATCAATATAAATCTGTTCACGGCGCATAATTAATTCCTGTATTAGTTGATAGACTAGTTGCTCACGATCTGCTAGGGTTTCATTAAATGGAGAGAGCTTGATAGTTTGACAATCATTAACTTTTTCATAGTGAGCAGCTAATTGTTTTTCCAGCAAATTAACGATCGCCTCATTGGGTAACTGCGTCGCAAAAAATAATTGTACAAGCAAAGGTTCGCGGATGGTAGGTAAGGATTGGGAGCATTGCAGCCAGCGCAACAACTCAGCGTTTCCGGCTGCTGTAAGACTGTAGACTTTACGGTTCGGGCGATCTTGTTGAATTTCTACATTACAGGTAATCCAATCTTGCTCCAGTAGCTTTTCTAAAGTTTTGTAAATATGTGCTTGATCTGCTGGCCAAAGGTGAGCCAGACATTTGTCAAAACAACTCGTTTTCAGATCATAACCTGTCATGTTTTGCTTTTGCAGGAAACCAAGAATTGCGTGTGCTAGAGACATAGACGGTTTTCCGAAAATAAAGTAGTGAAAACTATATTTGATAACTCCTATATTGATTATGCTAATATATGAATATTCTTATATAGAAAAGACACAACAAAGCACAGGTCATCAAACTCACGTTCTTAACAAAAAAGCCCTGACGATGGTTGTCATGATCTAAATGAAAAATTATTCAAGTTATTAAAGAATATCGTCACGGGAGGACAATTTCCATTGACTTCTAACATACTCTTACAAAGGATACATCAACATCAATATCTAAGTAATTTACGTAACAAGTTACTAAGACTCCACAAGGTTTTACTAGATGCAGAACGCATTACTTATGAACAAGTTCGTGGTAGAGTTTCCAGTGGAGAATTTTTGCAACTTGTGATTGGTCATGAGCAATTTGCTTGGTTACATTGTATTTCTGAATTAGTGGTGCAAATTGATGAAATACTCGCAGCCGATGAACCTTTATCGATAGATAGCGTTAAAGCTTTAACTGCTCATATCCGCACCTTACTTTCACCATCAGAGGAGGGTAACACCTTTGCGAGAAAATACTATACTGCTCTCCAGGATGAACCTAGTGTGGTGCTAGCTCATGCAGATGTGTCACAGTTGCTAGCAGTTAAATAATAGGGGATAGGTGATAGGTAATAGGTGATAGGTGATAGGAAAACTCTGTTGTTTTCCTCCTTTATCTATTTTCTTAACATTAGCTAAATTAAAGCACCGCTAGATATCTGGCGGTGCTTTGCTTTTGTTACAGATTTATAGTCAGTTAATACTAGGAAAAATTAGGAATTTTCATGCTCTTGGTGATGATTTGTTTGTATGTCAGTTTCTAATAGCCTGGACATAAATACATCTGGTTTTCTGCTCACAACAGACACAACTTTATCAATCCCAACTACTTCACTGATTTTGACAATCATTTCCCACAAAGTATCTTCTTCGGTATCTTTGTTGTGAGTTCTGTGTTTAAACCATAACAAATCATCCCACACCCCAATAATCGTGGCGTAATACCATTTATCTCTTATAAGTATCCAGATTTCTTGCTCTAGGTAGGTTTGTAGAATAGATTTCACAGTTAATGCAGTAGTAAAAAACGATGTGGTAAATACTATGTGGGTGTAGAGTACAAACACAATCGTGTGAATACGGAATAAATCAAAGCTTTTGACAACATTGGTACTGAAGAAAATTTTCTATCAATCAACACAGAGTATAAATAGTTGCCCATTATCGCAAAGCGATCGCCTCCACTCATTTTCACTCATCTGGTTAAATGTAGTCCGAAATACATTTTTTCGGGCATAATGCAGATATATTGCAAAAACATCCATCTTTAGATTGAACACACATCTATCTCTAGGTATAAATATTGCAGCAAGGATGAGATACTGGCTCGCCAAATTAGCAATCTGCACATTATTGCTCTACAATCTGCTGTTGGGAACGAATTATGCCACAGCAGAACCATTCGCTGATATCCAGCAATTAAATCTATTTTCCAGAGAAACGTATCTACAAGAAGATTTTGGGCGATTTCGGCAGCTAGTTCCAGATACAACTAAACTAGAGGGACTATTCACACTTTATCGTCAAGAAAACTCTGGCGAAATTTACTTAGCAATTAAGCCAGAACAGCTCAACAAAAACTATCTAGCTACAGTGACACTAGAATCAGGTGTAGGCGAAGGGGGAATTTATAGCGGATTACCTCTGGCTGACTACCTATTTTATTTCCAGCGAGTCAACCATAATTTACACTTTGTTGTACGGAATGTGAAATTCCGCACAGCAGATAATGAACCAGAAAAGCGATCGCTTGCTCGTTCCTTTAGCGATTCAGTTCTGTATTCATTAGCTATAGACAGCATTGATCCCTATAGCAAAAATATTTTAGTTAACCTCAATTCTCTGTTATTACAGGATTTTCCAGGCTTAACTGCTTTATTAAAATACTCTCTCCAAGCTGACTACCGCTTAGAAAAAAACACATCCTATTTTGACAGAGTTAACAGCTTACCAGAAAACTTAGAGATTGAAGCAATTTATGGTTTCTCTGCCTTAGAAGGAGCAGATTTAGTAACTTTACCTGACAGCAGAGCGCTGAATCTTAAAGTACATTATAGTTTCTCACAATTACCAGAAAATAACGGCTATATCCCCAGACTCGCTGATGATCGAGTGGGATACTTTATCACTGCTTTCCAAGATTTCTCAAACCAGCAAACTCAAGAACCATTTGTCCGTTATATTAATCGTTGGCATCTAGAACCCACTGATCCTAGCGCACCTTTATCTCCCCCCAAACAACCGATTGTGTTTTGGATTGAGAATGCTGTACCACCTTCCTACCGTCAAGCAATTCGTGAAGGTGTGCTGATGTGGAATCAAGCATTTGCTCAAGCCGGATTTGTCGATGCGATTGAAGTTAAGCAAATGCCAGATGATGCTGACTGGCAACCAGCTGATATCCGTTACAATACAATTCGTTGGTTTAATTCTCTGGATGCAGGTTTTGCTAAAGGCTTGATGCGCGTCAACCCACTCACCGGTGAAATCTTAGATGCAGATATTATCATCGATGCCAATATGGTGCGATCAGTTCAGCAAGAATATCGCGTATTGATAGGTGAGTCAACAGTCAATAGTCAATGGTCAATAGTCAATGGTCAACAGTCAAGAGTTAAGAGATTGGGAAACCGCAACCTTCTGCCAAACTCTCAATGTATGGATGAAAACTCACCTTTAACTTCCCAAAGGGAGACAGAAGTTTGTTACAGCCACGATGCTTCCGAACAAGCCGCTATGGGGGCCTTGGCTTTGTCGCTGTTGCACAACACTAAACCCAGTAGTGCTGACATGACAAAGTATGTACACGAATATTTGCGTTATCTAGTAGCTCATGAAGTCGGGCATACTCTTGGCTTACGCCACAACTTTCACGGCAGTACCATGTTAGCACCGGAGGAATTGAATAATACGGAAGTTACCCACACTAAGGGTTTAGTGGCTTCGGTGATGGACTACCTACCAGTGAATATAGCCCCCCAAGGAGTAGAACAAGGGGACTATTTTCCGCAAGTAATCGGCCCTTACGACGAATGGGCGATCGCCTATGGTTACAAGAATAGCCCACAAATAGCAGAAAAAAGTTTTTTAGAAAACATTGCTTTAGCATCGCCGCAACCAGAATTATCTTATGCCACAGATGAAGATATTTGGGATATCAATCCTCTGGCTAATGTTTGGGATATGAGTAGCGATGTTCTAGTTTATTCCCAATGGCAAATGGATAACGCGCGGATGATGTGGCAACGTCTAGATGACCATGATTTACCAACTGGGGAAAGTTATAGTCATCTGCGTGTCTTATTTAATCGAGTCCTAAAATATTATTTTCGTAACGCTAGTTTACTGGCTCAATATATCGGTGGACAATCGTTTCGTCGTCTCCATGCTGGTGATGAGGGTTCCTGGGCATTTGTACCTGTTCCCCTGGCTAAACAACGTCTAGTATTGACAAAAATACAAGAATATGTATTTGCTGAAGATGCTTTTAATTTTTCACCACAATTATTGCATCAGCTAGCGCCATCACGTTGGCAACATTGGGGTAGTCCTATTCTCAATCACCGTCTTGATTATCCCATCCACGAGAGTATTTTAAGCTGGCAAACTACCATATTGCGATCGCTCTTAAATAGCGACAGGCTGCATCGTTTGCAAGATATCGAATTTAAAACCACGCCAGGAGAAGCATTTTCCACAGCAGAACTGTTTGACACCATACAACAAGGTATTTGGACAGAAGTTTTTACCCAAGAGAAATCCCAGTCAATTTCCAGTATCCGCCGTTCATTACAACGGGAACATTTAGATATTTTGTTAGAGATGGTGTTGCATAATGTGGATGCACCTGAAGATGGGCAAACCCTAGCTTGGTATGAATTGCGCCAACTACAAAACGCCATTGATAGCCAGTTACAAAAATTTGCCACAGAACTAGATATTTACACACTAGCTCATTTAGAATTTTCTGGCGATCGCATCACCAAAGCCTTAAACGCCACATTATTCTCTCAATAATCCAACTCCCGCCGCCCTTCCAAAGCTCTAGCTAATGTTACCTCATCAGCGTATTCTAAATCCCCACCCACAGGTAAACCAAAAGCAATTCGAGTCACCTTCGTAAATGGTTTGAGTAATTGACCTATATATAAAGTTGTCGTCTCACCCTCCACACTGGGACTAATCGCCAAAATCACCTCTTGCGGTTTTTGCTGACTCACTCGTCGCACCAACGCCTGAATAGTCAACTGTTCCGGGCCGATACCGTCTATGGGAGAAATCACCCCACCTAAAACATGATACTTACCTTTGTACTCGCGGGTTTTTTCCAAGGCAATCACATCACGAGAGTCAGCCACCACACAGATAGTGCTGTTATCTCGATTAACATTGCGACAAATTTCACACACAGGTTCAGCCGACAAGTGAAAACAGACAGAACATAAACCTATCTGTTTTTTAGCTTCAATTAAAGCTTGTGCCAAAGCTTCGATTTCAGATTCTGGGCGCTTTAAAATGTGCAAAGCCAGCCGTTGAGCAGATTTAGGGCCAATTCCCGGTAGGCGTTGCAGTTGTTCAATTAACCGTGCTAAAGGGCGTGCGTAAACCGTAGTCTTGTCTCCAATTGTTACTTAACTATGATGACATTTGTTCACTGTATCTCATCGTCATTTGAGCTTCCTGCCTATACCTCAATACAGAATAATTTAAGCGCCAGACTAAGATTTTACTTAGCTGGCGCTTAAATCATGCTTAATTTTGTTAACCTTGGGGTCTTTAAAATTAGTTTGACCCCTTTTAAATTAATGTGCTTATAATCAAGGTCTTTATATTGGCTGACCTCGTTTGAACATTTACAAGTTTCTCAGAGAATTTTGGGATCTCGTAATTTCCTAATATTTTTTTTATATTTTTTCTCTTTATATTTCAGAATGTATCAAAATATATATTAAATCCAGAAATAAAAATATAAGTAAACTAATTTTCAAGTATTTTTACTTAACATGAACTCTGCTGCTTCGATTACTGTCGTTGCCGACGTTGTTCCCAGCGCCAGAGAAAAATCATTAAAGCTACTATCCCCACTTGCAAAGCTAAATTTGGTAAAGCTGTGTCCACATCTCGTCCAGCAAGTACTTGAAAAAAGAACACAAAACCGCCAATCGAGCCAGAAGCAGCTATCCCAAGATAAACAAATTGCCGCAAGCCACGATAAGGGGTTGCCACTTCCGCTTTGAGACGAGCATATTGTTCTGAGTTAAGGCGGGTTTTGGGGTTCGGTTTTACCATAAATAAGAAATTATGCTATGATTCTCTATCGTGTGTGCCGATGTGGCTCAGTGGTAGAGCAGCTGATTCGTAATCAGCAGGCCGTGGGTTCAAATCCCATCATCGGCTTGGCTTTCATAAAATCATATCCTTGTCTTGACTAAATCTTGACTAATTAAATCATAAACCTAACAGTTGCGGCTGCTCCTCAACTAGCTTTTGAAACTTCCGCAATTCATCCCAAGTGCGAGTACTAGTGTCTAATTCCTTGCCTTGGTTGTGCTGGTTATTATGCCGGCTGACTTTTCTCATCTCAATGTAAAGCGCGATCGCCCAAAATCCAGTTATCATGCAAAAACCCAGTTCATAAAGCATCTTAATGAAGCGAGACTCAATATTTTATAAACTATTTCAACAATCCCCTAGTTTACTATTTGAACTATTGACAAATCCGCCAGATAATGCGAATCAATACAAATTCGATTCAGTTGCTGTCAAAGAACCGAAGTTTGAAATTGATGGCGTATTTCTCCCACCAGAAACCGAAAGTCCGGGTGTGGTGTATTTCTGTGAGGTACAGTTCCAGAGGGATGAAAAGCTGTATGAGAGAGTATTTGCCGAATCATCATTATATTTCTATCGCAACCGCGATAGATTTAGCGATTGGCAAGCAGTGATCATTTATCCGTCACGTAGCATCGAATAAAGTGATATTCATCCCCACCGTAACCAACTCAATGGAGATCAAGTACATCGAGTGTATCTGAACGAATTGGGGGATATTCGCGTTTTACCAGTGTGGGTAGGAGTGATGGTGTTGACTACATTAGATGAAGAACTTGCACCACTAGAAGCCAGATATTTACTAGAGCGTTCTGCTGTGGAACAGCCAGAAACTACGAGTCGCGCGATAATTGAGTTAGTAACCACGATTATGGTGTATAAGTTTGAGCAATTAAGTCGCACAGAGGTAGAATTGATGCTAGGAATTACACTCAAAGAAACAAGAGTTTACAGAGAAATTAGAGAAGAAGGAGAACAAATAGGAAGGGAAGCAGAGGGGCGATCGCTGATTCTGCGTCAACTAACCCGACGTGTGGGAGAATTACCTCAAGATGTGCGTCAACAGGTGGAAACTCTCTCCCTCGAACAATTAGAAAATCTAGGCGAAGCACTGTTAGATTTTACCAGTATGGCTGATTTACTCTCTTGGCTAGAAGCATGATAGCAACCCCACAGCGATCGCCTACAATTAAATCAAATTGTTTTTTTAAGATTGTATCTGCATCTAGGTGCTTCTCTCTCCATCAGGCTAAAAGACTAAACTAGTCAGGAGGTTGAACTTCTATCACTCCTCGAAACATATTCATACCGCAGTTGAAGGTATAAGTACCTGGTTTATCGGATGTGAACTCAATGGGTGTGACTTCGTTGAGTGGGAGGTTTTCGGAGATATGGAAATCAGGTAGGCGTATTTCTTCAAGACAATTACTAGGATCACGGCGTAGGAAATTAAGTCGGACTCTTTGACCTGCATTAACTGTAATTCGACTAGGTTCGTAGCCTCCATCTACTGTAATATCAATTTCTTGAATACCATCATGGGTTTCGGCTTTTTGGGACTTTGATTTACTGAGGAGAAACCACCAAATCTCTAATCCGATTAACCCCAAGCCAGCTGTTGTAACTGCACCTTTTATCCACAATGGTTGCTGAATGTGACGGAACTGGGTTGTCTTTGCTCGTTCGTTCGCTGTCATTTGATGATTCATCTGTGCAACTACTGGATCTAAGGCAACACTGAATGCCAATCCCAAGCCTGCTATACTGCTAAAAATTACTTTACTCAACATTTGCTAGCTCCTTATCCTACTGATTTAGCTTGGAATTTACGCAGACGTAGGGCATTTGTCACAACAGAAACCGAACTAAATGCCATTGCTGCACCTGCAATGATAGGGTTAAGCAACCAGCCGAAGATAGGGAACAGAATACCCGCAGCGATGGGAATGCCAGCAACGTTGTAGATAAAGGCGAAGAATAGGTTTTGACGAATGTTACGAATTGTGGCGCGGCTGAGTTGAATGGCAGTAACTATGCTTTGCAAATCACCGGAGATGAGTGTGATGTCACTAGCTGCGATCGCTACATCTGTACCAGTGCCAATTGCCATTCCCACATCGGCTTGAGCTAAGGCTGGTGCATCATTGATACCATCACCAACCATTGCCACAATCTTGCCTTCTGATTGTAGTGCCTGCACTGTAGCGGCTTTTTGGTCGGGGCGGACTTCTGCCAAAACACGCTTGATGCCGACTTCACGGGCGATAGTTTCGGCGGTGCGGCGATTATCTCCGGTAAGCATCACCACCTCTAAACCCAGTTTTTGCAAAGCGCGAATTGCTTGTATGGAGGTAGGTTTGATGGCATCAGCAATCCCCATTAATCCCTGAATTTGTCCGTCAACCGCAATCCAAATTGCAGTTTTCCCCAGATATTCCCAACGCTCTTTATCCTGTTGCAAAGCTTGGGTGTCAATCCCTAACTCTGACATCCAGCGTTGTGTACCAATTTGCACGAGAGCATCAGAAACTATACCCTGTACACCACTGCCTGCTACTGCTTCAAACTCCTTAACATCTGCTAAAGTCACCTCTTGAGATTGGGCGTATCTGACAACCGCTTCTGCCAATGGATGTTCAGAATTGCGTTCCACAGATGCTGCAAGTTGCACCAACCTGATTTCGTTACCATTAGCAGTACCGTTGACGGTGACAAAATCGGTGACTGTTGGTTTACCCTGAGTGATGGTTCCAGTTTTGTCCAGTACTATTGTTTGAATTTTGTGCGCTAGTTCCAAGCTTTCAGCACCTTTAATCAAAATGCCATTTTCTGCACCTTTACCCGTTCCTACCATTACAGATGTCGGTGTGGCTAAACCCAGCGCACAAGGACAGGCGATAATTAGTACCCCAACAGTCGTGATCAGCGCTATAGTCACGTTGCCTGTAAAATTAAACCAAATAATGAAAGTGAAAAGAGCGATCGCAATTACCGCAGGCACAAACCATCCAGTTACTTGGTCTGCTAATCTCTGAATTGGGGCTTTAGAACCCTGTGCTTGCTGTACTAATTGAACAATCTGCGCCAGCACAGTATCACTGCCGACTCGTGTTGCCCGAAACTTGAAACTCCCAGTTTTGTTAATGGTAGCTCCAATCACTTCATCGCCTGGTTGCTTTTTGACAGGCACGCTTTCCCCTGTCACCATCCCTTCATCAATTGTGGATGTCCCGTCAACTACTTCGCCATCAACAGGAATTTTCTCACCAGGACGAACCAGTATCACATCACCAATTTGTACTTCTTCGATTGGCACATCTACTTCTTGTCCATTGCGAATCAAACGCGCTGTTTTAGCTTGTAACCCAATTAGCTTACGGATAGCTTCTGAGGTTTGTCCTTTAGCGCGATTTTCAAATAATCTTCCTAGCAGAATCAGGGTAATAACGACAGCAGCAGTTTCATAATATACATCTGGTGTTAACCCCTGATTGATAAAAAAGCTGGGGAATAAGGTAGGAAACAGCGAATAAAGATATGCTGCACTTGTACCCAAAGCGATTAGGGTATCCATTGTAGCAGCATGACGTTTTAAAGCTTTCCATCCATTAATGTAGAAAGAGTAACCACACCAGAACTGTACTGGGGTAGTAAGTATCAACTGTACCCAAGGATTATGCAGCCATACTGAGATAAAGGGTAAGTGCAACCCTGTCATCATAGGCAATGAACCTATAACTAACACAGTGCTAATGATGCCTCCTACTGCCACCTTGCGCATTAAATCGCGGGATTCTCTGAAGCGATGTCTTTTCTCGGCATCATCTTCTCCCGCCATCAGGTTTTGTTTTTCGAGTAGGTAGGCAGAGTAACCTGCTGCATCTACCGCCTTTTGAATAGCTGCTAAATCAGTTCTTCTAGGGTCATATTTAACTGTTGCCTGTTCTGCTCCAAAATTCACAATACATTCATCAACACCGGGAACAGAATTAATTGCGTCTTCGATGCTGCTGGCACAAGCGGCACAACTCATGCCGCGCAGTTTGAGTGTGGTATTCTGCATCTGACTACTCCAGTTAATAAATGGCGCTAACTAACATCTAACTGATTTCATCTTGAATCCTCCAGTTCACTAGAGAGTCAAGAGGCCATGCTGAAGAATTTTTTAAGCACATATTAAATGCAGCGATAAGGGTGCTTATACCAATTCAAAATATAGGCTTTATTTTGCCAAAAAGCACATCAAATAATATTTGCACACTCTTTTATAGCTATATTCTAACTTCCTTTTCTTGCTAAAAAGCTTGGATGAACTGATCATATTAGATAGGAATTTATACCATGCGATTTAAGTTAGGAGAAACTGAAAAATCTGTTTTTTTAGTTTTTCACAAAATAGTATTTTATTAATTCTAAACTAAATTCCTATTAGATGAATTATTTAATGAAAATGAATGTCAATTTAAGGTCATTCTCAAGAATGATGTACTGATTAGTAAATTTTGGGAAATATGGCAGCAACGTCACAAAATATGGGGCAAGGATTATATGCGATCGCCAGAACATCAAACAAGACAAGCAGTAAATAAAATTTCATCCTTAATGATGAATGTATTCAAAACCACAAATTCATTTAATCATGAGAATCCATCTTTAGTTAGATGGAAGCATTAGTAATTAATTTGTTTATTAATGTTAGGCAAATGAATTGCGTCATACTACCTAAGAATGTAAGTCCAATCATCAATCATTTTTTATTCTAATAATCGAAGCTGGCGATTATTAGCATTAACCTGCATTTGAAGACTGAAAGTATGTTGATTCAATTGCAAACAATTGCTAGCTCATGAAAACTAGCAATTTGGATTAGCTGTTCACAACGATGTTGTAGTTGCCTTTGGCACTCCAGAAAAACAAATCTTAATTGAGCTGGTATTTGCTCAGTTCAACAAAAACTCTACATACCTCATGGGTTGGTTTCGTGATTACCTCTGGGCTAACTCCGCTCAGTTAATTAACGGTTATAACCCCTACGGTACAAATAATTTGTCTGTCTGGGCTTGGATGTTCCTCTTTTGACTTTAGCTATTGTCCCCCTTGATACCGTTAGGTGACAGGGGGATTTCTTTCGGAAATTTTTTATATACCAGAGATATACGGTATTCACTAGCTTAGAAACATTAACTTTTGGTTATAGTTGATACAGGAGTTTAATGCTATTATGGAAACATTTTTATGGATAAAACCATGATTACACACAGATTAACGTCTCGGATAAAAGCTGAAAATGCTCCTATAGAGGTAATTTTAAGTTTTTTTGAATTTTAATAAGGACAAAATAAAACTCCTTTGACACAATAGTACAGAAACTAAGAGGTATCTAATAACCTGATCTCTCTGTACAGATAATAGCCGATTGATCTGACATAAAAATTACCCAGTCAATTACGTAAAACACTATGAACATCAACAACCCTCTGGAGACAATACAAACAAGTTTCCATACCGCTTTAGGCGCTGTGAGCGAATTTACCAGTCTACTGCAAGCACCCCAAAAACTCACAAATTACCTCACCCAAATCCAGCAACAACCAGAGCAATGGTTCCAAGACTTAGCGGGAAAAGGGAAAAGTATGGAACAAGATATGACTAGTTTTTGCAAAAATTACTTTTGTGGAGGTAGCAAGCCATCAACATACCCTAAATATATAGAACGAGCAGATGGACAGGCGTTTAATCAACCCTACGAAATTAAAGGAACTAAAATGTATGGCTTTGTCGTTGAAGGTTCAATGGCGAAGTTGCAAGAGATATGTGATAAATATCTCAACGATCCCAATAACGGCGAGATTGAATATCGTCCAGCAACCAACTATCTTATCCTGACGTTCAATAAGATAGATTCTTTAAGTTCTATCTATCCCCCCGACTATGACAAAGGAACCGTATTTGAAGAAGAAGCTATCTTTTGGATGTTAACAGTAGTGGGTAGAAAAGTCGGGCCTTTCTTCATTGCCGATCGCCTAGCCTGGTTTATGCCATACTTATATGTCAATAATTCTCCCATCCTCGTTTCTGGTAGAGAAGTCTACGGTTTCTTTAAACAACTTGGCACATTTAAGATTCCCGATTTAGATCAACAACCAGATTTATTAACCGTAGACACCTTAGTATTTAAAGAATTTTCCCCTACGAGCAAATCTCTAGATGCTCGTCTGTTGGAAGTTCAACGCCTCAGTACAGGAGAGCAACACCCAGATATCAAAACATGGGACACATTTGAACAAGCCGCAAAAGCGATCGCTAGCTTATTATTTGACAATGATGAAATTACCATCCCTGGCTTACAATTACCCCTCAACCTCCTCGAATATCTCTTAGGAAGAATCGTTCCCCTCGTTACTCTCAAACAAATCCGCGACGTAGAAAACAGTAAAAAGGCCTGTTATCAAGCACTGATTGAATCCCCCATGCAGCTACAAACCTTCTATGGTGGTAAACTCTTTGGCTTCAACAATTTTGGCGATCAATTTCAACTCAAAATCAATAATTTCGCTAGTCAACCCATCGTCCAAGATTTAGGACTAGGTCAAGGTTATGCCCCAGGTAGCGAATCAGTCAATATCCCCGTCAAACTCGGTTTTGTCCTAAATTTCGATTTCACACTCAAAGATGGGAAAACTGTATGGGAAGCAAAGGGGAAGTAGTCAATAGTCAATAGTCAATAGTCATTAGTCAATAGTCATTAGTCAATAGTCATTAGTGTTGAGTGGCTATTAATTATTCTCCCCTGCACCCCTGCACCCTGTCCCCTGTCCCCTGTCCCCTATCCCCTATCCCCTCATTAAAATGTCTCAACCCTATCAGCCAAAAAAGATCACTATTTTAGGTGGTGGTATGGCATCTTTAACCGCCGCTTATGAATTAACCAGTCAACCAGGATGGGAGAATCTCTATGAGATTACTATCTATCAAACAGGTTGGCGTTTAGGTGGTAAATGTGCAACTGGACGCAACGTCAAACCTGATGCACCTGATGCTGAACCAGATTATCGCATTGAAGAACATGGGCTACATATCTTCTTTGGCTTCTACGAAAATGCCTTTCGACTACTCAAGCAATGCTACGACGAACTTGGTGGTAACGGGCCTTTCAGCACTATAGAAGACGCATTTAAACCCCACAGTCTCATCGTCTTAGAAGAATACATCAATCAGAATTGGGTGAGTATCCCTTTTGATTTTCCGAGAAATTCTCTAGTTCCTTGGGAAGGTGGCGATGTTTCTTCTCTTTGGCAACATATTTGCACCACCATCAAATTTGTCATTCAGACTTACACAGAAATTGATAGTTACGAAAATCCCTCAACATCTCTTGCCAAACAAATAGCATTAGGCACAGAAGTCATAGAATTTTTATCAGATAGTAGTTTGTTGGAGTTTCCTAGTCAACTGATGCAGTTATTTCTCCAAGCACCTAGTCGTTGGGGTGGATGGCTCAACAGTATTAGTCAATCTATTGGCAACATTCTGCAAAACCTCGACTTCACCTCTGAAAGAGTGTTCTTAAATCTTGCCTATAACCTCGCTCAATCACTACCTGAAAATCCCAAAATTCAAAGACGTGAACATCATCAGTTAATTATCAAGCTAATCGATCGCTTTAAAGCACATTTGACTAGTCAGCTAGACTCGAAAATTGGGCAAAATCCCAGCGTCTTTTGGCGTTTAACACTTATTGATCTCGCATTAGCCAACATTCGGGGTTTAATTGTTGATGAAGTGATTCTGTTTCGTTCCCTAGAGAGTTTAGATGAATATAACTATCGAGACTGGCTACGAAAACATGGCGCGAGGGAATCGAGTGTGAAATCAGCCTTTATTCGCGTCTTATACGATTTAGTCTATGGCTTTCCCGAAGGTAATACCAACAAACCACAACTAGCCGCCGGCACAGCTATTCGTATCCTCACCACCATTTTGTTTAAATATAATGGTGCAATCATGTGGAAAATGCAATCTGGGATGGCGGATGTCGTCATCACCCCATTGTATGAAGTGCTGAAGCGTCGCGGTGTAAAATTCCAATTCTTCCATGTTGCCCAGCAGTTACACTTGGATCAAGATCAACAAGCGATCGCTAGTATTACTTTAGCTCGTCAAGTCAATTTAAAACACCCACAGCAAGAATATCAACCCCTCATCTCAGTCAAAGACATTCGTTGCTGGCCTAATCAACCTCTCTATGATCAGATTGTCGATGAACAAGCCCAAAAACTCCAAGACAAAAAAATTGACTTGGAATCATATTGGACACCTTGGCAAAATGTAGAGCAAATTACCCTCACCAAAGGCGATGATTTTGATATCGTCCTTCTGGGAATTTCCATCGCCGCCTTGCCTTCTATTTGCAATGAATTTCTCCATGCTAAACAGAATCCCGTGCATCAAAAATGGCATGATATGTTCAAGCAAGTCAAGACTGTCACTACCCAAGGCGGACAAATATGGCTCAAACCTACTTTAGCTCAATTGGGATGGCAACAAACCAGCCCTGTACTAGGAGCTTATGTTGAACCCCTCGATGTCTATGCAGATATGAGCGAGTTACTAACACGAGAAAATTGGACTACTGAAGATTATCCTTATAATCTAGCTTATTTCACCGGCGTAATTGCTGATCCCGGTATTCCCCCCCAGACAGAATACGATTTTCCCCATAAAGCCCAAAAGAAAGTAGAGCAACAAGCAATTAACTTTCTCAACAATTATATTGGACACCTCTGGCCTGATGCGACTCAGCCTAACAATCCCCAGGGCTTGAACTGGGATTTACTCATTGATTCGCAAAACCGTCAGGGAGCAGAACGCTTTCAGGCTCAATACTGGCGAGTCAACATTAACCCATCAGAACGCTATGTATTATCCGTACCGGGAAGTACTAAGTATCGACTCAAAACCGATGAATCTGGGTTTAATAACCTTTACCTAACTGGCGACTGGATTAACAACGGTTACAACTCTGGTTGTGTAGAAGCAACAGTAATGTCTGCAATGCAAGCAACACGAGCTATCCTAAACCAATGCTTTCAGATCAAATACGCTAAAGAAATTATTGGTGAGAGAGATTGTTGGTTATGAGGGTATATTTAACTTAATTAGGGGTATTTTGACTAACTCAACAAAAATTAGCATGATTTAGGTTGTTAAAGCCTATATTATCTTGTAAACCGATACATTTTTAAGGTTTGTTGGATCACAGACTTTAAAAATGTATTTATTCTTCTCTAGGAAATCTATTTGGTTTTTAAATTAATGAAACTGGACATGGATGAAAATGCAAACTCACATACCACTACCAGAGACAGCAACTTGAATTAATCGGGTAAGGATTCAGGAGTCAGAATAGTTCAAATTTTCATATTTGATGAGTAAGCTAATATTCCTAAACCCCTGATTAATTCTGACTTCTGACTCCTGGATGCTGAATTCTTACTTAATCGGGTTATCATTTCCAGATTTTGAAAATTGTTAAAAGTATTAATCTCACAAATGATTACATTATCGAATTATCAAATTATAGAATTAATTGACGAGGGCATCAAAACCAGTGTCTATCGAGCTAAGAGAAATCAAGATGGTCAACCAGTAGTTATTAAACTCTTAAAAACAGAATACCCTGATTTAAAAGATATAGCAGCTATCAAGCATGAATATGAGCTAATTAAAAATTTAGACATCCCAGGAGTTGTTCGAGCTTATAGTCTAGAAAAGCACAACAATGGATGTGCTATTATCTTAGAAGATTTTGTGGGAACTTCTCTTTATAAAATTATCCAAAATGGCAAAATTGAGTTACAAGATTTTCTCCATATCAGTATTCAACTTACCCAAGCATTAGGTGAACTACACCAACATTATATTATTCATAAAGACATCAAGCCACAAAATATCATTGTTAATTTAGAAACCTATCAAGTTAAAATAATTGATTTTTCTATATCATCACTACTCATACAAGAAAAACCTAAACTTAGTAATCCTGATTTACTGGAAGGAACTCTAGCTTATATATCTCCAGAGCAAACAGGGAGAATGAATCGGTCAATTGATTACCGAACAGACTTCTATTCTTTGGGGGTAACTCTTTATCAAATGCTCACAGGCAAGTTACCATTTCCAGCAAATGATCCAATGGAGTTAGTTCATTGTCATATTGCCAAACAACCTATCCCAGTAGATGAAATCGTTCCCGAAATCCCACCAGTAATTTCAGCAATTATTATGAAATTACTCAGCAAAACTGCTGAGGAAAGATATCAAAGTGCTTTTGGCATTAGAGCAGATTTAGAAAATTGTCTCAGTCAGTTAGAAAAAACTAATTCTATCATCGACTTTTCTATTGGTCAGCAAGATCAGTCTAGCCAATTACAAATTCCAGAAAAGTTATATGGAAGAGAAGCAGAAATAGATATTTTAATGACTGCTTTTTCCCAAATTAATCAAGGGCAGAAAGCATTAGCATTAGTGGCAGGTTACTCAGGTATTGGTAAATCAGCATTAGTCAATGAAATTCATAAACCTGTAATCAAAAACAGAGGCTATTTTATTGCTGGTAAATATGAACAATTTCAGCGTAATATTCCCTATGCTTCCTTAATCCAAGCATTTCAAGAGTTAATCCAGCAGTTACTCACAGAAAGTGAATCACAATTAACTATTTGGCAAGAAAAACTTTTAGCAGCACTCAGTCCCAATGCTCAAATTATTATTGATGTCATTCCCGAACTAGAACTGATTATTGGTAAGCAACCAGAAGTACCACAACTAGCATCAGCAGAAGCACAAAATCGCTTTAACTTAGTTTTTCGGAAGTTTATCAATGTGTTTGCTCAAAAAG
Source organism: Nostoc sp. TCL26-01 (assembly GCF_013393945.1). Lineage (NCBI taxonomy): Bacteria > Bacillati > Cyanobacteriota > Cyanophyceae > Nostocales > Nostocaceae > Nostoc > Nostoc sp. TCL26-01. The sequence continues at coordinate 5,930,136 of NZ_CP040297.1, forward strand.
AGCATCCATTAGTTGTCTTTTTAGATGATTTACAATGGGCAGATTTAGCTTCATTAAAATTAATTCAATTATTAGCCACGGACACGGATATTCAACATTTATTACTCATCGGTGCTTATCGAGACAATGAAGTTGATACAAGTCATCCATTAATGCTAATTTTGCGAGAAATTGCCAAAAATAGTAGTCCTGTCAAGACTATTCACTGTCAAAATCTCAAAATTACTGATGTTTGTCAACTAGTGAGTGATACTCTAAAATCAAGTTTAGAAGACTCTAAAGAATTAGCTAAATTAATTTTTCATAAAACTGCTGGCAATCCATTTTTTATCAATCAATTACTTAAATTCATTCATCAAGAAAATTTGCTGCTATTTAACTTTGTCACTGGTCAATGGCAGTGGGATATTCAGCGTATCCAAATGCTAGGAATCACTGATAATGTTGTTGACTTAATGATAGGTAAAATCCAAAAGCTCAAAGAAACTACCCAAAATATTTTAAAAATAGCTGCTTGTATTGGTAATCGCTTTAACTTAAATATCCTCTCTTGCGTCAACGAAAAATCTCATAATGATACAGCATTAGATATTTGGGAAGCACTACAAGCTGGGTTAATTATACCCTTAAGTGATAGCTACAAACTACCACTGTTATTAGAAGAAGTAGACATCTTTGTCATTGATTATAAATTTCTCCACGATCGCGTGCAACAAGCCGCCTATGCCTTAATACCTGATGAGCAGAAACCGGAGATTCATTTACATATTGGTAGACTGCTACTAAAGAATATTGATGAGAGTTTACGAGAAGATAAAATCTTCGATATTGTCAACCAGTTAAATATTGGTACAGAACTAATTACTGCTCCAGAAGAACGATATCAACTAGCTGAATTAAATCTTCTTTCTGGACGTAAAGCTAAGGATTCTGCTGCTTACGAATCTGCTGTCAAGTTTCTCAAGCAAGGTCTAAATTTACTGGTAGATGATTGCTGGCAAAACCATTATGAATTAACTCTTGCCCTCTATGTAGAAACAGTAGAAGCAGAATATTTAACTACAAATTTTGAGCAAGCCGAACCATTATTTATCAGTGTCATTAATAACAGTAAAAATATTCTAGATACTGTTAAAGTATATGAGAAAAAGATTCAGTTTTATGTTGCTCAAAATCGAATGCGCGAAGCATTAGATTTAGATTTACAAGTGCTAGAAATGCTGGGAGTTTCCTTATCACAAACGCCACCAGCAGAATTAACAATCGAAGAATTAGCTAATCTACCAGAAATGACTGATCCTCATAAGCTGGCAGCAATGAGAATATTGATGACAGCCATGCCTCCTGCTTATTTGGCAGATCCAGCACTTTTACCATTAATTGCCTTTACAATGGTTAATCTATGTGTGCAGTATGGTAATTCATCTTTTGCCGCTTATGCCTATGGTTTTTATGGACTAATTTTATGTGGGGGACTGCAAAATATTGAGTCAGGCTATCGATTTGGTAAGTTATCTTTAGAGATTTTAGAGCAATTTGATACTAGAGAAATTAAATCTAAAGTATACGCCTTATTTAATATTTTCGTGAGACATTGGAAAGAACATATTCAAACCACCATAGAACCGTTACAAGATGCTGTACAAAGTGGTCTAGATACCGGGGATATTGAGTATGTAGGTTATAATGGGTTACTAGTTTGCTGGCATCCTTTTTGGGTGGGAGAAAATTTAGATATTCTCGAACAAAGACTAGAACAATATATTAGTTTAGCATATAAGATTCAGCAAGAACATTTCACCATCTGTTTGTTAATTTTAAAACAGATGGTAACTGAACTCGTTCAAGGACAAGAGCATGAATATTACTTAGAGGGGGATAGTTTTAATGAATCAGTCATGCAGAGAATGGCAGACAATATTGCCGCTATTTTTTATGCTTATCTTGGCAAAACTATTTTAAGTTATTTCTTTAAAGATTATGCTCAAGCTATTAAAAATGCTCAATTAGCACAACAATATGAAGTGGCAGTTGGTGGCACTGTTTATTTATCTGCATATAAGTTTTACTATTCTCTGGCACTACTAGGTTTGTGTATAAATACAACTAATCAAGCTGATATCCAAACTTTTATAGATAAAGTTGCAGAAAATCAGCAACAATTACAAGAATGGGCAAATCACTCACCAGAAAACTATCAGCATAAATATGACTTGGTTGAGGCAGAAAAAGCCCGATTTTTAGGACAAGTATTAGTAGCAATGGAAAACTATGATCTAGCAATTAAAGGCGCTCACAATTATGGATATATTCATGAAGAAGCACTAGCTTATGAATGTGCGGCAGAATTTTATTTTCATCTGGGAAGACATGAATTTGCATCCCTATATATGACAAAAGCTCACTATGGTTATCGCCATTGGGGAGCAAATGCTAAGGTGAAAGATTTAGAGTTAAAATATCCCGAATTAATTGCTAAAGTCTCCACTCAATATCAAACAGGATTTACAAATACTAATATTACTGCCTCTACGGCTAATGAAAAGTCAAGTGGACTAGATTTAATTACAGTGATTAAAGGTTCACAAGCCTTATCAGAAGTAATTTTACTAGAAAACCTACTAGAAAAATTAATGACAATTTTGATCGAGAATGCTGGCGCTCAAACTGGAATTCTCCTACTAGAAAAAGGAGGAAAATTATTTATTGAAGCTAAAGCTAGTGTAGAGCAAGAAGATTTAACCGTTGGACAATCAATCCCTTTAGAAAATAGTCAACAGTTGCCGATCTCGGTAATTAATTATGTTACAAGAACCAAGAAAGATGTAGTTTTATCTGATGCTAAAAACGAGGGAGGATTTACGATAGATCCCTATATTATTGACAATCAAGTTAAATCACTCATGTGTACTTCGATCATTAATCAAGGTAAATTGATTGGGTTAGTTTATTTAGAAAATAATTTAACAGTGGGGGCATTTACTGCCGATAGAATACAAATACTCAAAATTCTATCTTCGCAGGCAGCGATTTCCATAGAGAATGCCAAGCTTTACGCCAACTTAGAAGAAAAAATAGAAGAGAGAACCAGGGAATTAAATGAAAAAAATGTCAGATTAAAGCAAACACTGGCTGAATTAAAACTAACTCAAACACAATTAATTCAAACCGAAAAAATGTCTAGCTTAGGGCAAATGGTTGCAGGAATCGCTCATGAGATTAATAACCCCGTCAGCTTTATTCATGGTAACTTGGGACACATTGATAATTACACCCAAGATTTAGTTGGGTTGATTAATATTTATCAAGATATCTATCCTGAATTAGCACCAGAAATTGCCGAGTTTTTAGAAGATATTGATATTGATTTTATTAAAGAAGATATGCCGAAAATTTTATCTTCAATGAAAGTCGGCACGCAGCGCATTCGGGAAATTGTCTTAACATTACGGAATTTCTCTCGTTTAGACGAAGCTGACATGAAACCTGTTAACATTCATGAGGGCATTGAGAGTACCTTACTAATTTTGCAAAGCCGTCTGCAAGTTAAACCTAGTAAACCAGCAATTGAGATTATCAAAAATTACGGTAATTTGCCAAAAGTGGAATGTTATGCTGGGCAATTAAATCAAGTATTTATGAATATTTTAAACAATGCCATTGATGCAGTAGAAAAGTTACATCAGGACAGAAATACTCAAGCAACTAATAACAATTCTAGTGCGATCGCTATTCGTACTCAAGTAGTCAACCCCGATTTTGTCGCCATTGCCATTAAGGACAATGGTGTCGGCATGAGTGATAGTGTCAAACAAAGAATATTTGATCCTTTTTTCACCACTAAACCCATCGGACAAGGCACTGGTTTAGGATTATCAATCACCTATCAAATCATTGTAGACAAACATCACGGGACAATAGAGTGCATTTCTCAACCTGGAGAAGGGGCAGAGTTTATCATTCAAATTCCCTGCCACCAAAAACGCAGTTTTCAAAGCCTGACAGCATCTCAGGTTTAGCCATAGGTGCTGTCGAATTCCCGTTGGGTTCAACCCATACCTCATGTTTACGGTACTTCTATGGGAATCAACGCATTCTCTGGTAAGTGTTTACTAAACTGCCCCTCATCAGCTATAACGACAATCAAGCGCAGAGGATAATCTGGGGGGACTTGTAAGTCTGCCCAGGGGACTGCTATTTCTAAACAATTTTCTAAAGCGACTTGAGCGCGGCTGGCGCGGGGAAACCATTGATAGTGTTCTCCAGCTTCTCGAAATTGAATTGATTGGGTGAGTAAATTAATTTCTAGTTGATGATGGTATAAGTAATTGAGTGGGGCTATATCCGGCACATCGGCTAAGGGGATGGGGCTATTGTGCATTGTTTTATCGGGATAGTACCACAGTAAATTTAATTCTGCGGGTAAATCTTGTCCTGGTGCGACACCGCTTTTAAAATCTACCCGCAAATAGAAGTTGAGGTGATCCACTCCATACCAAAGACGCTGAATTACACTACTATTGTGCATCGTTCCTCGCGCCCCACCAACTTCTATCCGTCCGGCTTTGTTCCAGTCTTGTTCATCACCTCTACCATCAATGATGGGATGGATAAAACTTTCTGGCGAATGATCTGCCCGTGCGGCGTGAACTTCCACTGGTTGCTTGAGATATGCGGGGATGGGTTCATTTAAGGCTTTGTAAATGCCATATAAATGTTCGCGGAATAATTGGTCAAAAATGGCATCCTGATTAGAAGAATGTCCTTCGCCAAACCACCAAAACCAATCCGAACCCTCAGCCGCATACAAAGCTTCCCAGGCTTCTGGGTTGTTTTCTTCTGTGGCTTCTGGATGATTGGCTAAGACGATTCTGGCTTCTGTGAGGTAGTCCCAGGCGCGATTTTTAGCAGGATCACCAATCCAGGTGGTAAAACTACCATCCACCCAAGAACCGCTATGGAGTTGTGCGGCGGGGATGGTGGCTGTAGCTGGGAATTCTTGGAGAAATTCGGAGACGGTGACGAGTTTGATGTGGGGTTCGTTGCTTAAACTGTGATATAAAGCTTCCAGGAAAGGTTTGCCGTCTTGGGGGTAAAATTCCCAACAATTCTCCCCATCTAAAGCGATGGTAACTAACCACGGTTGTTCACTGGGCTTTTCTCGCTGCATTTTAGCGATCGCTTGCAAATGTCCCACTAAGTCGGCTGCTGCTTGTTTAGCTGGCATGGCGCTGTAGGTAAAGCCTATCAAATCTGATAATCTATGATCACGGAAAACTATGGCTAAATCTCCGGCGGGAGTGGCTAGGCGATAAGGTCGATAGAGCAGTTCTGGTTGCTGCACATTTCCTGCCCCATCCCGATGGAAGAAGTGTTTGAGTGTCCAACCCAAAACCGCCTCATCTGAGCAAATCCACTTAAACCCTTGTTTAATAATATACGGTAAAATTTCTGGACTAACTGATTGTTCAGAAGGCCATAAACCGCGTGGTTCTTGGCCAAATCTATCTGTATATAATTCCCAAGCTTTTTCTAAATGACGAGGAATATCTTCTGCCCAAAGAAACCTATAGTCAGGTAGAGTCATATTTGGCACTGCCACCCGCCCAGCATTAGTATCGGCTAGCAAGGGTAAAATCGGGTGAGTGTAGGGTGTGGTGGTAACTTCCAGTTGTCCCGATGCTTGCATTTTACGATGTTGGGGGATGATGCGGCTGAGAATTTCTCGTTGTTTAGAGTAGATACGCTGGCGATCGCCTAAACTAAAATTACGCCCCTGCTCCAACCAAGCAGCAATTTCCGGGTCATCCCAAAACAGTGGATCTATCCACGCTAAATTATGCCATGCCAGCAAATCACCATAATCAGCCAACTGCCAATTAGCCAAACACCAAGCTTGTCCTTGTTCTTGCCTTTGATAATACAACTGGGCATAACGAGGATGGGGATCAATCAAAGTATGGTGATTAGCATCAAAAAAATGTTGGATAATAAATTCTCGTTGTTGCTGAGTCAGTTGTTCCGTCGGTGTCAAACTAGCCTTTAAATAAGGATCAAACGCAGTCCCAGCAATATAATCTTCTAATTGCAAAATCAGAGACGGAACTAAATTTACCGTCTGGTGTAACTTCGGGTACTTTTCCAGAATTAACACCAAATCCAAATAGTCTTTTGTACCATGCAAACGTACCCAAGGTAGTCGATATTGCTGACTAGAAGCTACTGAACTACCACCACCAGGAGATTTATACAGTGGCTGATGTTGATGCCAGATAAAAGCAACGTAGAGTGGATGAGACATAGGGATTGGGGATTAGGTACTGGGGATTAGGGATTGGGTACTGGGGATTGGGGATTGGGTAATGGAAGGGGAACTTCTTTCTCCCCATCCCCTCATCTCCCCATCTCCCTCCTAAATTACTTGTTCAACTTCAGCAATTTCCGGAATCATTTCTCTTAAACGGCGCTCAATACCCATTCTCAATGTCATGGTAGAACTGGGACAAGAACCACAAGCACCTTGTAAGCGTAGTCTGACAATCGGCCCATCAAGTTCTACCAGTTCCACGTTACCGCCATCAGATATCAGGTAAGGACGCATTTCATCTAAAACTGTTTCAACGTTGTCAATTGTTAGTTCCATTACAAAATACCTAGTTAATTAACAATGGTGATCGGGAATTCATCTGTAGTAGTGCTAAAGTCTACTACAAACACATTATCCAAAATGTGATTTTTTGGTCTTGTTAAATCGATCCTAGATCCAATTGTCCCTAGATTGAGTCCAAAAAAACTTGATTTTGACTATTGACTATTGACCACCCTCAGAAAGGTTTATTGCTTGAGTGCGTAAATACTAAAATTATACAACCCTAATTTCTAGCTATCGCTCCCTTTGTGTCTTTGTGTCTCTGTGGTGAAAAAATCATCTATCTAACCACAAAGGCACAGAGCAAATTTGTTTCTCCGGAAGTTCCCTAAATCTGATCATGAAATTTGCACCTGCCGTTGTCGTACTGAGTCAAAATAGTGTAGCAGTAGCCCGTAAAATTATCAGTGCCATACCAGAAGCACAGCTATACGGGTTAGCTGGGCGGACTTCAGGTGTTGATATTAGCTTCACAAATTTTGGTGAGACGCTGCGGGAGTTGTTTGCTGGTGGTACACCGCTAATTGGTATTTGTGCGGCTGGGATTCTCATTAGGACTTTAGCACCTGTAATTTCGGATAAACGCCTGGAACCGCCAGTGTTAGCTGTAGCTGAGGATGGTAGTACGGTTGTGCCTCTATTGGGAGGACTCAGTGGAGTCAATGATTTTGCTCGGCAGATTGCCAAAGTGCTGGAAACTCAAGCTGCTATTACAACAACGGGTGATATTCGTTTCCGCACAGCCTTGTTCTCTCCTCCCCCTGGATACCATTTAGCCAACCCTGATGATGGGAAGAAATTTATTGCTGATTTGCTAGCAGGGGCAGAGGTGAAGTTAGTCGGAACTGCACCTTGGTTGAGTAATAGTCAATTACCGATTGATGCGAATGGTGATTTAACTATCCAGGTGACAGAATATTTGGCAAATCCTAGCGCTAATTGTCTAGTTTATCATCCACAAACTGTGGCGATCGCTATCACTCACCCTTCTGTTACCCTAGACTCAGTACAACAGCTACTAACTGAAGCTGGACTTGCCCCCCCATCTCTAGCAGCGATTTTTGCACCTTTAGCGATCGCTACTAATATAGATCCTATCGCTGATGCTTTTAATGTACCCACCCGATTTTTCTCCACAAATCAACTATCAGCTAATGACATAGCCCTAGCAGCTACAGGTACAGAAGGTAAATTGATTGCTACATCTTCTCATATAGCGGTGGCGATCGCTCCCGCGCCCATCAACCCTGATACCATAGGACAATCACGAGGCAGGTTAGCAATTATTGGTACTGGCCCCGGTAGTTCTGAGTGGATGTCTCCAGAGGTAAAGGCAATACTCAAAGTTGCCACAGATTTAGTGGGTTACAAAACCTATCTAGATTTAGTTGGGGCTTTAGCTGAAGGTAAACAACGTCATGAGTCAGATAACCGCGCAGAAATTGCACGAGCAAAAATGGCACTTGATTTAGCAGCTACAGGTCGATATGTGGCTATAGTATCTTCTGGTGATCCTGGCATCTATGCAATGGCAGCAGCTGTTTTTGAAGTACTAGATGACCACCATAAACCAGAATGGGACAGTATTCATATTCACGTTGCCCCAGGTATCTCCGCTATGCAAGCCGCAGCCGCCACCATCGGCGCACCCTTGGGGCATGATTTTTGTGCAATTTCTCTTTCTGACATCTTAAAACCTTGGTCAATTATTACCAAACGCATTACTGCTGCGGCTGAAGCTGATTTCGTGATTGCCTTTTATAATCCTGTTTCCCAAGAACGCACCTGGCAAATAGCCGAAGCCAGAAATATCTTATTGCAATACAGAAAACCTGATACTCCCGTAGTACTAGCTAAAAATTTAGGTAGGCTAGGGCAAACTGTAAAAGTCATCACACTCCAACAGTTAACCCCAGATAGCGCCGATATGCGAACAGTCATTCTCATCGGTTCCAGCCAAACCCGGACTATCCAACGTCGTGATGGCAGTCTCTTTGTTTACACACCCCGGAGATATGGAGAGTGCTGAGTGCTGAAACTAAATCCATGAATGATAAATTAATTGCAGCAGGAAATGCAACAAGCGAATAATCCAACGTGAGTTCGACGGCTGAAAAAACCCCTCTCCAAACCTCTCACGCCAGTTTGCTCAAGTCGGGAAACCCGCCCACGCAACTGGCTCCCCTAAAAGGAGAGAGGCTTTAAAAGCTTAATTTTTCGTTGATGTCCTATGATCTTTACTCCCCTCTCCGCGTCGGAGAGCAGGGTGGTTTCATACGAAAAAAGAAAAATACATACATCTTGATTTGTCGCTTTGTAGCAGAAGTTTTGACCCCTCTCCAAACCTCTCCCCCACGGGGGGAGAGGCTTTGAAACAAAGTTTTGTTTTTTCTCTGTTTGTATGAAACCACCCTGCTCTCCGCGTCGGAGAGGGGTTGGGGGAGAGGTCAAAAAAATTTGTCGAACTCACGTTAATCCAGGTGCTAATTCTCAATGATTTGGAACTGACAAGGTTGGGTTTGATTCATGCCACAGTATCATGTGATACCATTTCACTAAATGAATGATACAAATAATTTCTCCTCTGCCCCTCTGCTCCCCTGCTTGCCTAAATGTATCAACCTTAAAGTGAAACGGTATCACGCTATGACAGAGGCAGATTGGCGAAGTGGTCGAGTAGGAGACGGTGGATAAACCGATAACGACCACCGACTTGTTGAATTAAACGACGTTGTGCTGCACGGTTGAGAAATTGGGCATAGTTCCAGGGAATGCAGCCACTGAGCCAAAGTACCAAACGTAGGGAAACGTGCTGTATACAGGCTAATCCACCACCGTAAATTAATGCAAGTACAAAAGTAAGAGCTTGCAAACTATTCAAAATTACGCTAACTTCACTAAGTTTAAGAAAATTAAGCAAAAAGGGTTTCAGCCAAATTTGGCTAGAGAAAAAGAGAATGTTAAATATAAATGTGACGAAAAGCGTGTTCTTAAACGAAGCCCAAATACCTTGATTGGGTGCAAATTTAGTTTTTAAATCTGACTGTAGTCCAGAAATCAGCCCAGAAATCAGCCCAAAAATCAGCCCTACAAGCAGCCCAGAAATCAGCCCAAAAATCAGCACTCCAAGCAGCCCAGAAATCAGCCCAAAAATCAGCCCAAAAATCAGCCCAAAAATCAGCCCAGAAATCAGCCCATAAGTGAATTTTTCTATGAAAACACTAATTTTTATTTGTGTCACTGACAATTGAATTTCTTCGACTGGTTCAATGGAAGAACCACCAAAAGTCAGCCCTAAAATCAGCCCTAAAATCAGCCCTACAAGCAGCATTCCAAACAGCCCTCCAAACAGCCCTAAAATCAGCCCTAAAATCAGCCCTAAAATAAATTTATGTAACCACCTTTGCTGACGAGTTTGTAACCAAGATGGCTGCATATTCTCAATCAAAAACTCCGTTTGCGTGCCTCGTAATCGCTTGGCTAAAAACGCTAAAAGATGCAGAATTTTCTTTCGCGGCGCTTCTTCCTTCCCTACAGGCAGCAAATTGAACCTACGCTCGATATAGGCATCAAATAAATCTTGCTTTGTCTGTATTGGCTTTCCTTGATAGGCAACCACCATCATCGATAGTAATAATGGTGTCCTGGCTAATTCTAAAAATTCTGCGTTTCTCTGGATTTCTTGCCACACATCAAGTCTACGCAAATCATTTAAATAATCTTGAATCTGTTTATCTGACAACTGCTGTAAACAAACCGCACCATGTAACTGTGTCAGATGTTCTTCTCCTGCAAGATATTCTTCTTCTCGACAACAAACAACTAAATCCCGCTTTGCATCTGCACTTAAATATTGATTAATTGCTTGGATGCACTTTTTCTGTCGTTCCAACCCCAACTCATCCAACCCATCTAACAACGGTAAAATGTCACCACGTTCTAACCAAAAGCGACTGATTCCAGGTGCTAAACTATATTCTTCCTTGAGTTGAATAATTAACCAATCCAAAATATTCAGACTATCATCCCGCCATGCTGAAAGTTCAAAGATCAAAGGCATTGGGGTTTGATCATTTTGCTTTGCTGTTGCTAATAATTCATCTGCTAACTTTAGCAGTGTCGTGGTTTTCCCGCCTCCCGGCTGTCCTAAAATTAATAATCTGCCACTAATATCTGGTCGCTGCAACACTTCCATCAGGCGATTAATTTGCTGGGGTGGACTTGTATTTTGATTGGTTGAGATTGTATACAAAGGTTGCAGTGGATTTCGTCCGACTTTTTCCGGCTGTTCCTGTTGATCTAATTCAATCATCAGTGACAAAAGCAGGGAATCGTTTAATCGCTTTTTTACCTTTGTTTCTTCTGCTGCTAGTAGTCGCAGTCTTAATGTCGGGTCAATTTGTTCTGGTGCGTCTGTTGGCTGTTGTTGTGACTGTTGATAGGTTCCCCACGCTATTAATAGCGTCACAAGAATCACAGCACCAATAATTAATGAATTTTTATATGGGAAATCGGGAATTGAAGGTAATTGATTAATTAAATAACCGATTAAACTTGTGGCAGTTGCACCAAAAATGAACAAAAGGAGTGGATTTTTCAGCAGCTTGTTCATGCAGGAGACTTAAAAGCAAAAAATACTTAGATTAACGTGAGTTCAACGGATCTAAAAAACCCCTCTCCAAACCTCTCCCCGAAACGGAGAGAGGCTTTAAAACCTTCATTTTTCGTTGATATTTCTGCTCTTTACTCCCCTCTCCGTGTCGGAGCGAAAAGTCTGAGCGGAGGCTTCCTCCGATCAGAACTTTTCAAGACAGAGGGGTTGGGGGAGAGGTCAAAAAAGACTTGTCAAACTCATGTTAGATTAATTATCGTATATTTGGGTATGATTGCTGACTGTGTTGATGCGAAACTTACCATTAATCAGCAACGCTGTATTTTTACTATTCCTGCAAAATTGTTTTAGACACAATTCTCGTCTTCTTTAATTCGGCTGCTGAAAGTTTTTCCCCAGATTGGAGGCGAGTAGCGGAGGTTTGTAAAATTGTAGCAGCGTGGGTATCACCGATTTGTAAGGCGGTTTTCGCCGCAGTTTGTAACATTGTCGCCGCACCAGAGCGATCGCCTTGTTGTAATTTAGTCTCAGCTAGTTGTGTTTGGCGATACTTGGCTAATGCCAAAATCCATTGATGGACTTGCGGATGGAAATCAGCTTGATATGCGTCCATGATATTTGCATATATCGGCCAGGTAGGAGACAGCAAACCTTCTGTGTCCGATCCTGGGTGATCATAACGGACTTGCATATTGCCAATTACCTGTTCCCCTGCTGGTAATTTTCCCAGGTAAAGATTGGCTAAAACTATCCGTTGCATATCTCGCATCAAATCCCCCAAGCGAATCACAAAAGTGCCATTTGCTTCTGGTTGCACTGGTAACTCAATAATATCTGGGGAAATCTGCGCCATCGGTTTGAGTTGAGCCAGTCGGACATGAGGTGCAAAAGACAACACCAGATAAGCATTAGTTAAGCCGATAGACTGAACCCGGCTAAACAGGCGATTAAATTCCTCTACAACCTGTTCTGGATATTCAATGTGAGTGAGAGTCCCACCACCGACATCCGCAATGGTTTCCAATAAATCCTGATGCCAACTGTTACCAAATCCCAGTGTGTTGATGGTGATGTTAATTTTTGCAGCTTTTCTCGCTAGTTCCAGACATCGCCTGTAATCATCGTTACCAATTTCCCAGCGCCAAATTTTCAGACTGCTTTCACCACGTCCATCGGTTAACAGAAACACCTGGGAAACAGCGCCTCTCGTTCCCTTCATCAGTTCTGTAATTCCCTGTTGTAAGCCTTCAGCAATGACTGTACCGCCACTGGCTTGAATCTGCTGATTAATTTGAGATTTGATGGTTTCGGGGTCTTCAACGATTTGGTTGGGGATAATCACTGTTGCAGACCCAGCAAAAGAGACAACTGAGAGCCGATCGCCTGGCTGTAGCCTATCCACTAATTGCTCTACAGCCGCAATCACCGTCTTTAGTGGTTTGCCCTGCATGGAACCACTTTGATCCAAAATTAAGCATAAATTAAGTGGCAAATTCTGCTCAAACTGTTCAGCTATTGCACAAACAGAAATTGCCAATTGGCGCTGACTACTTAATTGCGTGGCATCGATATTACTATCACTTAAAGCCGAGAGCAATTGAACTTTCATTTGGGAGGAGTATCTTGCAAGATAGTTTTGGAGACAATTCTGGTCTTCTTGCGATCGCTTTCTGATAAATCTTGCCCTGATTGTAATTGCGTTGCTGAGGTTTGTAACACCGTCGCCGCGTTGGTATCTCCCATTTGCAAAGCAGTTTTGGCAGCAGTTTGTAACATAGTAGCCGCACCGGAGCGATCGCCTTGCTGTAATTTTGCTTCTGCTAACTGGGTTTGCCGATACTTAGCCAATGCTAAAATCGACTGTTGTACCTGGGGACTGATATCTGGTTGGTAGACCCTGACAACGTTGGCATAAACGGGAATGTTGGGAGTAAACAACCCTGCTTGATTTTGCGAGGGGTGATCATAGCGGACTTGCACATTAGCGATCGGTTGTTTACCTTCTGGCAACTGTCCCAGATAAATATTAGCTAAAATTACCCTCTCTGCATCTTTCATCAAATCTCCCAGGCGAACCGCAAAACGCCCATCACTTTCTTTTTGGATGGGTAACTCAATTGTGTCTGGGGCAACTTGAGCAATGGGTTTGAGTTCTGCTAGGCGGACGTTGGGCATGAGGGAGAATAACAGATAAGCATTAGTCAAAGCCACTGTTTGCACTCGACTAAACAGACGACCAAACTCATCGATCGCTTGTTCGGGTTTTTGGATGTAAGACAAACTGCCCAAACCAGCATCAGCAATTTTTTCTAAAACATCTTGGTTCCAGTTGTCGCCAAATCCCAGGGTATTCAACGTCAGGTTATAACCAGCTGCCAATTGGGCAAACTTCAAACAACGGTTATTGTCCCCATGCTCATTTTCCCCATCAGTTAACAAAAAGGCTTGAGAAACCATCTCCTTTTTCCCCTTGGCTAATTCCTCAATCCCCAAACGCAAACCCTCATCAATCGCCGTTCCCCCATCCGCCGCCAGCCGGTTGATTTGTCGTTTGATTTGTTCTGGGTCTTCAATTACCTGATTAGGGACTAATACCTTAGCCCGGTGATCAAACGCTACCACACTTAGGCGATCGCCCGGTTTTAATCGCTCTACCAGACGATTTGCCGCTTGTTTGACAGTTTCTAGCGGTCGCCCATTCATTGAACCACTATGGTCAAGAATCAGGCATAAATTCAAAGGAATAGTCCGGTCTTGGGGTTCTGCACTAGCCGAAATCGAAATTGCCAACTGACGCTGACTGCTTTGCTGTTGCGCGTCCAAATTGGCATCATTGAGGACAGGCTGCAAGTTAACTTTCATAACTCAAAATTCCTAGTCAAGATATATACATTCATGAATAACTCCAAAACGCTACATCAGCGCTACGGAAAAATTTATTAATTTCTATTAATTAATTCATTTCCGATAATATATTCAGAATATCTTAGGAGCCAATTATCGGCAGATGCTCAGTACCCTTCCAGATTAGCGAGAAAACCGCACTTGAAGAGAACTAGCATCGCGCTAGGATGTATTACAGTTAACGGCACAATATCAGGCGATCAGTTGCTATGGACATTTCCCCCATCAAGGCTGTTCAAGCCCCTTACTACGGCGATGGCTTCTACAGAAAACCACCGCCAGACTTACCATCCCTACTGTTGAAGGAGCGAATTGTCTATCTGGGGATGCCACTAGTACCTGCTGTCACAGAATTGATTATCGCGGAATTGCTCTTTTTGCAATTCGATGACCCCGAAAAACCAATTAAAATCTACATTAACTCTACCGGCACTTCTGGCTATAGTGGTGAACCCGTCGGTTTTGAAACCGAAGCCTTTGCCATCTATGACACCATGAAATATATCAAGCCTCCCATCCACACCATCTGCATTGGTTCCGCAATGGGTATGGCAGCCATGCTTCTCAGCGCAGGTACACCAGGTTGCCGTGCTAGCTTACCCAACGCTAACATCATCCTGCACCAGCCCAAGAGTTACGCCCAAGGTCAAGCAACCGATATTCAAATTCGGGCAAAGGAAGTTCTAGCAAACAAAACATCAATGGTGGAAATTTTGTCTCACACCACCGGACAGCCACCAGAAAAAATCACCAAAGATATGGATCGTCTCTTTTACATGACTCCCTACCAAGCCAAGGATTACGGCTTGATTGACAGAGTTTTTGAAAAAGAAGAACTTGCCAATCCGCCACTACCAGCGAGTGTTCTTTAAGAAGACAAGGAAAGAGGACAAGGAAGGGGACAAGGAGAACAGATTAATAATTACTCTTCCCCCCCTCTCCCCCTCCCCATCCCCCTAATTATTAATTAATGGAGTCAAAAAAATGCCTATAGGAGTTCCTCAAGTTCCTTACCGGATGCCCGGAGGACAAGTTACAGATTGGATTAGCATTTATAATCGTCTTTACCAAGAACGGATTATTTTCTTGGGAAGAGACATTGATGACGAAATTGCTAACCAAATCATCGCTGTCATGCTCTATTTGGATTCAGAAGATCCAGGTAAAGATATATATTTGTATATCAACTCTCCTGGTGGCATGGTGACATCTGGCTTGGCGATTTATGACACTATGCAGCACATCAAGTCAGATGTGGTGACAATTTGTGTCGGTTTAGCTGCTTCGATGGGTTCCTTCCTGCTAGCTGCTGGCACTAAAGGCAAACGCCTAGCACTACCCCACTCGCGGATCATGATTCACCAGCCTTCTGGTGGAACTCGTGGACAAGCAACCGATATCGAAATCGAAGCTAGAGAAATCTTGCGGATTCGTCACCAACTCAACCAAATTTACGCAAACAACACCAATCAACCCATAGCCAAAATTGAAAAAGACATGGATCGTGACTTTTTCATGTCCGCCCAAGAAGCTAAAGAATACGGTTTAATCGACCGTGTGATTGAAGAACGTCCATAAGATTGGGGAGTAGGGAGGACAAGGGGACACGGGGAAAGGGGGCAAGGGAGGCAGGGGAGGCAGGGGAGGCAGGGGAGGCAGGGGAAAGAAAAGAGTGGTAATTTTTAACTATTGCCTATTGCCTATTGCCTATTGCCTATTCCCTATTCCCTATCTCCTATCCCCTGTCCCCCATTCCCTAAATAAACTGTCAGAAGTGAACTATAAATTATAAGATTATTCTTTATTATTAAAACCTTCAGTTGGCAGCTTGTAGCTGATGGCTGAGTATTCGATAACTAAGTAGATCAAGATGGATCTCGGAGATTGCTACCGTTTATTGGGTTTAAGGTCTGGAGCTTCGTTTGCTGATATCAAAGCGTCTTATCGACGATTGGCACAGCAATATCATCCTGATATTAACCCTGGGGACAAAAAAGCTCAAGATAAATTTATTGCTTTGACTGAGGCTTACAGATTTCTATTGACGGTAGTACCGCCAGAAGTGACAGAGAAAAAGTCTCAGCAGTCACCGACAGTTGGTAGTGAAGATGTCAAAGCCACTGGTACAGCAAAAGTACCTACAGCTACAGTTACCACGGAAAAGCCGCCAATATCAAAGCCACCAAACATTGCAGAAATCGAACAACGGTTGAAGTGGAAGACTTACGAACAACTGCAACGGTTTTTGCGAGAAAAAAGATTTCCCCAAGCGATCGCCTTAGCTGAAGCCTTAGCTGCACGTTTACCCAAAGACGCAGAAGTGCGACAATGGCAAGCGATCGCTTATCAGATTTGGGCAAGGGCGCTGATTAATGAAAATCAACTGCTCAAAGCCAGAGTCTATCTCAAAAAAGCTCTAAAAACAGACCCCCACAATAAAGCCCTATGGGAGGAAGTCCAGCGCGACTTTCAGAAGTTAGAGCAGATTTTTTAGGAGCAGCTAGGGACAAAAAAATTCTTGCATATTTCACATCGCCTTCCCAATTTTTTTGAGGAGACTATTTGAAGTACTTATATTTAGCATTACCAAACACTTGTAAACTGATACAGCGCTAAAGATGTAAAATTTCTGTTAAATTCAACGAGCATCGATAGTTTCTCCTTATCCTTATCAGGTATTCAGCATGACGGCAATCACACCCAAGGCATCTTCAGCGCTTCCCGATTTTTCCGCAGGTATCCAATATTTTGGTGAGGCGCTACCAAATTTTGAAACTTATGGTGCGACACCTGCAATAGAATCAGGCAAAGTAGCGATCGCTGATCCTACAGATCCTAGTGCTGTGTATCAAACCTTACTAGCTGCTGATGCTCTGCGCTATCTGACACTACAAATCACTGGTAGTAAGGCTTCTGGACATCCAGGTGGATTTGCTAGCCAAGCCGAAGCCTATGCCGCCTTAGTCATGCTGGGGTATAAAAACATCATTACCGAAGTGGGACACCATGCCCCCGGATTTTATAGTGCCATGTTCCTCGATCGCTCCTTAGAGGATATGGGCATTTTTACAGTACAACAATTGCGCGATCGCTTCCGCGAAAAGCACGGACTTTTAGGACACCTTTCCGGTTACATCCCCGGTATTCTTGCACCCGCCGGCCCCTTGGGACAAGGACAACACTTTGCAATGGCGGCTGCACTCCTACACAAAGATAAATTATTCCCCTTCACCCTGGGCGACGGTGGACTAGGTGAACCCTACATCATCAGTTCCATTGCCCACTTCCACACCGCTTATCCCACCGCCACCAACTTCCTACCCGTGCTGGTATGGAATGGATACAGCCAAGAACATCACAGCATGGTATCCCTGAAAACCAACGAACAGATGACAGCCTTCTGGCAAGGTAACGGTTTTGCGGAAGTCGTGTTAGTCGATGCCAAGGAATTCGACGACCAAAACCAACCAGGAGATTATGTTGACAGTACCATATTCTCCTTTGAGCAACGCCTAGCCTTTACCAAAGCCGTACTTGCAGGGGTAGATAAAGCCGCCCGTTCTGCCCTTGGTGGTAAACTCACCGTCTTTATTATCAAACAAATCAAAGGCGCAGGTGTCCACGCCAAAGGAGCAAAATCTCACAACCTTTATCCCAAAGACACCCTAGACGCACCCCACATCATCACTGCCTTACAAACCCGCGCCTTATCCCCCGCCGCTTGGCAAATCGTCAGAACCAACGCCGAACGCGCGGGTGGCGGCCCCGCAGCCAAGACAGTCGTCACAGAATTTGAGTTACCATTACCAGACTTAGGTACATTACCTTTAGAAGAATATGCCGTCGGTGGCGAACCCAAAGTTTCCACCACCGCAATGGGACGACTTGTAGGTGTAGTTGGACAAAAAGATCCCAATTTCCTCGTCACCAACGCCGACGGTAACGAAGCATCCGGTATTGGTAACATCAACCAAGCCTTAAAAATCATCCACCCCACCACCGACGACTTATACAACCAAGCACCCAACGGCCAAGTTTACGAACCCTTGAGTGAAGATGCTTGTGCAGGTTTAGCTGCTGGCTTATCCTTGATGGGTGCAAGAACTCTCTGGTGTTCCTACGAATCTTTCGCCATCAACGGCTTACCAATCTGGCAAACCGTCATTCAAGCAATGGCAGAATTACGCCGCCAAACCCCCTCAACCATCACCTTATTCACAGCCGGCGCATTAGAACAAGGGCGCAACGGCTGGACACACCAACGTCCCGAAATTGAAGCTTACTTTGCCTCCCTGATGCGAAACGGCAATGTCTTCCCCCTATTCCCCCCCGATGCTAACAGCACCCAAGTCTGTTACGACTGGGCATTAACAACTAAAAATAAAGGCATCGTCATCACCGCCAGTAAATCACCCTTACCCATTCGCACTACCTTTGCCCAAACTCGCCAAGGTTTAGCAGATGGTGCAGTAGTGCTACATGAAATTGCTGGTGGGAAACAAGTAGTCTTTGCCGTCATTGGCGACATGACATTAATTCCCGTATTTGAAGCCGCCGCATTTTTAGAAACTGAAGGCATAGGTGTGAAGATAGTTTCTATCATCAACCCCCGTCGTTTATATCGTCCCCATGATGTAGCCTGGGATACCTGTTCAGAAGCTGATGGTGGTTTTATTGATGATGCCAAATTCGCAGAATTATTCGCAGGCGATGCCTTAATTGGTGTAACTGGTGGTGCAGCGTCAATGTTAGAACCCATCATGTTACGCAGCACCAGCAAGCGCGACACCTTTGCCTGGAAGCGTGGGGAAACTACAGCCAGTGCCGGCGAGTTGATGGCGTTTAATGGTTTGACTGCTGAGGCGTTGACTAAGCGAGCGATCGAGTTAGTGCATTAAATTACATTTAATATGCTATCCCATCTAGGTTTTTACTTAGGTGGGGTTATAACTAAGTAGTAAATCAACTTTTACTAATTAGGATTAAGCAACCATGTCTTCAGAACAATTCCAAACCGCACACAGCAGTATTTACAATTTAGGTACACGGTTGTTACAGTACCTTCAGGAAATTCGCCAAAATCGTCTCAATGAAGGTGATGATACCAAGGGTTTGCAGAGTGTTGAGCATGACATCACTACAGCCTTAACCGCGTTGCAACAACAAAAATATCAGGTGGCGGTTATTGCAGCCATGAAAGCGGGAAAGAGTACCTTTCTCAACTCTATTATTGGTGTGGATGTTTTAGCTAGTGAAACAGCAGCTTGTACCATTTGTCGTACAGATGTACTTCACATTCCTGCTGATCAAGTTCCCAGACTGTTAGAATACCGAGCAGGAGAAAGAAAACCTCTTGTTATTGCTGAAGGAAACGAAGGAGAAATTCAGCAGCAATTTTTAGTTAGAACCCGTGAAATTAGAGAAACGGGAAATACTGATAATACTATCCGCTTTGAAATAGAACATCCTATTGAAGCCATTAGCGGATTTTCTTCACTTGCGGGTTTTACTCTCGTTGACACACCTGGGCCAAATGAATGGGAATCTGCTCGGTTTAACACTGTAGCACTAAAGCAAACTGCTCTGGAAGCTTTAAGAACCTGCAATGCAATTTTGTTTGTTTTAAATTACGCTTCTTACAAAGATAATGCTGTTTCTGAATTATTTAAAGATGTAGTAGAGAATCGCAAGGAAATTTTAGAGTCTGACAAAGGTAAGATTTACTTTATTCTCAACAAGATTGATCAGAAAACTGAAAAAGACAGAGAAATTGAAGAAGTAATTAAAGATTTAGAACGCGAATTATCTAGCTTTGGTTTTCCTAACCCCATTATTTATCCTGCCAGTTCCAGACAAGGACTTTTAGCAAAATTAATCAAACAAGAAAAAGCAACAGAAAGTCAAATAAAAGATTTTAAGAAATTCTTCAGTGCTAGATATGCAACTGAAGATGAAGAAGGAAATCAAATTATACCAGCCCCTCGGAAAATTGCGCCACAAGCTTTAATAGATAGTGGTATTCCTACTATTCAAGAAACAGTAATTGAAACTATTACTAAAAATTCAGGATGGAATCTTTTGAGTGATGCCTTAGCAAAAATAGATAAAGCCGCTAAATCAATTGAAGATACTCTCAGCACAAAAATTAGTGGCTGGGAAATGGATATTACAGCTTTAAAGCAAAAAATTGAAGAATACAAAAAACGGTCTGTGAATGCCAAAATCAAAGTAGAAGATGTAAAAAAGTCTGTAGATAAACAAAAACAAATACTTGTAAATGGTTTTAGCCAAGGAATTGATTTATTCGCTTCAGGTACTAAAGCACAAATTCAATACCAGATCGAGCTTATAGCTGAATCTCAGTCAGCCAAATTACCTAGTGCAAAAAAAGTAAAAGCCAATCTATCACCACTAGCAAAAGTAGATAACAATATTTGGGAGAATATTGGGGATATAGTAGCTGATGTTGGTGGTGGTATCCTAGACCTAGTTAGCAAAGGTTTAGGAAATATATTTAGAGTAGGTATTAAAGGAGGTGCATCTTTAATTAAAGAGATTATTAAATCTGCACCTGAAGTCTTTGATGCTTCTAATTCTTCTCCTGATGAAACTCTAAAAATTTCTGATCCGTATGTGATAAAAGTTAAGAATAAAAAAGATGCTCAAAATATTAACAAAACCATTAATGAATTTTGTAGCCCTCTAATTCAGGGTTTTTGGCTAGATACTCAAGATAGATTGGTTAGAGATGGTTCTAATATTCGTGAAAAATTGGCTTTCAAAATCCAAAGTGATATCC
Source organism: Nostoc sp. TCL26-01 (assembly GCF_013393945.1). Taxonomy (NCBI): domain Bacteria; kingdom Bacillati; phylum Cyanobacteriota; class Cyanophyceae; order Nostocales; family Nostocaceae; genus Nostoc; species Nostoc sp. TCL26-01. Next base: position 5,951,100 of record NZ_CP040297.1, read on the forward strand.
AACAAATATCTAATGAATTATCTGATTATTTGGGTGAAGCATTGCAAGTTGAATTAAATGTTAACCCTATTCAGTTTCCGAATTTTGAATTTAAGGGAATTGATACCAATATTAAACAACAACAAAAAGTGTTTACCAGGACAAAACAAGAACTAAGAACAGAGACGAATTGCTGTTCTCATAAGTCCTATTATGTTCCTGTTGAATATGAAGATAGACAAGATTTCTATGAAATCAATTTAAAGCAAACTTCGCAGTTAATTAACTCGAAGATAGATGAACAGGTTTCGAGAAATCGAGAATTGCTACAAAGAGTCATTGAAAAACAAATTGCAGAAGATTTTAGACGTGCAGAGCAACAAATCAATGATTATATCAGAAAATTTCAAGATGATTTTGACAGTCTACTAAAAGAACGGGAGGAAAAACAAACAGAAGTAGATAAAATTCTTGATAACTTGAATCTGCAAAAAGAGAAACTCAATGAATATTTACAGGAATTAAAATTAATGCGTCAGTCCCTCAATACTTGGAAACCATAGCGACCAATCCAAGGTAGGTTGGGTGGAGGCGCAAGCTTGTTTATTTGCAGCATAACAAATTGATATTTGTGCCGTACCCCAACACCAAATAACCTTAATTCAGCCAGATAATTTAAGATGTAAAATTCTTGTTGTGAAAAGTGAGATCATTTGTCATCCGTGACAGGTTAAGAGAATTGCGAATTTATCACTCTTGGTTTTGAAGAAGATTAGCCCTATCAAAAACTTATTTGATTATCATTTTCATTAATGGCTTTTTGAGTATTTTAGCTGATTGACAAAATGTACGTTTTTTTAACCTGTCACGGGTGGTTTATAGAGATTTTCATGCCGATGAAGTACACCTGTCTAGTCCAGAGGTTGTATGAGCGGGTTAAGAGAGATATTGGTGAATAATGTCAGCATATCTGTTAACTCGCCCCTACTGCTTGTGAGAAATGTGGGTAGCCTCTGTTGACTGCTTCCCTCCGCACCCCTCTGCGTTTAAAACTATTATCTCATTTTTATTTCCTAACTTCTAACCTCAATAAATTAACTTTTCTCAAGCTAATTTAAAGCTAATTCAAGGCTACCATTGCAGATTTTCGGTGGTAAAAGAGTCAGGTATAAGTTCTTGAATTTTTTTTGATTTTAGTGTGCCGTTAATTTGATAAATTGTTTCTATTTCTTTGCCGAACTCAATAATGAACTGTCTACAAGCACCACAAGGGGATAGATCGCCATGAGGTGAGAATATAGCTATTGCTTTTAAATTACAATCGCCATCAGCAATAGCTTTAGAAATAGCTACTCTTTCTGCACAAATTGTCAGGCTATAGGAAGCATTCTCTACATTACAAGCTGAGTATATTTTTCCACTATCTGTGATAACAGATGCTCCCACCGGATAATTTGAATATGGTGAGTATGAATTTTTAGATGCTTTGGCTGCTTCTTGAAAGAGTAAGTTTTTTTCTTCATCTGATAGCATAAATGGCCTTAACTCCAAAATTTCACAACGTAAGTAAATGGTGCAACTTTCTCTCAAACCTAATATCATTTCACGTTAATCATGATACATATGAAAGGGAACAGGTGACAGGTGACAGGTGACAGGTGACAGGTAACAGGGAAGGAGGAAACAAGCCACCCACAAGGGGCTTTAGCGTAGCGGGACGTAGTACGGTTTTGAACCTTTACTTTTTCATAAATAATAAAAAACCCCAGCTTTGCAGCTAGGGTGATAAGGAGAAGTACGAATGACAATGAGTACCGATACCGACGCTGGGAAATTTTAGCTAACGCTGAAAGCTACAAACAAGAGAGTGGTGACTATAAATGCAGCAAATGCTGCTTGGTATTTGTAGCTACGTTGCTCATCTTGATTAGGATAGGCAGCATAGTAGACTTGGGGTTCAGTAGCGTAGTTGTTTAAAATACCTTCTTCATTAACGGTAGTGTACATATGTTTTTTCCTTGATTTATTAATTTATGTAACTAAATTTAACAAGTTTGTTACAAAGTGTCAACCTGTCTTGACAAAAAAGAGGTGATAGTAGTAATAAATTTTGCTTATGTAAGGTAGTTGTAGCCTTCGGACAGTGTCTCGGAGGTATCGCTTTCCAGAATCGGTTTTAGATACAATCAAACAAAGCAAAGACAACCAGCCCAACTGAAACCATCATGAACCAAGCGATAGAGGGAGTACGCTGGACAGTCCACGATATAGAGGTTCTACCGGAAAATGAGTGGACACGCTACGAAATTATCGATGGAGAACTCTTTGTGACTCGCACACTTCACTACCGTCATCAGCAAGTTTGTGGTAAGGTCTACCGACATCTTGATAGTTGGTCAGAATTAACTGGTTTAGGTGTAACAATTTTGAGTCCAGGGGTACTTTTTTCGGAAGCAGATAGTGTCATCCCGGATGTGGTGTGGGTAAGTCGAGAAAGATTAGTGCAAATTGAAGATGAAGCCGGACATTTGACTGGCGCACCAGAGTTAGTGATAGAAGTGTTATCCCCAGGTAAACAAAACGAACTTCGAGACAAAATAGCCAAACTGAAACTGTATTCAGTTCAAGGTGTGCGAGAGTATTGGATTGTTGATCGTTTCACGCAACAAGTCGAAGTTTATCGACGAGAAAAAGCCCAATTAGTGTTGGTAGCAACTTTATTAGGTGATGATGAAATTACATCCCCTCTTTTACCAGAATTTAGCTGTTCCATCCAATGCTTTTTTTCTGAGTGCTGAGTGATGAGTGCTGTAAAGCCCTTCTCCTCAAGGAGACGCTACGCAAACGGGCATGGCTGGGCTTAGAGCGGTAGCGGGGCGATGCAGCCCGTGCTGAGTGAGGGAGTGAGGGATTAGTAAAATAGTAACTAATGACTAATGACTAATGACTAATGACTAATGACTATTGACTATTGACTAATGACTATTGACTATTGACTAATGACTATTGACTATTGACTAATGACTATTGACTAATGACTATTGACTAATGACCATTGACTATTGACTATTGGTAACGTCAACCAAAACGTTGCACCTGTCTCTGATTCGCTTTCGATGCCGATTTCGCCACCGTGGGCTGTGATAATATGCTTACATAGATATAAGCCTAAACCTAAACCGACAGAGTTGCGAAGATTACCACCGCGAAAATAGAGGTTAAATAGTTGTTCACTTTGTTGCTGGCTAATTCCTACACCATTATCAGAAACAGTGCAGTAAATTTTGTCACCTTGATGGGTGGCATTGATAGTCAAGTGTAGTCCTGGGGGATTATGCTTAATGGCATTGACAATGAGGTTAGAAAATACTCGCCATAGTTGGGTAGGATCAGCATTGACTAGAGGTAAATCGGCTGTCACTAAATTGGTGAGAGTGGCTTGATTATCTGCCAGCATTGGTTCTAAATCAGCGATCGCTGCTCGTACCACTGTCTGTAATTCTACTATTTGGCATTGTAAAACTACACCTTTTACCTCACTGATATGGGCTTCGAGTAAAGAATTGATTAAATTCAGTTGGCGATCGCTACTCTGAACCATCCGTTCTAAAATTAAACGTGATACAGGAATCAGAGATTTGTCATCCTGATGAGCAAGTAAATTTCTCAACACCATGACAGTACCCAAAACTGGGTTGCGTAAGTCATGGGACACTGCATGGAAAAATATTCTCAATGCTTCCTGGGCTTGTTTGCGTTGGGTGATGTCTTCAATTAAACCTTCGTAGTAAAGTAAGTTGCCTTGTTCGTCCCTGACTGCGTAGGCTTTTTCGACAATCCAGACAATACTCCCATCTTGACGATAAATTTGGGATTCAAATTCAGAGACGAACCCATCTTGTTCAATTAAGCGAATAAATTCACGGCGACGCTTAGGGTCAACATATAATTGATGCTCGATATCAGTAAAATTAGCTGTCACCTCTTCGGGATAAGTGTAACCATAAATACGCGCTAAAGCAGGATTAGCTGTAATGTAACGTCCATCAGGACTACTTTGGAAAATACCTTCAATGGCATTTTCAAAGATACTGCGGTATTTAGCCTCTGCCAGTCGTAATTTATTGTTAGCTGATTCTAATTCTTTGTGGGCGTAAAACTCTGAGGATTGTAGGCGATCGTATAGATAAACACCAAAGTCACAGATAGCACAAAACCAAAAAATATATAAAATAAATGTGACATTGTATATTTCTGGGTTTTCTGGGATGGGTGTCTTTAGTCCCAGTACTGTGTTGACACCAAAATAATAAGCTAAAATTCCCATTTGACAGACCAAATGGAGATTCCAGCGTACTGGCATGAATGTAGCTTGACTCAAGAATAATAGCGACCAGCCGGGAGTATCAGGTAGGGCAAAACCTTTAATGGTGGCAAATAATTGCGATGCTAAACTCAGTGACCAAGATGAGCCTAAAAATAGGATACCTGGATGTCGATGACCAAACTTTGTTTTATGTAAAGCAAAACACACTAGTAGACTGAACAACATGGCTACATTAATTGCCAGTCCTTGCGTTTTCCAAACTTGTGGGAATAAATCTAACTCTTCGAGAGGAAAAAATAGATCGTAAACATCTCTGAAAGTAAAGGTTAATAGACAGCCTAAAACTAGCCACAACCACAGATGCAATCTCTGCCACAAAAACCGATGTCTACTCACAAGCCAATCCTGTTGATGAGGGACGGCTTTGTAAACATCTTGAATCTCATGTATTGTTGGTGCAGAAATAGTCTCTCTCCACCACCTCTGCAATTTTTTCCACAAGGTATCCATCAGAGTCTTACCAACTTCACCCATCCCATTGGAGGTGTTTGCTGCTTCTAGACTGTCATGATACCAATTTGTAATTCGTAATTGGTAATTCGTAATTCGTAATTAAGAAAGTTAGGTTTAGGCAATAGCAATAAGTAAGTGGGCGTGAATAATTATCATTGGGAAAAGGCAATAGGCAATAGGCAATAGGCAATAGGCAATAGGCAATAGGCAATAGGCAATAGGCAATAGGCAATAGGCAATAGGCAATAGGCAATAGGAATAAGGATTTGAGCCTTGTTCATATTTCTTCACATAGCTTGGTTTTATTGCGCCAACCTACTTAGCAACACTTAACGCACAGAATATTCAATCGGTGAGAGCAAATATGCTCATGAAATTTTTCCTCTCCTACTTCCCCTGCCTCCCCTGCTCACCAAAGCGATTGTATATTTTTTTAGTTGGAGGATCATCTCAGGTGTTGGGGGTCTGGTGTGCGGTTTGATAGATGAGAAAGTATATTGTTAATTTGATAATAGCATCACAAAAAATTGAAAAAATATCTTAATAAGTATAAAGTATAATCTTGAAAGTTTCTGCTGACAACTGTCTGCAAAATAAGGATATAGCTAGGCGCGATACCCGATTAATCTATAAAAATTATCAATTTAGATGTTAAAAATGCAAATGTTGTCGAAAACACACCCGACCTACCTAAATGATTATATTTTTCAATTAACTAGAAGATAATGACAAGAGCAACCACAGCGTCACCGAGAGATGGGAATATAGGTAGAATATCGCCATTGGTGGGATTAATTCTGAGCATATTGATTCTGTTAACTTGCTTAGTCTACAGTGTTACATTAGGTGCAGCAGAAATACCGATAAATAAGATTCTGGAATCCTTTATTACCTTTAACGGTTCTTATGAACATTTAGTGATTCAGACGGTGAGATTACCGCGATCGCTCATTGCTATTTTAGTAGGATCAGCCCTGGCAGTCTCCGGCGCATTGATGCAAGGTTTGACACGGAACCCCTTAGCAGATCCAGGAATTCTAGGTATTGAGTCAGGCGCTGCATTGGCTGTAGTTGCCACAATTTTTGTGTTTGGTAGCGCCCCTTTGGGTGTTCTGACAATTGTGGCTTTTTTGGGTGCAGGTGCAACGGCGATGTTAGTCTACTTCCTGGGTTCTCTGGGGCGAGGAGGGGCTACACCATTAAATCTCACCATAGCAGGTGCAGCGTTGACGGCGTTGATTTCTTCTCTAACTACAGCTATTCTGATTGTCAGTCAAAGCACCTTGGAAGAAATTAGATTTTGGTTAGCTGGTTCTTTGGCTGGAAGAGATTTCAACATCTTATTGTCAGCATTGCCTTTTGTCTTGATTGGCTTAGTCTTAGCCTTTGCCCTGGGGAGACAAATTACAACTATGAGTCTGGGTGAAGATGTAGCGAAAGGTTTAGGTCAAAAGACTAGTTGGGTAAAAATTACTACTGCTATCAGTATTGTTTTACTGGCAGGAAGTTCAGTGTCTTTAGCTGGGCCTATTGGCTTTATTGGCTTAGTTGTTCCCCATATGGTGAAATTTTTCATCAAAGCCGATTACCGTTGGATTTTGCCTTATTCGGCAGTTCTGGGAGCAACTTTACTCTTAGTTGCGGATGTAGCTGCACGGATATTACTCAAACCCCAGGAATTACCTGTGGGAGTAATGACAGCGTTGATTGGCGCACCCTTTTTTGTCTACTTGGCTAAATCAAAGGTGAAGAAATGAAGTTGGATTGGCTTGTCATCCGTTCCGAGACGATATCTTTGCGGATTGACCGACGTGTACCATCTATGCTGTTATGTTTGGCAGTGGTAGTTTTGGTGGCAATGGTGACGAATTTAGGGCGGGGTGAATATCCAATTTCGCCTTTAGATATCGTCAAAACTGTATTGGGTATTGATACGGGCAACCCAGATAATGCTTTTGTGATTTACAACCTGCGTCTACCTCGTACCCTGGTCGCTTTTATGGTGGGAGTAGCACTGGCTATTTCTGGCACTATCTTTCAAGGCATCACACGCAACCCACTCGCTGATCCCGGCATTATTGGTATTAATTCTGGGGCAAGTTTAGCAGCAGTTACGGTAATTATACTTTTACCATCAGCACCCATTTATACTTTACCTTTATCAGCTTTTGTCGGTGCTTTATTGATGGCTGGTTTAATTTATTCCTTGGCTTGGAACAATGGTAGTTCCCCTGTGCTGTTAATTTTAATCGGTGTGGGGTTGTCAGCGATCGCTAGTGCTTGCACCAGCCTATTAATTACCTTTGGCGATGTTTACAGTGTCAGTGATGCTTTGGTGTGGTTAGCTGGTAGTGTCTATGGACGCACTTGGGAACAAGTCTTTTCTTTCTTGCCTTGGTTAATTATATTTGTCCCTATGGCGTTGATATTGGCTAGACATTTAAATGCCTTAAATTTGGGAGATGATATTGCCAAAGGTTTGGGGACTCGTGTGGAATGGCAACGCAGTTTGCTAGTACTAGTGGGTGTAGCCTTAGCAGGTGCAGGAGTTGCCACAGCCGGAATGATTGGTTTTGTGGGATTAATTGCGCCCCATTTAGGAAGACAGTTAGTAGGTACAAATCACCAAGGATTGATTCCTACTGCTGCTTTGTTAGGAGGAATACTGGTTGTAGTCGCAGACTTACTGGGAAGAACCTTGTTTGCACCAATCGAAATTCCTTGTGGGGTGGTGACGGCTGCTATCGGTGCGCCTTATTTTCTCTATTTGTTAATTCGTAATCGGCGGAAGTAGGAAACTGAAACTGGGGGAAAATTATGAAAGGATTATCAACTAAAGGTTTATCTCTGGCTTATGATGGTGCGCCAATTATTCGTGATTTAAATTTGGCAATTCCTTCTGGACAAATTAGTGCTTTAGTAGGTGCAAATGGTTGTGGTAAATCAACATTATTACGAGGTTTAGCTAGACTTCTTAAACCCTACGGTGGTACAGTCTATCTGGATGGACAATCTATTTTTAATCTTTCTACTCAGGCAGTAGCCCAGCAATTAGGCATATTACCACAAAGTCCAGTTGCGCCAGAAGGATTAACAGTTAGAGATTTAGTTGGACAAGGGCGTTATCCTTATCAAAATTGGTGGCAACAATGGTCAGAAGAAGATGAGAGAATTGTCCAACAGGCATTAGAAATTACAGATTTAATAGAGTTAGCTAATAGGTCATTAGATACCTTATCTGGTGGACAGAAACAACGTGCTTGGATTGCCATGGCACTAGCGCAAGATACAGATATTTTACTGTTAGATGAGCCAACTACTTTTCTAGATTTGGCACATCAAATAGAAGTTTTAGATTTGTTATATGATTTGAACCAGCATCAAGGCAGAACTATTGTCATGGTGCTGCATGATTTAAATCAGGCTTGTCGTTATTCAGACTATCTAGTTGCTGTCAAAGATGGAAGAATTTTTACGGCGGGAGAACCGCAGCAAGTCATGACTGAAGAAATGGTGCAAGAGGTGTTTGGTTTAGAGTGTCGTATTGTTGGTGATCCTGTCGTGGGTACGCCGATGTGTGTACCAATAGGACGCAAAGGTAGCGTGAATATGGTTCGTAATTAATAAGTTTAAATATGTTTTACTTCGCTGGAAATCATAGTTTAATTTGTCTTGGTATTGCAGGAGTTAAGGAAAATTATCAAGAAATAGGAGGAAGTAATTATTGATTTTACTTGCCTAATATTTTGCAGGCGATCGCTATTATTTCATCACTTAGTCTTGGGGATTTTTTGTAGTAGCTAGTAATAAAATAATTGCCCCAAAAGCAAAAACACTTCCAGCGATAAAAGTTGCTTTTGAGCTAACTAATTCCCATAAACTACCAGCCAATATACTTGCGGGTAAAAGTGCCACACCAATAGCTAAGTTAATTACTCCAAAAGCTGTCCCACGTAAATTTGCAGGGACTTGATCGGCGACTAAGGCTAATAATAGCCCTTTACTTAACCCTTGATATAATCCGTACAGTGCAAATAAGCTCCAAAGTTGCCATTGAATGTTAACAAAGGCAAAACCTATGTAGACAAAAACATATAGAGTAAATCCACTGACTAATAAGCCTAATCTACCGATGCGATCGGATAATAATCCTACAGGATAAGCACTGAGGAAATAAGTAAGATTCATGACTAAAAGACTTAATGGTACTAGCGAAGCAGGTATTCCTATTTCCAGTGCTTTAAGTAATAAAAAAGCATCGCTGGAATTTCCTAAATTAAATAACAGCGCCACTGCGACTAATTGCCAATAGCTTTTTCCCAGACTACGCAAATTATCATAATTCAAAGGATTACTTTGCTGGTGTGCGACTTTCGTGTTAGATTCTTTTACCCCACCTGCTAATAAAGCTAGAGCTAAAATACCAGGTACTAACGCACTCCAAAAGACTAAGCGAAAGTTTTGCTCCCAAACCGACATCAATGCAAATGCAACCACAGGTCCAATGAATGCGCCTATAGTATCAAGAGATTGTCGCAATCCGTAAGCAGCACCTCGATTAGCTTCATCTGTAGCATCAGCGACTAAGGCATCGCGGGGAGCTACGCGAATTCCCTTACCTACCCTATCGCCAAAACGAGCGATCAATATCCACATTGGACTTGTAGCCAAAGCAAATAAAAGTTTAACTAAAGTCGATAATCCGTACCCAGCAATAGCGAGTCCTTTGCGCTTTCCTAAATAATCGCTAAAAGCACCAGAAAAGAGTTTAATAACAGAAGCTGTTGATTCTGCAATTCCTTCAATCCAGCCTACTGTCAGCAGATTGGCTCCCAAGGTAGAAACGAGAAACACAGGTAATAGAGAATCAATAATTTTGGAACTGATATCTGTCAACAAGCTAACAAACCCCAACACCCAGACATTTTTTGGTATAGCTTTGTTTTGTTTTTTGCTAGCCACTTGAGATTTATTCATCATGAATTATTAATTTTTGATGGCTGGATGGAATTTTAAAATTTTTATATACAAGTAAGTTAGTTAGTTAGTGGGAAAAACACAACTATCTTAAGAAGAAAGATATTCTAAGCTAAAACCCTCTTCCCTCAAGCTTTTGGTTACTGAGCTTGTCGAAGCGCTGTTTTACCCCAACTGCAAATATTTGCGCTCATCTACTGGGGTGTTTGTGGGCGTGTTCTCAAGGCTGCGTTGTAGCTGTATCAAGCGATGATAAACCCACCTACCTTTTTGTTAATCTTTCTCCAGAAGAAAGCCCCAGAGCCTTACTGGAATTTATGCAATCATATATCAAAAGCCGTAAAGGTAATGTAGTTTGGAAAAAACTACCCAAATTGTTGCAGTCAGCTATTTTCGCGCAAATTCAGCCTGTGAAATCATAGATAGAACTGATCAAAACCACAGCGATCGCCTAGTAACTCCCCTGAAGGGCAATTGATCGCTTTTTAAGAATTACCATCCAACCCCGATAACCAAGCATCTAAATCAGCCATACTTGTAAAATCAAGCAACGCTTACCCTGCGGAAAGCCCCAAAGGTTCTACAAAATTCAAAATTAAGAAAGCCTGGTTCTACAAGGGTTTCCGTGTTTGGATCTGTATCAGATTTTTAGTGAATTGGTATAAGGTGCGATCCAGACTAAACTGTTTAATTTACTTCTAGCCAGTGCAATAAGTCAGCGATCGGTTTTGCCGTTGTCCCTTGGGCGATCGCACCTACTGTTATCGATTATGAAGAAAGCTAAGATGAAAATATAGCTGATTTATGAAGTTAGCTTTCCCGTTACTTCGCCAATTGCTCAACAAACTCCCCATGTTCAGGCGAATTTAATCCCAACTGCAACACCTCTAACACCTGTGCCATCTGATTATTTAACAATGCCTCCACCGCCAGCCACAAGCCTGGAAACACGCCAGAGCGAATGATACCATCCCCATCCGCGACGAGTGCTTGATACTCTCCTTCAACCAAGCTAAACCAATCGAGTTGATTTTCAAACGATCGCCAGACAATATATTCTAAGACCCCATTCCGACGATAAGCTTGCTTCTTGCTGCCTGTATCAATTGAGGCACTGCTGGCAGCAATTTCAACTACTAATTCTGGGACTCCTTCCAAATAGCCATCGTCTGTTAATCTAGCTTGTCCTCCTACTGCTTCATCTAAAATCAGCACAATGTCTGGTTGCGGTTCGTTATCCAAATCCAGGCGAATCGTTGGTTCAATCCCCAGACGTAGCCCTGGTGTGGCAATTTGATACGTCCAAAGCCAACCGTGTAAACGACTATGGGGTTCTGCGTGTTGTACAAAGCGTAAGGGAGATGCCACGTAAACGATTCCTTCGATCAGTTCTGCTTTTTTAATGTGGGGTGCAGCCGCATACCGCCGTTCAAATTCCGGGCGAGTTAGGCGATCGCCATTTTCCAGAGGTGGCAAGTCCTGAGTTTTTGCGTGAGGCTGACGGGGCAGATGTGTCGTCATGGCAGCATTCTCAATTTTTTAGTTTTATTTGAGAACAATCTGATTTTATCAGTTTTTTTACTATCTATTCTGGCTATTGTTAGAATGTTTTTTCAAGTATCATATTAGTTTATGTATTGCCACAATTACCTATAAATTGCCTGTTTAGGATAGAAATTTGCCGTTTTTGGATAGATTTCACATACCAAAAAATAGTAAGCTTTAAATATTTTAGTCAACAATAGTCATCAATTCTCACTCTAACAATGATAAACAAACTCTCCCCACTCCAACGTTTACTTAAGTATGGAGAAAAATATCGTGGACAAATCTATAATGCTTCTACCTATTCTGTAATTAATACAATTTTAGATTTAGCACCGCCTTGGTTAGTTGGTGTTGCTGTCGATATATTAGTCGAAAAACAAAATTCCTTCATCGGTAAATTAGGCATTCAAGATGTACTATGGCAATTTGCTTTACTATCGTTAGTCACCGTTATTATTTGGATATTTGAATCACTTTCTCAGTACGCTTATGATCGACTTTGGCGTAATGTTGCTCAAAATATTCAACATAATTTACGTTTAGATGCCTACAATCACTTACAACAATTAGAATCAGCTTATTTTGAAGATAGCAGTACAGGCGGTTTGATGTCGATTCTCAGCGATGATATCAACCAACTGGAAGATTTTTTGAATGGAGGAGCCAATGAAATTATCCAAGTGACAACTTCCTTGATAATTTTAATTGGTGGTGCGTTTTTCATTTTACCGATCAACATTACTGTAGCAGCTATGTTACCGATGCCTTTTATTTTGTGGGGTTCATTGATATATCAAAAACGGCTGGAACCCCGTTATGCTGATGTTAGAGAAAAAGTAGGTTTTCTCAATTCTCGTTTAGCTAATAATATTAGTGGTATTACCACAATTAAAAGTTTCACGGCAGAAAATTACGAAAATCTCAGACTAGCAGAAGAAAGTGAAGCCTATAGAAAAAGTAATGCCAAAGCGATTAAACTTTCTGCTGCGTTTATTCCTTTAATCAGAATGTTGGTTTTAGCAGGATTTACGGCTTTATTATTTTTAGGGGGGATGGCAGCTTACTCAGGCAAAATATCTATAGGTAATTACAGTGTTTTACTAGTGCTTGTGCAAAGATTATTGTGGCCATTGGTATTTTTAGGAGAAACTTTTGACCGATATCAACGGGCGATGGCTTCTACTAAGCGAGTAATGGATTTATTAGATACTCCCATTGAAATTACCACGGGAGATGTGTCTTTAGCGGTGGAAAAGGTGCGGGGTGAAGTTGATTTAAAAAATGTGACTTTTGCCTATCGCAATAGTACAGCCATTATTAAAAATTTATCGTTACATATTGCTGCTGGGACAACTATTGCGATCGTTGGTTCTACAGGTTCAGGTAAAAGCACTTTAGTGAAATTATTACTGCGATTCTATGATGTTTCTAGTGGTGTAATTACTATTGATGGCATTGACGTTCAAAAGTTGAATTTATCTGATTTGCGTCGCAGTATTGGTTTAGTTAGTCAAGATGTGTTTTTATTTCATGGTACAGTGGCAGAAAATATCGCCTATGGGACTTTTGATGCTAATGATGCAGCCATCATCAATGCGGCAAAAATAGCTGAAGCACATGATTTTATCATGCGGCTACCCCAAGGTTATGAAACAATTGTTGGGGAAAGAGGACAAAAGTTATCGGGTGGACAACGCCAACGTATCGCCATAGCTAGAGCCGTTTTGAAAAATCCGCCGATTTTGATTTTAGATGAAGCGACATCTGCGGTGGATAATGAGACGGAAGCTGCAATTCAACGCTCTTTAGAAAAGATTACCGTGAATCGGACAACTATTGCGATCGCTCACCGTCTTTCCACAATTCGCCACAGTCATTGTATATATGTGATGGAGTATGGTCAAATTGTCGAGCAGGGTACGCATGAGGAATTGCTAGCACTTAATGGTATTTATACTAGTTTGTGGCGCGTGCAATCTGGGATTTAGCTTTACTACCAGCGACTGCGACAAGTCGCTTTTTTAATAGCAAATTTCGTGCAATAATTGAGAATAGTTCTTATTTAAAGCTATAATAGACTGGGAAACAGACTACTGGAGCGATCGCTTGGTATTATCAAACTGTGCAATCAATTATCGATTCGTGCCTCTAGCCAAGCCTGTAAATCAGCAACACTCGTAAAATCAAGCAAAGCTTCACCCAATTCTTCCAACATCGACAACGACAAACCCAAAACCACAGGACGCACCGCTTGGGGCAATTCTCCCAACCGCTTCTTCAACTGTCGGGTAACAAAATTAACAGCCTCTTCCTGCCGCCCTTGCTCTCGTCCTTCTTCTCGTCCTTCCTGCTTAATTTCCCGATAAACTCTTGTTTCCTTTAGTGTAATATCTAACATCGCTTCTAACTCCACTCTACTCAACTGCTCAAAACGATACGCCATAATAGTGGTTATGATCTCCATTATTGCACGACTACTCGGTGGCGATAATTCATTACGAGTCCGACTTAACAAATACCGGGCTTCCTCTGGGGCTTGTTCTTCTTCGACGGTAGTTAATACCATTACTGCCACCCACAAAGGCAAAGAACGAATATCTCCCAACTCATCCAAATATATCCGATGTACTTGGTCTCCATTGAGTTGATTTCGATGAGGATAAATTTTACTTTGTTCAATACTCTGCGACGGATAAATAATTACTGCTTGCCAATCACTAAACCTGTCACTATTGCGGTAGAAATATAATGATGATTCGGCAAATACTCTCTCATACAGCTTTTCAGGTAGAGTCGAGGGGAGCTATGACGCTCCGCCCCTCTCTGTTAAATCTGGACGTGAGACTTTCGCCTCATCCAGCTTCCGATATTCTTGAAGGTTAAGGTTTCTGTCTTTGCCACGCTTGGCTTTGGCTTACCAAGGATGATTTTCTAGATATTCCTCGGTAACTTCCCGACCAATTGGCGTTGTAGAACGTAGCTCCCTTTCCCTTTTGCCCATGTGGATGTAATCGTGGCAGCTTTCGTGTACTACCATGAGGTTTGATACCTTGCAGTTGCCGTGATTACCGTCTAAGTGATGTAGATGCACTCGTTCAATTGAAGTCAATTTGTGACCACAATACCCACAAGTATGGCTGTGCTTCCTTAATAGTTTCGAGGTAATGCCGTCGTATAGTTTACTGTTACGTTCACTCCAGTAAACTAAATCTCCATCAAAAGGGGATTTATTTCCTTTGACTTTGGTGTGACGGTTTTCGGAGTAAGGAACCAGTGGAAACGCTTGGTCTAGCAACTTCTTACTAGATTTGTGGTCAAGTTTTGTTTCCCGGTTAAACACCTTAAAAGCTCTGTATTGTATGTGATAGAGGTTCCATTTAGCACCGTCCATCTTACAGAACTTATGGTAATTTCGCCATCCTCTGACTATTGGGGAAAGCTTTTGAGCTTTCACAGTAGCGCCATAATTCGAGCTATTGACGATGTTCTTGACTTTGTTGCGGAATGCTTTGTAGTTTTCCTCTGAGGGAACACTTTTAAATTTTCCGTTTTGTTGGACGTAGAATCGCCAACCGAGAAAGTCAAAACCATCTGTCGAAGCGGTAAGCTTTGTCTTTTTCTTGCTAACTTTTAGCCCTCTTATTGCTAGGAATTGGCTGATGCGGTCAAGTATTAGAGTTGCATTGTCTTCAGGTCTTAGGAAAAATACCATATCATCGGCGTATCGGACACAGGCATTGACAATATCCTTTGTGGGGGTATTGGCTGTAATTTTGCATCCTCTTTTGACGTGATATTTGTGTATATCTTCTATACCATTCAGAGCGATATTTGCTAACAGTGGACTCACTACCCCACCTTGACAAGTACCTTGTTCTGGAAATTCCGGGTTGATTCCTGCTTTTAGGCATCGGAATATCCCCAGTTTTAGCCCTTTTGGGGCAGTCAGGTTTTCCATGATGGTTGAGTGATTTATTCTGTCGAAGCACTTTTCTATGTCAAGCTCAAGGATTCTTTTGTTGATGCCGTTTGCATGGGAACTGAGATTTTGGAAAATCTGTTTTTGGGCATCATGGGCAGAGCGCCCCGTTCTAAATCCGTAGCTTTGGGCATGAAAGGTGGCTTCGTGCGCTGGTTCTAATGCGTATTTGGCTAGACATTGCCAAGCCCTGTCTGCAATAGTTGGAACTTTCAGGTATCTGGTGGAGCCGTCTTTCTTGGGTATTGGTATCTGTCTGAGTTTGTTGTGATACCAGTTTGGCTGTCTGAGTGACAGTTCGAGGTGAAATCTCTCCTCATAAGTTAAGGCAGTTTTACCATCAATTCCCGCAGTCTTTTTCCCAGCGTTTAGCTGTGTTACTTGACGAATTGCCAGAAACCTAGCCGCACGAGATTTCAGGATTAGCTTTTGTAGGGACATTGCTTTACGCTTGTCTCCAGCTAGAACAGCTTTAAACACTCTTCTTTGTAAGCGGAAAAGATTCGCCCGAAATTTCTTCCAGGGTAGTGATTTCCATAGTTCACTGATATTTCTATCGTGTCTAACCATGCTTTACTCTAAGCAAGCGTTTTCTGAATACCTCACAACAGTTACGTTCTGTCCTACCCGATGTTTTTGGGGTTCCGTATCTCGTCTTACCTACTGGGGTTTTCGACCTTTCCCCAGACCAATACATCGTTTTTACTCGTTCCGTTCTTTTGATTGTTTGATGGTTTTGGGCAGTCCACTTTGCCTATCCTCTTCTCGGAGATGACAGCTATTAAAAGAATGATGCTGTGAGAATCTAGAGGATGTGGTCTACATTGGTTGTTCAGGTCGTAGCTTAATTCCTAAGACACTTTTTCAGGACTTGTTTACCCTTGCCATCTCCCCGTTAGCGCCAGTGTTGTTACCTGCTTGTTTTACAACTGATTGCGCCCTGTTCCCAGCTTCAGCCTCCATCATTCCGAGTATGGTCACTGTGGGCAGATAGGGAGTCACTTGTCTCCTCAAGGGTAGGTCTTGCTTTTCTAGGGTACTTGGCTCACCTACATCAAATGAACAGTTATACATTTTGAATTTGATTTTTCAGAATGTACCTTAGCCATAAATCCCTAGTTTCTAGGGGTTCCTGCTGAGAACGAGCCGCACTCCTTTTGGAACTGAACCTCACAGAAATACACCACACCCGGACTTTTATTTTCAGGCGGGAGAAACACCCCATCAATTTCAAACTTAGGTTCTTTAACAGCTACCGAATCAAATCTATATTCATTTGCATTTTCTGGCGGATTTGTCAATAGTTCAAAAAGTAAAGTAGGAGATTGTTGAAAGAGTTTATAAAAAATCGAATCACGGCGCATGAAGTATTTTACTGAATAACTAACCCTATCAAATATCTAACCACACTTTCCCTAAATATCGTTATTTAATTACCACTAAACCGATGCCTAAACACACCCTATTCATCTGCAAATCTTGTTATATTTCTTCTGAAAAAACAACCAGATAATTTACCTTTTGAAGAATTCTCATATATTCTCACTTTAGAGGATTTGAATCTATTGCTTAATTTTAGAGAATTGGTATAATTTTGGGCTTTGGCGATCGCTATAGAAGAGTATGAAGGAGGGAAAAGCGATCGCCATATTCCCTCTTGAGTTAAAGTTTACACATCACACCTTTTTTGCACCTGGTTGCCCGTTCTCCACCACAAACGAGGCTAAGGTACTAATAGAAGCGTTCTCCTCCGTGATGGTAGAAACTGCACGGTAATCACTTTGCCAGCGTTCCTGAGTTAGTTGGCAACGAACATAACCCCGAAAAGCTCCATCAAAAAATTTAATATGGGGATTATCTCTCAATGCAGCTTGCACTGGACGGATGAAAGAAGTAGGAAAGTCAGATGTGATGGAAGTACCGACAAATTCAGTCCCCACGGTTGCTGACAGTGGATTATTAAAGTCACTCTTTAAATCATGCACCCAGCTAGAATGAATATCTCCAGTAATCACAATGGGGTTAGAAGGTTTGCGCTGATTTAAAAAGTTCAATAGCCGATTACGAGCAGCTACATATCCATCCCACTGATCCACATTGAATAACTGTACTCCTGGATCAGCATTAAAATCAACCTGAGCTAGCATGGTTTGTTGAGCAATCACATTCCATCTAGCTTTGGATTGATCTAAACCTCTCAATAACCAACCCTCTTGTCTCGCACCCGTCATTGTGGCTTTGGAATCTAAAGCTGCATTGCAAAGAGGTTTAAGTCCATCATTACAAGGTTGATCTGTGCGATACTGACGAGTATCTAGGACGTTAAACTCAGCCAAGTCACCGAATGTTAACCGCCGATAAAGCTGCATACTAGCTTTCTTTGGTAAGGAAGATAGGCGCAAAGGCATATGTTCGTAATATGCTTGGTAAGCATTAGCTCGTCGAGTTACAAATGCTTGTTGACTTTGGTTATCTTCGGGAATGAAATTAGCATAGTTGTTCTCGACTTCATGATCATCCCAGGTAACTATCCAGGGAAAAGCCGCATGAACAGCTTGTAAATTTTGGTCTGTTTTATATAAAGCGTGACGATTGCGGTAGTCTGCTAGGGTAACTATTTCTGGACTATTATGCTGACGTGGCCCTCCTGATTGTGGCCCATACTCATAAATGTAGTCACCTAAATGGACAACTAGGTCGAGTTCTTCATCAGCCATATGTTTGTAGGCTGTGTAGTAGCCATTCTGCCAGTCTTGACAAGAGACAAAAGCGAAATTTAACTTCTGAACAGAACTAAACAGGGCTGGGGCTGTGCGTGTCCTACCAATGGGGCTGACTTCGTTCCCTACTTGAAATTGATACCAGTACCAACGTTCAGGTTCTAGCCCCCGTACATCAACGTGTACCGAATGTCCTAACTCTGGTGTCGCTATCACCGTTCCTTGCTGCACCACTTGAGTTAAATTTTCATCCTTAGCAATGCGCCACTGCACCGGAATATTGATTGGTGAAACGCCGCCACCATTTAAAGGATCTGGTGCTAGCCTTGTCCATAAAACCACGCTATCGGGTAAGGGATCTCCAGAAGCCACACCCAGACTGAAGGGATAGCCAGAAAAACGAGTTTGCGCCATCACAGGGCGCAATTGACTAGCTACTGCTAATCCCGTCAAGAATCCTGCACCCAACAAAAAATTGCGTCGTTTACACTGGGTTATGAGGAAGCGATCGCTATTGATAAATTCCATACTTACCCCTACCAAGATTTTAATATAGTTGGCAAATTTCTCTAGCTTGTCCAACCAAGCAGAAAAAACCTATCAACCAAGAATCAAGTCGGGATTAAGAGGATGTTAAGAAAAGAAGGGAGTGATGGGTATTGGGTATTGGGTATTGGGTAAGAGTTTTACCAATGACCAATGACTATTGACTATTGACTATTGACAAACTCACACCATCTCTCACAAGATGACCATCTTCCATGTAGACAATTCGGTCGGCTATATCTAAAATGCGATTGTCGTGAGTTACTAACAAAATTGTACAGCCTTGCTCTTTGGCTAATTTTTGCATTAATTCCACCACATCACGGCCGGATTGTTTATCGAGTGCGGCTGTTGGTTCATCGGCTAAGACTATTTTAGGCTGACTTACCAAAGCACGAGCGATCGCTACCCGTTGTTTTTGCCCTCCTGATAAGTTATCTGGGTAGTAATTGAGGCGATTTCCTAAACCTACTGCTTCTAAGGCTGCTTGGGAACGACTCAACATTTCTTGAGGGGAAATGTGCGGTTGTATTTCCAAACCCATCCTGACATTTTGTAAAGCTGTCAAGCTACCATGCAAGTTATGAGCTTGGAAGATATAGCCATGATTACGTCGTGCTTGGGTTAATTGTTGATTATTCGCACCGCAGAGTTCTTTACCTAAAATACGTAAACTCCCCGTTTGAGCAGAACGCAATCCACCCACCAAAGTTAACAATGTCGTTTTCCCAGAACCCGAAGGCCCTGTCATAATCACAATTTCCCCGACATTAATTTCGAGGTTGATATTAAATAAAACTTGCTTTCGTAGTTGCCCACTACCAAAGTAATGGTCAAGATTTTGAACCGAAATAACAGGCTGAGAAGTCTTAATAGTTTCCATAGCTAAATTTTCGATTATTTAAAACATATCTGCTGGGTCAGCAGATTGTAATTTCCGAGTAGCGATCGCCCCAGAAAGACCACACATTATAATGGTCAATAATAAAACAACTAATGCCCTAACTGCGGTCATATATATGGGTAAGTTTGTAGCATTAGCTGCCAACTGATAAAGTCCTAAAGGAACAATAAAACCAGGAATAAAACCCAAGGTAGCTAAAATAATTGCCTCTTCAAAAATCACCCCTAGTAGATAGGAATTACCATACCCCATTGCTTTGAATGTGGCATATTCTTTGATATGGGCATTAACATCAGTGGAAAGAACTTGATAAACAATAATTACTCCCACCATAAATCCCATTGACACACCTAAACTGAAGATAAATCCAATAGGACTTTCTTTCTTCCAATAATCTTCCTCCATTTTCACATATTCTGCACGGGTTAAAACCTTAACATCTGCATATTGCAAATAAGATTTTAATGCTGCTGCTACTTGTTCTGCTTCATATCCTGGTTTAACATTAATTAAACCCAAATTAATACTTCCTGGCAAGCGTCTAGGAAATAGGCGCAAAAAATTTGCATCACTAGAAATTAAAGTCCCGTCAGCACCAAAGGAAGCTCCTAATTTAAATACTCCGCTAATAGAAATAGTCCGTTTATCTACTTCTGTAGTTACAGTTCTACCTGCATCAATTTGCTGAAAAACTTCTTGATAATCCCCTCTCGCCCCACGGTCAAATATAAAAGTATCTGGTAATTTAATTTTATCTAACTGATTATTGACATCGGGAATATCCAGCGCAGATTGCTCAGGATTAAACCCAATTGCTTGCACTGAAGTTTTCCGACGAGTTTGGGGATTTTTCCAAGTAACTAACCCGATATACATGGCTTCAGTAGATTTGACACCCGGCACATCAGCAGCTTGTAAGAGTCGCCGCCGAGAAAATGTAGCCATGTTCTGCATATTCCGGCTTTGAGGACTGATGAGGATGATGTCTGCAAGTACTGCCCGATTGAGACGGGTGTTACTGTCATACAAGGCATTTTGAAAGCCCAATTGCATAAACATGAGAACATCCGCAAAGGCAATACCAGATAAAGCAACTAAAAGACGGCTTTTATGATGACTAAGTTGTAGCCATCCTAGTGGTGTGCGTCGTTGTAATTCTTGAATAAATGCCAGCATTTTTTAATTCGTAATTGTTTGGAAGAGTCATTAGTCAATAGTCAATAGTCATTAGTCATTAGTCAGCACTCAGTACTCCTTCACTCCCTCACTCTCTCACTCCCTCCCTCACTACTCAGCACTCAGCACTCCCTCACTTTCTCCTTAAATTTCAATCACGGCTGTGATTTGCAAGTTGGTGAATTTGGCTGCTTTTTGAATTGAGGGGTTGTCTAGTTGCACATGGACTTCTACGACTCTGGAGTCAATGTTTTCGCTAGGATCTGTATTGATAATGTTTTGTCGTTGTACTTTCCAGCCAATCCAATCTACTGTTCCTTGCAATTTACCTGAGAGAGAATTACTGGATATCTGCACTTTTTGTCCGGGGCTGATTTTGTTGATATCGCTTTGATAAACTTCCACCACTGCATACATTTGGTTGGTTTGCCCAATCTCGACGATACCGTTTTCGCTAGATACAACTTCACCAGCACGAGTATGAATATCAAATATCACTCCATCTTGGGGCGATCGCACATACACTTGATCTAAGTTGACTTTTGCTTCTTTGGCTGCTGCTTGCGCCCGGTTCACTTGAGCTTTGGCTTCTGCTACATCCACTGGACGCACTTCTGCTATTTTATTTAAGGTGGCGGCGGCACTGCTGATTTGTTTGCTACCTGTGGAATTAATCCGAGATAAGGCTGTTTTGGCTTCGCTAATTTGCTTACGTCCAGTGCTGTCGATTCGTTGTAAGTTGGCTTGGGCTTCACTCAACTGTTGGGTAACGGTATCTACACTCAATCGCTTACTGTCATAAGACGATTGGGAAATTGCCCCGTCAGAGTATAGCTGTTGATAGCGTTGCTGTTCTACTTGCGCGTTTTTCAGTTCTGCGGCTAATCTATTGATTGTGGCTTGCTGGGCTGATTTTTCGCCTTGCCATTGCGCCTCTAATCTGGCTACTGTTTGTTGCTGTTCTCTCTCGTCACCGATTGTTTGTGCCTGTACACGGGCAACTTCGGCTTTTTGCGCTTCTATTTCACCAACTTTTGCACCTTGTCGCACCTTTTCTAAATTCACCTGGGCAACTTTCACGTCTTCTAAGGCTTCTTGATAAGCTGCCTCTAAGCGATCGCGGTTATCTAAAATAGCAATTACTTGTCCAGTTTTTACTCTATCCCCTTCTTTGACTAACAGTTGCTCAACTCGACTCCCTTGTCCAGATGATGATGGCGCTGAAAGTTTAATGACTGTGCCTTTCGGCTCTAATCTACCCAAAGCTGTCACTGTTTTGATTTGCGGTACGCTGATTTGAGACGTAGGCATAGCCTTGGAAGTCTGGTTTTTACCTTGCAATAGTCTATAGCCTTGAACGCCTGCGATCGCAAAACCCACCGCCGCCGCTAGCATGATTATTTGCCGAGTATTACCTTTGAAGAATTCGGAACCTTGTTCTGCTACATCACGCACCATCAGTCCCCCTTTTTGCTTCGCGCACTAAATAAACTATTTAGTCCATTAACTTAATACTAAACTAAACCGTCTATTACAATAATGTCAATAGTTTGTGAAAAATTAATTTTTTAACGGTAATCTCGGCAATTTGAGTAACTATTAAATATATGAGCAAGAAAAAAAGACAGATAGAAACTGACAACACAGACCGTTTGCAGTCAGTTGAAAAGGTGGATGCGATTTTGGCTGGGGCGATGCAAGAGTTTTTGACTCACGGCTATGCTGCAACAACGATGGATAGGGTGACAGCAGCAGCAGGTGTCTCGAAAACTACTGTCTACAGCTACTTTCAAGATAAGGAAACATTATTTGTGGCTTTGATTGAAAAGCTAGCCCAAGAAAAATACTTAGCAGTCCAAGAACCGCAATTTTTACAAGGAGAACCGCCTGTTGTTCTCCATCGTCTAGCAACAAACATCTTAGATCAAATTAATCAAGCACAAGATTTTTTAAGCTTAATTAGGTTGATTATCGGCGAATCTGGGCGTTTTCCTGCTTTAGCCCGCACCTTTGTCCGCAACATAGACAAACCAGGACTGGAACTGCTAACCCAATATTTTACTAATCATCCCGAACTGCAATTACCTGATGCCGAAGTAGCCGCACGTACTTTTTTAGGTGCATTGGTACATTTCACGATTATTCAAAATATGCTGCATGGTCACGATATTTTACCAATGGAACGCGATCGCCTGATTGATAACTTGATTCAGTTGATAACTGTCAATCTTCCTGCAAACATATCCACAGATCAATATTCTGGAACAAAACAGAAATCATCTAGACGTGAACGTAACTCGTCGGGTAAGTTTAAGATGGACTACGGTACTGAACCTAAGCATTTGCGGTCTATGCGACTGACTGACACCGCATGGGATAAATTAGCAGAACTAGCACAGCAGAATAATTTAACTCGCAGCGAAATGATTGAAATCTTTGCCCGCCGAGGTTTTTTAGCTCATCAGGAAGCGGAATAATTTTGTATATACATGGACAATGATGGAAATTCAGAATAATTGTATATACATGGAAATTTATTAACTACAGAGAACCTAAATCCCTGACTTCTGTGGGCAGGGGTGTAAACTCCTGGTTTAATTGCCGCATCTTTATCAAACGCTGGCTTTCCAGTGCAAAGCTGAAACTTGGCACGAATTACATCATTGATTAATATTTCTCGTTTTGTTGCCATACACATTGCAGTGGCGTGTTGTAAGGCAATATTAAGATACAATAAATTTACGAAAGGTCAAAAGTGTGAAGGGCTGAAATGAGTGGGTGACGAGGGACTCGAACCCGCAACCAATAGATTAAGAGTCTACTGCTCTACCATTGAGCTAGTCACCCACGTTAATAAGCATGATAGCAAAATTGTGGGTGATTTGCCAAGATTGAGCTTATGTGGTGGGCAAATTGATGATAAAGGTGGTCTTACCGGCATCACTCTCGACACAGATGGTTCCACCTAAATGTCTGACCATTTTTTCGACTAGTGCCATTTCTAAGCCAGTGCCGCTATACTTCCACGGATCGCTTTTAGAAATATGATAGAACGGCTCGAAGATGCGCGATCGCACATGAGAGGGAATTTCTAAGCCAGAATTGCTAATCTTTAGTTGGACTGCATGGGCAATGGGGTGAGCAGAAACGGTAATTGCTTCTCCAGAGGGGGTATACTTGCTGGTATGGCTGAGTAATTCGGTGACAATTCGTTCTAACTCAGTGATGTCTGTTTCTAAACGAGTTAATTCTGGGGAAATAATTAAGTTGAGTTGCTGTTGTTGACAACTGCTGAGTTCTCGGAAAGATTCGACAATTGGTGGTAGCCAGGTTTGTAAGTCAATAGAAATTAAAGTCGGGGGATCTGGTTCTGCTTGCAAATAGGTAAGTGTGAGTAAATCATTGATTAATTTGCTCTCTCGACTACACTCATGATGGAGAATTTGTAGCATTTGGGGGATGATTTCAATGTCGAATTTACCTTGGGGTGATAACACACTCTCCAGGGTTTGAGCTGCTAGACTAATATTAGTGATTGGTGTCCGCAATTCATGGGAAAGATTTTTCAAAAATTTGTTAGTGATGCGTTTTCTATCTTCTAGTTTTCTAATTTTGGCTTGGTTTGTGGTGTCTATTCTCGATTGCTGAATTGCGATCGCACAATGATTTGCTAAAGTTTTGACTAGATTAATTTCCCATTCATCAAATATTTGTTGTGTAGGTCTAATTAACCAGATATTACCTAATGTTTCCTGTTGAGTAAATATCGGACAAGCTAGCTGGGTAATCACTAGTAGCTGGGGATGCCATCCTGGGACAATTTCTATTGTTTGAAAATGTTGTTTTTCTAGTAAGGGTTGATAGAATTCACCAAATTCGGTAATTTTTCTAGTCAAGCTTTGATATGTGGGTTGGGTGGCGTGTTCGCAAATAACAGTAGCTAAACTACAGTCAGGGTTGTATAGTTCGATGTAACAGGATTCCAGTTTTAATAACTTGGCTAATTCCTGAGTAATGCTTTCTAGGACTGACATTTCATCACTGCGATCGCGAATTTTTTCAGTGATGTGTAAAACTAGGTTTTGAAAATGTTGGATCTTCTCTATTTGGGCTTGATGCTCTTGTTTTTGCTCTGCTATTTTAGTTTTAAAATTCTTGAGTTGTTGTTGGAGTTTTGTATTTTGAATTGCCATCCCCAATTGAGTAGCTATTTGTTTGAGTAGGTCAATTTCTATTTGTTGCCATTGATGCGGTTCATCGCCATACTGAGCAATTAATAATCCCCACAAATCTTGCTGCAAGCAAATTGGTACAACTAAATTAGCTCTAACTTGCAAGGAGGCGAGAAAGTCTCTTTGACAAGATTTGACTTCATCTGCATAAATATCTGCAATCATATCTAGACAACATCGTCTTTGCTCTTCTCTGTGTTTGGTAAGTCCACAAGGATCATGGAAGCTTTTACCCATTAGGGAAAAATCAGCAAGTACGGTAGATTCGGCGATGATCATACCATGAGTGTCAGATTGCATTTGGTAGATGAGAATGCGATCGCACTTTAAACACTGGCGTAAATCTTTGACTGTCTGATGAAAAATTGTTTCTAAATCTAAAGCATCATGAATTCTTTGAGCGACAGCTGCTAAGATTTGCGCTCCTTCTGCTTGAATTTCTCTAGCTTGTGCTACTTGTTTATCCGGGGTAATATGACTACTAGTGCCAATCAATCGATAAATTCGGCAATTATGATCTCTGAGTGGTGTAAGAGTTGTACTCCACCAAGTTGTTTTTCCCTGAAATTGTAAGCACTGTTCGTAAGAGATGGTCTTGCCAAAGCGCACACAGTCGGTGTAGTGCTGACGTACCTTAGCCGCATCTACAGGCGTAAGAATATCCTCTGGTTTCTTACCCCGAACATTTTCTGAGCTAATACCTACCCATTGTTCATGAGTGGGATTGAGAGCTACATACTGAAAATCCCCGTCTTCTAAAACATCTACCACAAATATTGATGTCTGCACAGAATCATACATACTCAGTAGCAATTGTTCACCACTGTTTTGTTCATCTAGTGCTGTACCGAAAAGAATATGGGGATGTGATTGTTCCTTCAACTTAACGGTTGATTCTGCTGGGTTGATATTCATGCGAGAGTCCCTGTCTGCTATTACTGAACTATCTAGGCGCATTCTCTCGGAATTTTATTGGTAGAATCTGCTTTTTAGCGCCTAAAGTGAAGTTTTGTGAGTATTTACTGACGATATTTTTGCCTTTCTCTATTTCTTACCAGAAATCTAGTCAGGTGAATAGTCATAAATTGAAAAAATCCTGCCCATTGAAGGTTAAAGTACATTTGCAGGTTACTTTAATTCTAATATTATTTATTATTAAGATTTAATTAAAATTCTTACATGAATCCTGGACAAATCAAACTGTAAATTAATTAACGTTATATTTCTTAACAAAGTCATGATTTATTGACAACAAGAGTCAAAGAATCAAAATTGCCAATGACCAATGACTAATGACCCTTAAACAATTGATAAGCATTAATACCTGTAAGAATAGCAACTATCAGCCAAGTAATTGCTAAACCGAGTATTTCACCTACAAATAATTGTGTCAGGCGATGTAAGAGAAAACCTACAGTAGAGCCTATGGGTATTGCTAACGCCCATGTGAGAGAATTAACCAGTATCCATTGCCAAGCCCAAGATTTTGGTTGTCGTATTGCCAACCATTGAGCTGTACCAATGCCAAAACCACCGACTATACCAGACGTGACGCTATAGAGGAGGCGGAGAGGAAGCAACTCTGAATTAGGTACTATCCAACCAACAGCACCAACTCCGAGGATAGTAAGTATTACCCAAGCTATCGGAGTAAATAAAATCCATTTAAGTGTAAAAATGGTGTCTCGAAGAATTAAACTTTGTGGTAAAGCGATCGCTAATCCACCAACAGCAGCCGATATCGCACCAATTTCCGACTGTTCGCCAATTTCCACCCAAAACAAACTCACCACAAATCCACCAAAAGTAGCAAAAATCCACAGTAGGAGAAATTTTAAGGGATATTTGGCGAATAATGGGGGATTAGGCATTGGTCAATAGTCATTGGTCGATAGTCAATAGTCAATAGTCAATAGTCATTGGTCATTAGCAATTCTTACTCCCTCACTCCCTCACTCCCTCACTCTCTCACTCTCTCACTCTCTCACTCAGCACTCTCTCACTCTCTCACTCCTTCCTTCATAGCTGATAAAGGCCTAGCGGCTTTAGTGGGAAACATTTGTTGAAATACTTTACGTCGTTGCTGGGGTGATTCTGGTGTGATGTAACCCCAGAGACTTTCCCAATAGAAAAAAGATACACCAAAAAAAGAGCGATCGCGCACAGCTTGTACCTGTTCTCTAATTTGAGCAATTTTCACAGGGCTGCGTAAAGTCCCTGTAGAGATACCGATACCTACGGGAATTTTAGTCCGGGCAAATTTGACAGATGGTTGTTCTAATTCGTAAATAAAACTGCTTTTGTTGTTGCGGTACACTTGCAAAATTAATTCATCTATCAAACCTTTTTTTACCCAACTTGCCCAATCTTGTAAATAGTATTTGTAGGCAAAATTCTGAGCATTAGGGGATAGAGAAACTTTAGCATTTGGTTTAATATTTTTCACGACTTGAGATATTTTAGTCATGAAATCAGTAATTTTATTAGCACGCCAACTCATCCATTCGGCATCAAAGGGATTATTGGGTGGACTTTTTCCTTGATGTTCTTTTTGATAAAGCTTTACAGTAAATATGTCATAGCCAAACTGTACTGGCATCCCAAAATGATCATCAAGTTGGATTCCATCTACATCATAATTGCTCACAACTTCTGTAATTAGTGATAAGATAAACTCTTGGACTTGGGGATGAAAAGGATTTAGCCAAAATAGTTTATTTGTTTGGTCGCCATCAATTTCTTCTGGTAACATTTCTCTAATAGATAGCATCCCTGCTTGATTATTGGTTAGCCAATCAGGATGACGCTTTGCCAAAACTGCATCAGGTGGTATCATCAAGCCATACTCAAACCAGGGAATAACATTTAAATTTTTAGGTTTAGCCAGTTTAATTAACTTAGCTAAAACATCTTCTCCGCCGTGCATAATATTGAGTAAAGGTTGAGTGTCATCACCTGTAAATGATTTAGCTGTAGCACTTTTATAGAATGTATTGCCTCGATTCCAAACCACAGGATAAATTGTATTAAAGTTGAGTGCTGCTAGTTGGTTAACTGCACGATTGATACCCCAAGGTATGAATAGTACACCACTAGCGACATTTGTTAGCCAAACTCCACGAATTTCTGTTGTAGTTGGTAAACTACTGTTTTGTTCATATTTAGAAAATGAGGGAATGGAAAATCCTGCTAGATACAATACTAATTGCACAAACAGCAAATAAAAGCAAAAAAGTTTAACCAACCGATTCATGTAGAGTTTTATTTTACTGAGAAGGGATATTTATAGCTAGGAAACAAATTACCACCATCCCAGAGTATATAAAACTATCACTATATACATAACAGCGATTAATCACATGATTTACGACAATCTTGGATCAAGAGCGTCTCGTAAGCCATCACCTATATAATTAATACTTAAAACAGTCAGAAATATTGCTGTACCGGGAAAAATTACCATATGAGGGGCAAATTCTAAAAAATTCTGTGCATCGTAAAGCATCCGTCCCCAGGTTGGCACATCAGGAGGGAAACCCAAGCCAAAAAAACTCAATGTAGATTCAGTAATAATAGCTGTACTCACCGAAAGAGTTGCCGCTACCAACACAGGGCTGATGACATTTGGTAAAATATGAATCCAAATTAACCGCTTAGGAGAAGCACCAAGAGCGCGGGCTGCGGTGACAAATTCCTGTTCGCGTACTGTGAGAAAGCCAGCCCTGACTAGCCTAGCAACAGACATCCAGTTGAGTCCACCGATAACTAGCACGACTAAGACAAATATACCGAATTCCGGGCCAGCGATCGCTTTAATCGCATCTCGAAACAAAAATATCACTAACAATAACAACGGCAAACGGGGTAAAGCCAAGCACAAATCAGTCACTCGCATCAACACCACATCCAACCAACCACCATAAAATCCTGCAAGTGCGCCGATAAATATCCCCACCGTCACCGCCACCAACATGGAAAAAACACCCACAGCAATGGATATTCTGCCACCATATAAAACTCTCGCTAATATATCTTGCCCTAAATCATTAGTCCCAAAAGGATGTTGCCAACTAGGAGGAAGAGAAGACTGAGCAAAATCAATTTTATTGATGGGAATAGTATAAACTAATGGCCCCAATACCACACTGAAAATTATCACTATTAATATCACAGCACCCAACATCGCCTGCCGATTTTGGCGAAATTTATGCCAAATTTCTTGAGTGAGGCTTTCTGGTTCTGTATTTTTAAAAAGGATTTCTGAGTTGTGATTAAACCATTGTCTCCACATAACTATGCAGTTTTACTCATTGTGTA
Organism: Nostoc sp. TCL26-01; assembly: GCF_013393945.1. Lineage (NCBI taxonomy): Bacteria > Bacillati > Cyanobacteriota > Cyanophyceae > Nostocales > Nostocaceae > Nostoc > Nostoc sp. TCL26-01. Next base: position 5,980,318 of record NZ_CP040297.1, read on the forward strand.
TACTTAACGCGAGGATCTAACAAGCCATAAAGAATATCAGCAACTAGATTGAAAATTACAATCAAAATTGCATAAATAAAAGTAATTGCCATAACTACAGGCGTATCATTTTTATAGATAGAGTCGATTAATAAAGCCCCAATTCCCGGTACACGAAAAACTTTTTCTGTCACCAAAGCACCAGTAAACACACTAGGAATATCCAAGGCGACTAATGTCACTACAGGAATTAAAGCATTGCGTAAAACATGACGGATAATCACTAAAAATTGAGGCAATCCCTTAGCATAAGCAGTACGCACATAATCTTGATGAACATTTTCTAAAATTTCCGATCGCACAAACCGCATCAGCATCGCTACCTGCCAAAGTGCCAACACCGCAATTGGCATAATAGACTGTTTAATTTGAGCAATAAAGCTCTGCCAATCCGTGATTTGTAAGGTACTATTATAGATAAAAGGCAACCATTTTAATTGAATACTAAAAATAATAATAAATAATAAACCCGTGAAGAAAGTTGGCAAAGAAAACCCAACAAATACTAGAGTAGTCAAAACATGATCAATCACTGTATGCCGCTTTAAAGCAGAAATCACGCCTAAAGGAATTGCTAACAACGCACCTAGTAGATAAGCCAAACCCACCACCCACAAAGTTGTCGGTAAACGTTGTAAAATCAAATCAATAACAGGACTACGACTAGTAAAAGAATAGCCCATGTCTCCTCGAACAAAAGCTATCACCCACTTGATATAACGAATATGTATTGGTTGATCCAATCCTAAAGACCTTCTAATATTCTCCCTCACCTCTGCCGTAATTGAAGGATTGAGGGCAAATTCACCCATCGGATCACCAGGGGCTAATGCTAGAATCGTAAAGATCACAATACTAATAGCAATCAGTGTCGGTATCGCCACCAACAGACGATTAATTAAATACTTACTCATTATTTCCTCAATTCATAGCCAACTGACTCGATAAACACTCCGCGTACCTCTGTCTTGAAAAGTTTGCTCAACGGGGGAAACCCCCGCACGCAACTTTTCGCCGCGCATCCCTCCGCGTACCTCTGCGTTTAAAAATAAATAGCCCTCATCCCTAAAATCTTCTGCGCTACTGCTTCCGTCACAGGCATTACAGATAATCTATTCCCTTGTCTCACCACCATCAACTCCTCAGACGTAAACTTTTCTTTCAGTGTTGTTAATGAAATAGGTTCAGAAAAAGCCTTGACAAATTCTACAACCACTGTTTGCCAACGGGGAGAATCAAGCGTTGATTTTGGATCATAATAATCACTCTTAGCATCAAACTGAGTAGGATCAGCAATACCTGTTTCCACTACACGCATTAACCCAAAAATCCCAGGAGGATTACTATTAGAGTGATAAAAAAAAGCTAAATCTCCCGGTTGCATTTGCCGTAAAAAGTTACGCGCTTGATAATTGCGAACACCATCCCAGATAGCTTGATTGTCTTGCTGTAAATTACTAATGCCATAGACTGATGGTTCTGATTTCATTAACCAATAATTCATGGAATAAAATTGAGAGATGATATAGGAATCCGACTTGATTATTGAGATTTCTTGCGTAGGTAGGTAACAGGTAACAGGTAACAGGTAACAGGTAACAGGTAACAGGTAACAGAAAAAGAAGTAATAGAGGTGTACTGAGTTTTTTTGTGTAAGCACAGGCTACGCCAACAGAAATCAAATATGATTTCTATAAGTGTAGTAAATAATAAGGTAGGGTGTGTTACAAATCAGTTATCAGTTATCAGTTATCAGTTACCACTTAATAAACACTGTTTACTGTTTATGCACCATATTTATCGGTGCGTTAAGTGTTGCTATAACGCACCTGACAATTTAAGGTTTACTTGATAAATCACCTCTTAATGTGCTGTTACTGTCGCTTTTAAGGTAAAAATTTTCTCAATGATATCTTCCACTACTTTATCTGGTGTTGATGCCCCAGAAGTAATTCCCACAACAATCTCACCTGCTGGCAACCAATTGTCTGTAGTGACCAATTCGCCATTTAATTGTCGATGTTCAATGGTATTTCTTGATTTTATCCGTTCGACAATATCAATGTGATAGGAAGGTAAACCACGTTCGCTGGCAATTTGTTGTAATTGGGTAGTATTTGATGAGTTGAAACCACCAATTACAATCATTAAATCTAAATTTTGCTGAACTAATTCCAGCATCGCATCTTGACGTTCTTGAGTGGCATCACAGATGGTGTTGAAGCTTTGAAAATGTCCATTTAATTCAACAGGCCCATACTTTTGTAGCATGGTATGTTCAAACAATTTCCCAATCTGCTCAGTTTCACCTTTGAGCATAGTTGTTTGGTTAGCAATACCCACACGTTCTAAATCTTGGTCAGGATCAAATCCCGCCGAACAAGCTTTCGCAAACTTTTGTAGAAACTCTTCTCGATTACCTCCATGTAGAATGTAATCGGCAACATATTGAGCTTCCTTTAAATTTAAAACAATTAAATATTTCCCAGCAAAAGAACTAGTAGCAACCGTTTCTTCATGCTTGTATTTACCGTGAATAATTGAGGTGTAATCACCTTTTTTATGCTTTTCTACGGTGTTCCAAACCTTCGATACCCAAGGACAAGTGGTATCAACAATTTGGCAGCCTTTATCGCTAAGTATCTGCATTTCTTGCACACTAGCACCAAAAGCAGGCAATATCACCACATCATTGTTACCCACAACAGAAAAGTCTTTCTTCCCAGCTTCCACAGGGATAAATCCTACAGACATTTCTTCCATGCGTTGATTCACAGAAGGATTATGGATAATCTCATTGGTAATCCAAATACGTTCTGTGGGAAAATGTTGACGAGTTTCATAAGCCATCGCCACAGCTCGTTCCACACCCCAGCAAAAACCAAAGGCTTGGGCTAACCGAATTGTGACATCACCTCGTTTGAGGATGTAATTGCGATCGCGTATTTCCTGAATTAAGCTACTTTGGTACTCTGATTGCAGTTGTGTAGCCACTTCTGCCTGATGACCAAATCCTTTACGGTTGTAATTTTCTGAATGTTGTAGTGTCCGTTTAAAAGCTTTTGTATCCATTGCTTTAGTTTTTAGTATCTCCTCTTTCTGATTCTCTCGTGCCAAGACACAATTTAGTTACATAGATTGGATAATAGGTAAGAAAATTATCAAAGGATTGGGAATAGGCAATAGGCAATAGGCAATAGGCAACAGTTATTCTCTCCTTGTCCCCTTGTCTCCTTGTCCCCCACTCCCTCACTCCCTCACTCAGCACTCCCCCACTCTCCACTCCCCATGACTAATCAACGCTTTTATCATATTGGCTTTGGGCAGAATGATTTGGGTGTATCACCTCCTGTATTAGCATTATTGTCTGGTGATCCTGAACGGGCGCGTTTAATTGCTGATAGTTATTTGCAGAATGTCCAGTTGTTATCGGAAAATCGGGGACTTAACAGCTATTTGGGATACTTACCTAATGGATGTCCTGTTTTATCTGCTACTAGTGGTATGGGTGCGCCTTCTTTGAGTATTGTGGTGAATGAGTTGATGCAAGTGGGGATTAGGCAAATTATTCGCATTGGCACTTGTGGTTCCATTCAACCGCACATTCCCGTCGGTAGTATTGTGATTAGTAATGCAGCGTTGTGTCGTCAAGGTGCAGCTAACGATATTGCGCCTGTAGAGTATCCGGCGGCGGCTGATCCTTTTCTCACTGTAGCTTTGGTGAAAGCAGCGCGAGAATTAGCGGTGGATTATTATCTGGGGATTACCGCATCAGTAGATACTTTTTATGAGGGACAAGAACGTACAGATTCTGCTAACCCAAATTTAATGCGATCGCTCCAAGGAATTACGGCAGAATATAGACGGTTAAATATCCTCAACTATGAAATGGAGTGCGGTACGCTATTTAAAATGGCTGGAGTTTACGGATTTGCGGCGGCTGCGGTTTGTGGTGTAGTTGCACAACGCACCGTTACAGAGGAAATTATTGTCTCTCAAACAGATGTGGCTGTAAAAAATGCGATCGCTACGGCTGTATATGCAGCAGGATTACAGGCTTTAGCTTAGAGATTTTTTGCATCTCAGTAGTTTTATCTAGACTTCATTCAATCTTTAATTTATTTGTCGTTGAATCTATGTAATATATACTTAAGCAAGCAAAATCACCCACTATATATAATTACTAAAAATCATTGATTAATCACCAGCAAATAGTATAGACAAGTTCTAAATTTTAGAAAAAGCTTTTTTCTAAATAATCAAAAGATTTTCCAGGATATTTGGTAAATATTTCCTGGAAAGATACAGAAAATTTGAGAATAAATATTATGAATAATTTTGGAACACATAAGATTAGCAAAAATCATCTAACTTGGATCACAATAATATCAACCCTATTTTGTCTTACCTTACCTTACAGTGTGAAAGCGGAAGATCCAGGCGAATGTTTTATGGTCAATAACTCCGGTAGAACCATCGCCTTGAGAAAACTGTGTGGTGATAAAACAATATCGCCACAGAGAAGCAATAAAGTTTTTCGAGTTCCCATCAAACGCCGCCTTGGCAGAACTCCAGTAATTGAAGTGACTTTCAACGAGAAAAAAACCTTTGAAATGATTTTGGATACAGGCGCAAATAATAGCCTAATTCCCCTAGAAGTTGCAATGGCATTACAACTCAAGCCTACAGGTTTTCTGCAAGCACAAATTGCCGATGGTAGCCAAGTACAGTTTCCCATTAGTAAGATTAAATCCATGACAGCAGGTGGAGCCATAGCCAAAAATATCGAAGTAGCAATTGCTCCCAAAGCCGCCATTGGATTACTAGGACATGACTTTTTCGGTAACTACGACATCAAGATTTTAGAAAAAGAAGTGGAATTTTATCTGCGGTAATTATCTAGAATTCAGGAGTCAGGAGTCAGCATGAATTGGAGTCTGATATCTTGCACCTAGCCCTAGCGATTAGAAATCGCACGCGACTTGCGACAATGGGGTGAACCCCGACGACACTTGCTTCAATGGGGGGAACCCCCACAACGCAGTGTCTCCACAACGCAGTGGCTTGACTATACAAACAAAGTCTGCCTTTTCTTTGGAACGCTACGCGAACTCGGACTAACGTAAAATCAAGCTTTTAACCCACGTAGGCGGGTTTTGTCTGTGTAGCTGCGACTTCTAGTCGCCTGCTAAATCTTGTTACACAGGTTGCTGTTCTCGGTGAGAATATAGCTGATCACAGTATAATGCCCAGGCTACACCAAATAAACCACTCAGAGAAGCGGCGATCGCTGCTGTGAAACCCCATCCCAAAGGCCCAGTCCAATTCGTAATTTCTTTTAAAATTGCTGTACTGGCTTTACTAACTACATATGCTGTGCCTGTGGCACTAATTGTAACTAAACCCAACTCTGCCAGTATCTCTAATAGTCCCTTGCTTGATAACTCTTCTTCAAAATAAATCTTCCAGATGCTTGTATACATGAGAATATCCGAGGCTGTGAGGATTAACTGTTTAGGTATTTCTCCTCCTGGTGTTGGTGCGGCTGAAGCTGTACCGCTACCGATAGAATAAGTAGCGATCGCTAAAACAGTATCTAATCTTTTTTTACCTAAGTTACTCATATACAAGATATTTTAGTTATCACGACTAGAATATAAGATGGTCTTGGTTTAATTATAAAAATAAAGCAAATTTACTAACCTTTAGGACGTAACATTTCGCCTACAGTTATGACACATTCAGGAAAAGCCAGAGGTGAAATGGTCAATTCTTCTGAGAGAATCATTTCACTTTGATAGCCTGCTGACGTTGGTAAGCGATAAACATGAAGCTTTCTTTGAGTTACATCTAACACCAAATAATCGATAATACCTGCGATCGCATACATTGGTGCTTTCACTTCTCGATCATATCTATAGCTAGTGTCGGCTACCTCAATAATTAAGAATACCTCTGATGGCGTGGGATGATGGTCATCATAATCTAGCAGGTTGGGCATGACTACAGCTATATCTAGTTCTGGTTCAGAATAATCATTCAGTTGGATGGGAGACTGCAACCGCAATAAAACCTTGTCACCTAAACGCTCTCGTAATAACCTATCAGCACGAGTAATAGCCGATTCATGTGCTGTTCCTTTAGCTGACATTTGGATTATTTGCCCTGCAATTAATTCCACCCTTTCACCTGGGTGAAAAATCCGCGCTTCCGCCATGCGGTGATAATCTTGCACTGTTAACAGGCGAATATCTAAAACCATATCACGGCTGATGTATTTTTGTAGAGTGGGAGAGCGATCGCCTACAGCAGACATCTGTACTATGGGACTCTCACCCCAATTTTAATCATATTTTTGACAATATCTGGTAGTAGATTAAACCCGACTGTTTGTCTAAGTCGGGTTTAATCTATATATTGAAACTAAATGCAAAAACGGAGAGGGAGGGATTCGAACCCTCGTTGAAGTCACCCCCAAACAGACTTTCCAGGTCTGCGCCTTCAACCACTCGGCCACCTCTCCAGAGGTCACGATTTACCATCTTACTCTACAACTCCAGAAAATGCAAAGATGATAGAGAAAGATTTTTTTAGTTTTGTTCTCAACGTCTCAAAATCAAAGCAAGATGTCCGATATACACACGATTACAGTACGCGATCGCTCCACTGGCAAAGAGTACACTCTACAAGTACCAGAAGACCGATATATCCTACACACCGCCGAACATCAAGGAGTAGATTTGCCCTTTTCCTGTCGCAATGGGGCTTGTACCACTTGCGCTGTCAGGGTAATATCGGGAGATATTTATCAACCAGAGGCAGTAGGATTATCCCTAGAATTGCGTCGTCAAGGTTATGCTTTGTTATGCGTTAGTTATGCCCGTTCTGACTTGGAAGTAGAAACACAAGACGAAGACGAAGTTTACGAACTCCAGTTTGGGCGCTATTTTGCTAAAGGAAGAGTGAAAGCTGGTTTGCCTTTAGATGAAGATTAATAGTTTTGGTATGAGGTATTGGGGATTGGTGATTGGGGATTGGGTATGGGGATTAAGAACGATTGCCTTGTCTGTTATTTCCTGCATCTCTTTCCCCCTTTGGCTAAGGAAAATCGCCTTACTAGCTTGCTTACTACTGCTGGTAGCGTGTCAAGCCAAAAATCCTAATGCGAATAATCAGGCACAAGTGCAGGTAGCGCGGGTGGTGAGTGGGCAAACTTTGGAAGTTGTAGGTATGGCTGAACGACCAAATTTGATTTCCCAAGTGCGGTTAATTGGCGTTGATGCGCCTGATTTACGCCAGCGTCCTTGGGGGGATCAGGCTAAGGAATTTTTGGAACAATCTATTGGCGATTTAGATAAACCGGTAGTTTTGGAGTTTGATTTGCAGACAAAAGACAAAATAGATCGAACCTTGGCTTATGTGTGGAAAGATGGTGAATTATTGAATGAACAAGTGGTGAAACAAGGGTATGCTTTGTTTGTAGAGCGATCGCCTAACCACAAATACGATCAACGTCTAGAACGCGCTCAACAATGGGCAAGAATCATGGGACAAGGTATCTGGAACCCAGAAAAACCCATGCGCCAAACTCCGGCTGAGTTTCGCAGACTAAATCGGTAAGTGCTGAGTGCTGAGTGCTGTTAGCGGTAGCGGGGCGTTTAGCCCGTGCTGAGTGAGGGAGTGAGGGAGTGAGGGAGTGAGAGAGTGAGGGAGTGAAGGAGTAAGAATTGCTAATGACTAATGACTAATGACTATTGACTATTGACCATTGACTATTGACTATTGACTATTGACCAATGACTAACTTAAAAACTTTTCTCGATATTGCGACAGAAGCGGCGCTGGCTGCGGGTGGTGTTTTACAGGGTTATTTGGGGAAGTTGGAAGATGCTGTTACAGAAAAAGGCCGTCCAGGTGATTTAGTTACCGCAGCTGATAAGGCTTCAGAAGCGGTGATTTTAGAAATTTTACAGCGTCATTTTCCTCAACACTCTATTTTGGCAGAAGAATCGGGGAAACTAGGGAATCAAGATAATGAATATCTGTGGGCAATAGATCCCTTGGATGGAACGACCAACTATGCTCACCAATATCCTGCTTTTTGTGTGTCTATTGGGTTGTTAGTTGCTGGTGTACCACAAGTAGGGGTAATTTATGACCCTTTTCATAATGAGTTATTTCAGGCTGCTGCTAGTTTGGGTGCAACACGCAATCGTCGCCCCATAAATGTTTCTGATACATCTGAATTAAGCAAAAGCTTATTGGTGACAGGCTTTGCTTACGATCGCCGCGAAACATCAGATAATAATTATGCAGAATTTTGTCACCTGACTCATCTGACTCAAGGTGTTCGCCGTAGTGGTTCCGCCGCTTTGGATTTGGCTTATGTCGCTTGTGGGCGTGTTGATGGTTACTGGGAACGGGGGATATCACCGTGGGATATTGTGGCTGGGGTAATTTTGTTACAAGAAGCCGGAGGGAAAGTCACAGCTTACGATGGTACTCCTTTAAAAATTGCTTCTGGGAGAATTCTCGCAACTAATGGTTATATTCACAACAACCTTAGTCAAGCATTAATGCAAGTACCACCACTATCGGCTTGGGAATAAATAATTCGTAAACCACTGGAAATCATACAGTCAAGTTGTACGCCTAAGCAATACGTAGAAAAAGTCAAATACTTAATTATAAGTTCAGGAAAATTACGTAGAAAGATAAATAACTCTTTTCTAGCTTATGCTTTCTAGTCCATGCCTGTGCCTTCTAGCTTAATTAAATAAAGATTAGTCAAAGAGTAGCAAATAATCGCTGTAACCTACTGACGTTTACCCAATCAAGCGCAGTAAACTAGAACAAATCTTACGGCTCTTTTGGTGCAAAACTGCTATATGTCTTTAAGAATAGATCGTGGACTATTTAAATATGATTTCATAGACCATCACGCAATCTTGTGTGTATCAGTGGATGCGGATGTGAAAGAAATTCGCAAACGATATCTGAAAATTGCTCGCCACTTGCATCCCGATAGCAGTGCTATTAAAACGGATAACGAAAAAAAACTAGCTAGCGAATTATTATCCAAGTTGGTTAACCCAGCCTATGAAACCTTATCTGGAGAACGTACTCGCAATGAGTACATCATAGTTTTGTCTCAAATAGGTAAGCGTCTAGTACAAGAAGCAGCTTCCATAGAATTAGTGACTGACTTAGGCAAGCAGCTAGCATCAGCACCGAATGTTGATCTTTTATATAAAAGTGCGATCGCCAAAATTGCCGAAACTCAATATGAATCTTTACAACAGTCAATTCACGTCATTGCTCAAGTAAGTGAGTTGAATTTAGTCTACCTGATGCGGAATGCAGGTAAAGCGTTTGCTACATCAGCAGCTAAACCCCCAGTCAACTCCAGTACACCAAAATCCGATACAGCCGCCGCGCCACCACCAGAACCACCAAAAGAAGACTCATCTATTGAACAGTATTTACGTCGCGCGCAAAGTTTGATTGAGAAAAACCAATTTGCTCCAGCCGAGGTAGAGTTAAAAGATGCCCTGAAGATAGCGCCTAAAAGCAGCCGTTGTCACAGTTTGCTGGCATTTGTTTATTTGCGGCAAAATCAACTCAAAATGGCAAAAATTCATTTTGATAATGCGTTAAAATTAGACCCCAAAGATGAAACAGCATTGGCATGGAAACCTAAAATAGATAAGGCTTTAGGTAAACAATCTAGTAGTCCTAATGTCAATTCACCTCCTGGTACTGGTAATAAACAACCAGACAAATCTGGAGGCGGTTTATTTGGTGGTTTGTTTGGTGGGAAGAAAAAATAATGGTGTATCAACCAGCATCGGGAGCCAGAGATTTATTACCTCTCGATGTCGCACAAAAACGCTGGATTGAAGATAGATTACAGCAGGTGTTTCATCGTTGGGGTTATCACAGAATCATTACCTCAACGTTGGAACGCATGGATACCCTGATGGCGGGGGAAGCAATTCAACGCCAGATGGTAATTCAACTGCAAAATTCCGGAGATGAAGAATTAGGATTGCGCCCAGAGTTAACAGCTTCCATCGCTCGTGCTGTTGTTACGCGCATGGGAAATCTCACTTACCCGCAACGACTGTATTACAATGCCAACGTCTTCCGGCGCATCTGGGAAAACAGACACAATCGCCAACAGGAGTTTTATCAAGCTGGGGTTGAGTTGTTAGGTGTAGGGGGATTGTTAGCTAATGCAGAAGTTTTACTATTAGTAAAAAGTTGTTTAGCCGCATTAGATTTACCAGACTGGCATTTAATTTTAGGCGAAGCGGGGATCACCCGATCGCTCTTAAATGCTTTTCCGACGAATTTACGTGCTAAAGTGCGGAGTGCGATCGCTCATCTTGACCGCGTAACAATAGATAACTTACCCTTAAGCGAAGAACTGCGCCAACGTGCCAAAATCATGCTGGATTTGCGCGGAACCAGCGCTGATGTCTTGCAAAAAGTCAGTAGTCTAGATTTAGATCCAGAACAACAAGCCGCAGTCAATGACCTCAAATCGCTAGTAGAGTTACTAGAATCAGGTGAGAAATTCCCCATAATTCTCGACCTCAGCCTCATTCAAACCATAGACTACTACACCGGTATCGTCTTTGAAATTGTCAGCCATAGCGAGTCACAAACAAGGGTTTTAGGGCGTGGCGGTCGCTATGATCAACTATTGGGACTCTATCATCCCCAAGGAGAAAATATTCCGGGGATTGGATTTGTGCTAAATATCGAAGACTTATACCAAGTTCTCTTATCTACACAGCAGTTACCACAAGCAACCCCAGCTAGTAATTGGCTAGTAGTTCCAGAAAAACCAAGCGCCTATGCTGCGGCTTTTGCTTATGCCCAAAAATTGCGTGAATCTACTCATTTAGTCAGAGTAGAAATAGACTTGGGTGGCAAAGATACACTAGCTATTAAACAATACGCACGCGATCGCGGTATCGCTCAAATCGCCTGGATTAAAACCACAGCCTCACCCACAATTGAAACCATTACTCAATAATCCCAAATCAATTGAGTGAGAGAGTGCTGAGTGAGGGAGTGCTGAGTGCTGAGTGCTGAGTAATGGGTAATGGGTAATGGGTAAGAGTTTTACCAATGACCAATGACTATTGACCAATGACTATTGACTATTGACCAATGACTATTGACTATTGACTTTAAAGAGAGGGAATCAAGAATATGTCACACACCATTGTTACCGAAGTTTGTGAAGGTATCGCTGATTGCGTCAGTGCTTGTCCAGTGGCTTGTATTCATGAAGGCCCTGGTAAAAACGTCAAGGGAACTGATTGGTACTGGATCGACTTTGATACTTGTATCGATTGTGGTATTTGTATCCAAGTATGCCCCATAGAAGGTGCGATCGTTCCAGAGGAAAGACCCGATTTACAAAAAACACCCTAATTCTCATTTCATACTTAAAATATGTAAGTAAACAGGCATCTGATTGATTTCAGCATTGCCTGTTTTTTTGCGGAAAAATTTGAGAGTACCCACTTTTGGCGCTAGTTCTCTAAAAAATCGGGCAATTATAATGAGAATATAGAAAAACACTAAGGTTAAAGCAGGTGTAGATATGATGGAGGCTATTTTTTGGAGTGTAGAGGAAGTTGCCCAAAGAGCCAAACAATTTTACGAACATGGGATTCGCCAACAAGTTGAGCATGGTGATAATATTGGCAAAATGATTGTGATTGATGCTGAAACAGGCGAATATGGAATTGACAAAAGTGGTGTTGAATCAGCATTAAGCCTAAAGCAGAAAAATCCCAATGCTAGATTATTTACTATGCGAATTGGTTATGATGTTGCTGTCAGTTTTGGTAATGCTCCTATGCTGCGTACAATTGAATGATTTACGGAAGATTGATTGACCGCAAAGCAATAGTTCCAGTGATTTTTCGTTTACATGGACAACCAGATTTTTCTGTGGATTTTGTCATCGATACTGGATTCAACGACTATCTGACCCTACCAGCACAAGCCGTCAATGCGATGAATCTTCCTTTATATTCAAGCATACTTGCCAGATTGGCAGACGGTAGTGAAGCTTTACTAGCTATACATTTAGCAACTATTGTTTGGGACAATGTAGAAAAAGTAGTCCCTATTTTAGCTTCTGGTTATAAGCCCTTACTGGGAACTGCAATGATAGAAGGATATCATCTTGAGATAGATTTTGAAGAAAATGGTTTGGTTTCCTTGGAAAAAATACCATCTCCAATGCTATAGATTATTAATAGATTTGTTTCAAGTCATTGCATCGCTCTTCCAGAGACAGAACTGATTGGTACTGACTTGGCTTTGATACTTGTATCGATTGTGGCATTCGTATATAAATATGCTCAGGAGAAAATGCGATTTTTACGCCGACTTACTTAATTACTGGAAAAATTATCTAGAGACCAAACCCTAAAGTTTTTATAGTGGATTGATTTACCACTTATACCTTCTTTTGCTATTAAAAAAATATCCCCTTGATTCGTGAATCCTGAAACATCAAAGGTTTCAATGTACATATCATTGACAAAAAATTTAGCTTTTTGATCCTTGACAACTAAACTTAATTTATTTTTGCTGCCATCGGCAACATTGAGATTTGATAATTCGCCGTTTGAATATCTGCTAGTTCCACCAAAACGCCATTCTTTTACCTTGGAAGCAACCCATACATCAAATGATTTGCGTCGCGGATCGTTCAGCTGATCACTGGTATTTTCTTGAAATGCAAAACCATAAGTCCAATTATCTACTGCACCGTCATAGGGGTTATCAAATTCAGCTTCAACAATAAAATTACGCAGTGTAAGACCTGTAGGTTTAACTCGTACTACTCTTTCTTGATACTCTCCTATATTGCCTTTATTAGTCTCAGACCAAACAAGTACGGCTTTCTGCTTGAGTGCTTGATACTCGACTAATTGCGGTGGCTTTTCAAAATATTTATTATAAGTGGGATATCCTGCTAAAGCAATGAGGATAATTGCACCACCTACAAGTAGATTTTTGTTAACGTTACCGATTTTTGTCAACAATGATTCAGGCTTAGATCCATCTGGTTGATTATGGTAATTGACTCCGGATTCAGGAACTGAACTATGTACAGGAGAATTTGACTGCGCTACTGTTTGATTATTCGGAGAATTCTGTTCAAAGTATTGATAACAATTTAGCTTTACTGCAATTTCTTCTAAGATAGATTTATGAGTTGATTTATTAAATATAGGCAATAACTCCCGGCAACAAAGCTTACAAAGAGCTTCTTTATCGCCAATTTCATTTAAATATCCAATGAGGAGGAGAAAAAAGTCAGAATCCGAAGAATTTCTTAAAAATGAGAGTCGTTTGGGGTCAATGCCAATGCTAGAACATAGTGCTTCTCGTGTTCTTGATTGTTGACTACGCAGCAAAAGGTTGATTAAGCTATCTATGTCAGAGTCATTTAAAAAATTTTGTTGAGACATCCTTTTAACCTCTCACATGATGAGAATTTAGTTTTGATTTAATTGTTTCTAAATCAGCCGCATATTTCCCTTGTTTAAACACAGATTCAAGTTCCTGGCAGATTTTTCCCAGAGCTTGTTTATTATCTACACTGTGCAGATAGCTAATTAGCTCTAAGGCAAAGTCAGCATCGGTTGATTGCCTTAAAAATCCCAGTTGATTTGATTCAATACCAATTTTTATACACAGCGCTTTTCGTGCTGAATATTCTGCACGGCCACTACGTATTAGGAGTTCTGTAAGTATTTCTCTATCGGAGTCGTTTAGTTCTTCAGATGCAGGTTCGTTTGCGACTGGAGGCTGTTCTTCACTGGAAACAGTCTTTTCCATATTTGGCTTCTTCTTGAGAATGGGGGTTAGTTGCTCTGGGACACCTGCTAACCGAATTGCAGCACAACCTAATTTGTGGGCAAACTCAACAGTTCTTCCTGCTCCTAAAGCATCGTAAAAACCGACAGCAAATTCAATTGCTGCTTTATCAGCGATCGCTTTTTTCATGCCAATGACATAATTAATATGTTGAGCGATCGCATCTGCTTGCACTTCCGAATAACAGCCATTAAGCACAACACACTCAACTTGCTCGGCAAATAGGGCAAACAGTCCCGCTAAGGCTTCTCCATCGACTAGCTTTGGCAAGCCTGTTTCATCTTCAAATACCAAACCCTCATCCCCAGTTCCATGTCCTGAAAAATGAACAATAGCAGGATTGATATCCAGCATAGCGCGTTGGATGTCCCTTGGTCGCACGGCAAACATTGACTGGACAACGAACTGATCCCGGTTTTTGGCTCGATGTAATCCTTCTGCAATATCTCGCACCTCTTGATCTAAGCGTAGTTGTGAAGTGCCTTGAGGATTTGCTGTCAAAATTAAGATTGTTTGCATCGTTTTGGCTATGGAATCGCTTCTTCAAGTCATCTGTAATGCTAATATACATTTCTTAATATTCGGTATTTATCTACGTAATTCTTACCAAATCTACAAATGTAAAAATAGCGATTACGTAAAAATACTAATGAAAAGCTGCCACTACTCTCAATACAGTTCGGTTAATGTCATTGCCAGCATTCGCAATGACTGTATTTTTACTCGTCTACTGAAAAACTTTGTTTGTTTAACCGAACCGTATTGCTACAACTTTAACTCAAAGCAGCGATCGCCCTCTCAACAAACACTCTATCGTGTATATGTACTTAGGTAGTCTAATGCAATACCATAGCATTATGAGTGATAGCACCATCAGTACTGCTCTATTGATTTGACCTGTCAGCAGATTAATATTCTTGTGAGAAGTTCTGGAATCTAATACTACAGTTGGTTCATCCGCCAATACTCAGCTATTTAGTAATTCATAGACAACTATAATGCCCAATTGATATAGCTTTTATCTCTTTTACTACTTTCTGATTACCATCCATTATTTTAAATTAAATATAAAAAGAGTATGAAATATTTCTAATTTTATTGTAAAGGTTCAAAAATTAATTTATCAAGTATCCTCAATATTAACTAAGCTAGTTTCACAGTAAGATTAGTAGAAATCCTTACACACCAAAATTCATGATATTTACAACCGATGAAAAAGCTAAGTATTTTACCTAGTGTTCGCTTATTTGCGTTTGGTTTAACTTATGCAGCTATTAACTGGGTATTAACATCAAGTGCTACTGCTGCAACTTTAGACTTAACATTTACACAGATAGGAACTATTAATATCAGTCCTAATAACAATGCCGGCACAGGTGTATATCGAGCTAAAATTTCTGACATTGACTTTGATATCACAGCGATTAAAGTGATTGATATTTTAGGGCAAGGCGGTACTCCAGGTAAGTTTAGTGGCTTTGATTTAGATGCTATTAAAATCAGTGATAGCTTGATTACTAACGCTGAAGACGTTAAAAGATTGTCAGATTCAAATGTATTTGATTTTACGCCCAATGGAACTAAGCTGACCGCCGGAACCATGCGCGCTACAACCAGGGCTAACTTTAGAGGTAATAATTTATTTGGTACTAAAGATGGTAATGTTGACAATAGCATTGCCAGACTGCAAAGCTTTGATGCTGTAGCTGAAACAAACCAAAATGCTGCCGGATTTGTGAGTTTAGGTGATGGTGGAGAGATTTTATTTCAACTCACCCAAAGAGTAGCAGTACCCAAACCTAGTTCAATATACGTTTACATCGCAGAAGTAGGTAACAATGGCGAAAGAGCAAGAGGTCAAGTCACTTTGATTGGTAAACGCACCAGAGTTCCAGAACCTACTAGTTTATTAGCTCTACCTTTGATAGGAATTTATTTGCTCAAACGTATGAGTCAGGTAAATAAAACTGTATAAGGCGTATAATTTATAATTAAATTTTTATAAAACATAGGTGTTGAGCCTATGTTTTATAGTATGTAAGAGTTAAAAATAATATGTCAGGTTCAACACAAGATATTGCTCCTCTGTTAGAAGCTCAAAATGTTCACGCTGGATACATCAAAGATGTAGATATATTACAAGGTGTCAATTTTCGAGTTGAACCAGGAGAATTAGTTACAGTCATCGGCCCTAATGGGGCGGGTAAGTCCACCTTAGCAAAAACGATTTTTGGACTTTTGACACCCCATACAGGCGCAATTACTTTCAAAGGTGAGAATATCGCCGGATTAAAATCAAATCAAATTGTCCGGCGGGGGATGTGCTATGTACCACAAATTGCGAATGTGTTTCCTTCCCTCAGTGTAGAAGAAAATTTAGAAATGGGGGCTTTTATTCGTAATGATTCCCTCCAGCCATTGAAAGACAAAATATTTGCCATGTTTCCTAGATTAAGCGATCGCCGTCGTCAACGTGCCGGTACTCTCTCCGGCGGAGAACGCCAAATGTTAGCGATGGGCAAAGCTTTAATGCTAGAACCAAGTTTACTCTTGCTAGATGAACCATCTGCGGCTTTATCCCCGATTTTAGTCACACAAGTATTTGAGCAGATTAAACAAATCAACCAAAGTGGAACAGCCATTGTCTTAGTGGAACAAAATGCCCGTAAAGCTTTGGAAATGGCAGATCGTGGCTATGTGCTAGAATCTGGACGCGACGCAATCTCCGGACCCGGACAAGATTTATTAAATGATCCCAAAGTAGCCGAGTTGTACTTGGGCGCAGGGAAAAGACATTGAGTGCTGAGTGCTATTCGCCCTTGGCGTTCCCGAAGGGTGTGCTGAGTGCTGAGGGAGGGAGTAGTAAGTAATGGGTAATGGGTAAGAGTTTTACCAATGACTAATGACTATTGACTAATGACTAATGACTATTGACCAATGACCAATAATTAAATAACCCTAAAACCGTGTGCAAAGGTACTCTTGCACCTTGATTAATTTTGATATCGTCCTGACAACGACAAAATTTTTGTCAGGTGGTGAATGTCTAAAATCAATGGATTTATTGGGCGGCGGAATTTTTTATGGTTAGCGGGTACAGCAGGGTTAGCGATCGCTACTACTGCTGTTAGTGGTAGTCTCATTAGTAGTGCTGATGATAAACCCAGCAACCTTAATCCAGTAAATCCCCAACAGGCATTAAAACTATTACTGGATGGTAATCAAAGATTTATCAATAAACAACCCAAACATCCTCATCAATCATCAGTACATCTAGAATTAGTGGCAAAAACGCAATATCCTTTTGCAGCTATCTTAGGTTGTGCCGACTCTAGAGTACCTGCAGAAATTATTTTTGATCAAGGACTTGGGGATTTATTTTCTGTTCGAGTCGCAGGTAATATTGCCAGTGACATTGCTATTGGCAGTTTGGAATATGCAACATCTGTGTTGGGTACACAGTTAATTGTTGTTTTAGGTCATAGAAGATGTGGTGCTGTTGCCGCAGCTATGAAAGATGAATTACTCCCAGGTAAAATTAGCTCTATTGTTGAGAATATTAAACCAGCACTATCCAACATAAAATCAACTAAAGACATTGAAGAAGCCGCAGTTATTGCTAACATTCAATACCAAGCAGCAATATTACAAGAAAAATCTCCGATTTTGGCGCAACTTATAGATCAAGGCAAACTGAAAATTGTTGAAGCCTGCTACGATATTGACACAGGTAAGGTTTCTATCATTGCATATAGCAATGCAATTTGATTACTGAACAGACTTGTTTAGAGGTTGTTTGAAAAGTAGTTGGCTGTGATGTTAAGCACTAATTGATCCCCCCTAGCCCCCCTTAAAAAGCAGGGCTGTTTCATTCCCTAAAACAGGTAAAATAGCAAGAGTTGTGGGGAAAAAATATGGGTGCAGAGCTGATAGAACAATTAAAGCAAGTGGAAGATTTTAGAACGACTGATGGACGAAGACATCCACTGTGGCTAGTGTTGCTGTTTGTCATAATGGGAACAATGAATGGATATGTTGGGTATCGTGAGTGGGGAGATTTTGTTAAAAGGCATAGACGGGTATTAATAGAAAAATTTGGCATTCAAAAACATGGGGTTCCCTCATATTCAACAATTCGACGTGTAGTCATGGGAGTGAATTTTGATAAACTGACAGAAAAATTTAATGAATGGGCGAAAAATTATGTGGATTTAGAAGTATCAGAATGGTGTGCAGTAGATGGTAAAAGTATTAAGGGTACAGTGGAGAACTATAGTTCATCTCATCAGAATTTTGTGAGCATAGTATCAGTATTTGCTGGCAAGAAAGGGCTAGTTGTGGGGATGAAGAAATTTGATAACCAACTCAAAAGCGAAATACAAGTTGTCCAGGAGCTAGTCACAGCATTGGATATAGAAGATGTTATCTTGAGCTTTGATTCCTTACATTGCCAAAAAAAACTTGCAAAATAATTATTGAAGGTGGTAACGATTACGTTATTGCTGTGAAAGATAATCAACCAAAACTACATCGACATATTCAACAGATTGCCGCTACCAGAAAACCAACTTCTCGGATAATTGAGACAGAAAAGACTAGAGATAGATTAACAACTCGTACTGTCGAAGTTTTCCATGATGTCAATGGAATTGACCCAGAATGGACGGGAATACAATCTTTAATTAGGGTCGAAAGAATTGGCACAAGAAAGGATAAGAAATATCATGAGATTGTTTGTTATATTAGCAGCTTGATTTGTACAGCGAAGGAATTTGCCATCGGTATTCGCGGTCATTGGGGTATCGAAAATTGCCTCCATTGGGTGAAAGATGTTGTTTTCAAAGAAGATAATTCGACGATCCGTATGGGCAATGCTCCCGCAAATCTCTCCATATTGAGAGCAATCGCTCTCAATATACTTCGCCGAAATGGTCATACTTCCATCACAATTGCCCAAAGATTTATCTCTCATGATATTGACAAACTCCTTCACCTTGTGGAATGAAACAGCCCTGCCCTTAAAAAGGGGGGAATATGAATCAAAGTCCCCCTTTTTAAGGGGGATTTAGGGGGATCTAAAAGTATTTGATACATTACTAGGGACTTTTCAAACATCCTCTTAGCTAGGTAAAAGGCGACAGGTAATACCAATTCAAAATTCAAAATTCAAAATTAAGAAAGAAGTGACTTTTATATATTGCACTTTAACAGTTTTGTCCCCTTTGGGATAATTTTATTATCAGAGAAATTAAATAATATCAATCTTCAAAATATTTGAATTATTTGATGTTTTTAACTAAAGCTTAATCTGAGTATAACTTAAAATGAGATAAAATTAGACTCTGGTATGTAAAACATACTAAAAAGTACTTTTAGCGACATGACTAGAGGCTAGTTTTTCTCGGCAACTAAGTTTGCTACTGTTGATCATAATCCTTGAGAGTTTTTCATAAGTCTAAACATTGAGTTAGGAACGAATAATTAGTTTCAACACTAATACTTTGTGTAGAGAGGTATTGAGGTTTTCATATCTCCACCAAATAATCGCTAATCAAGTAGTGAGTTTTGTAAAATCAAGTAGGTAACTTATGAAGCTTTTCTTAACCGGCACTTTTTTAGGTACAGCCCTCCTCGCATCAATGACACCCATAGCAGCGAATGCAGCAACTATCTCTTTTACCAGCATATTAAGCGGTTCTCAAGAAGTTCCCCCCGTTACTACACAAGCTACAGGCTTTGCTCAAGGTACACTTAGCGGTGGCCCTGGTAACTGGGTTTTTGACTATGTAGTTAATTATTCTGGTTTGCAAGGTGTTGTAGCAGCTCCATTTGCACACATCCACAACGCGCCTGTAGGGCAAAATGGCCCAATTGTTCACGAGCTTGATAATGCAAATATCCCACCGATCGCTGGTAGTAGTGCGGGTAGTATTATAGGAAATTGGCGGTTTGATGATGCTACCAAACCTCTAACAGATGTACTAGCTCAAGAATTATTGAAAGGTAATGCTTACTTCAATATCCACACAACATTTTCTCCTAGAGGTGAGCTACGGGGACAAATCACTCCTGTCCCTGAACCTGAGTCAGCATTGGGACTTTTGACCTTTGGGATTTTGGGTGGAAGTTGGGTGTTAAGAAATCACCAAAACAAGCAGAAGTTAGCTAGCCATACGTAAGTCCTATACTCTATCCCTTGACGGATAGACCCGGATTTCTCACGCAATTTATCAAACACAAGTCCAGAGGCTGTAGGGGCGGGTTTACAAATATGCTTCAATCATTCACGAATATCTCGTGAACCCGCCCCTACCGTTTTGTGAGAAATGCAGGTAGAGTATTCTGTATTCTGACTCCTGTATTCTGACTCCTTTTTATAACCATTCAATTGTTCTAGCTTGTTCTGGTAATTTAGCATCTCGTTGTCCAGCAGCCCGCGCTTTAGCAGTGAATAGACTGATGGGTGTATTTAATATATCTATCAAAGTCGCTTGACGAGCGATCGCTTTGGCACTATCTCGTGGTAATTCTTTTAATAACCACCGTGCTAGGCGATATCTGGTTTCCTTGGCTGTAATCTCTGGCATTAGTTCTACACCGTGCAGCTCGTGCAAATAACGATTAGAGCGTCCATAACGTCGCCATTGACTCGCTAATTCTTTCAGTGTGGCACGATGACGATGCTGAACGATCGCTTCTGGGGCAAATTCTAAACTACCAATGTTTGCTCCCAGAATGCGCCAGCAAATATCTGCATCACCACCAGTAGTCAAATAAGGACGAAATATACCGACTTTTTCTAAAGCACTACGACGAATTGCTAAATTAGCAGTCTGACCATAGGGACAAAAGCGATGCCCTAGAGTATGCTTCTGAGAGAGAGTTTCTTGACGGTCGGCGTGACGTTCTAGTAAGTTTTTCCCTGGAAAAGCAGTAATCTCACCAGCGACAATTACAACTTCTGGCTTGACAAAAGGCTGAATTAATGCATTTAACCATTGGGGTTGGGGACGGCAATCGGCATCTGTAAAAGCGATAACTTCACCCACCGCCGCCCGAATCCCTGCATTCCTGGCTGCATAGGAGCTTTGAATTTGGTTTTCGCTCAAGGGACAAATAGTAATAGGGCTATCAGTAGCAGAGGTGTTAATTAAACTGAGAGTGCGATCGCTGCTATTATTATCTACAAGTAAGTACTCTACCCGTTCTCTAGGGTAAGTTTGAGACACCAAACAGTTAATTAACTCTGGTAAATCTGCCTCACCGTTATAGATAGGAATAACCACCGATACCATTGGCAGATCAATTTGCTGATTATTCATAAAATTGTAGATTAGGGATAATTAGATAACTAATATAGTAAGGGTGAAAAATGAGTGATGGTGGTGAAAAACAAAATCCCCGACTTCTTCAAGAAATCGGGGATTTGAACTTGATCACATCAGACTGATATATGAACACCTGGTAACTAATAACTCACACAAGTAATTTTTAAAACTTCAAATCGTTAGCACCAATACTCATGGATCGGGAATTGTTGTTGACTGGGGGTTGAGCAAAGGTATTATTAGATAAAGCTGCGATCGCACGAGCGTATTGAGGATCGCTTTGAGTACCAATCAGGTTGGGGTTAGTCGCTAGTTGGCGCTCTTGTGATTCTGTTAGATCAATCTTAATGTCTGGTGTAATCCCCTTATGGTTAATGTCTGTACCATTGGGGGTGTAATAGTGAGCAATGGTGACAGCCAAACCTGAACCATCTGGGAGTTCATGGACTGACTGGACTAAAGCCTTACCAAAAGTTTGACTACCAATAACTACAGCCCGTTTATTATCCTTGAGCGCACCTGTGAGAATTTCACTGGCACTAGCTGAGTTACCATCTACTAGTACTGCCAAGGGGAGTTTTGTTAAAGCCGTGCGGTTAGCTTTGGTATTTTCGCCTACACCTTGACGGTCAACTGTGCGGACAATGCCACCATTGTCTAGCCACATCCGGGCAATTTCAATACTTGCTTGTAACAAACCGCCTGGATTACCGCGTAAATCTAAGACAAAAGCATCGGCTTTTTGTCCATTTAAATTACGAATAGCTCGTCCCATTTGTTCTGAAGCATGAGCGCTAAACTCACGCAAGCGGATGTAACCCACCCGACGGTTTCCTTCTTGCTTGAGATTATAGCTAACTGTTGGCACTTCGATTTTGGCTCGTGTGAGTTTCAAATCAACAGTGCTGTTATCAGTGCGTCCTAAACGCAAGGTAATGACTGTACCTTCCTTACCACGAATTAGCTTAGAAGCGTCATCCACTTTCATCAGGCGAGTGGGTTTGCCATCAATTGCTAAAATCTCATCGCCAGCTTTAATCCCGGCTTTGATGGCTGGAGAATTTTCTATGGCTTCTACAACAGTCAGCCGCTTGGTTTTGTCATTCAATTCCATGCGGATACCAATACCAGATACTTCCCCTGATGTTTGACTGGTTAAGGCTTCAAACTGTTTGGGGTCCATAAATCTGGTATATGGATCATTCAATTTTTGCAGAGCTTCACGAATGGCTACGTAAGCCTCTTCCTTAGAAGAATAGTCTTTGCTTAATAAACTTTGTCTGGTTGCTTGCCAATTTTGTTGATTAAAACTACCGTCAACATATTCACTGTTTACTAATTGCCAGACCTGATCAACTAAGGCTTTAGGACTATCCTGTAAGGCAGCGCGAACACTACGAGTCCAAGCAGAGCCAAAAACAGAGACAGTGGCCGTTGTAGCGATCGCTCCACCAATCAAGGCCACTTGGAGCAGTGAGTAACGTTTCGCAGATGGATTCATGTATATCAGCAGGAGTTTATGGTGATTTTGTCAGTTTAGCAATCAGACTTTTGAGAATTTTTTAAGTTTTATACTCAATTTTTAGCTACACTCCTCTCATTAAATTCCCCTTTTTAAATTATGCTAAATTTTTGCGTTACTTTATTAACAAACGTTACTAGTTTTGGGAATTTCTTTATAAGTCTAATCTAGCACTATGAAAATAGTGTGACACTTTTGTTACTGTCATCTTTATATCCCATACTAGTTCTATAAGATAGCATTTCTGTCACGAAATGGGGGGTCTTTTTCAGCTTAACTAACGAAGCTTTTTTGTCTTGTATCATGAAGCGCAAATTTACTATAAATTTATCAATTTCCGTAGGTGAGAAATTCCGCAAACAGTGGCAGTTGCTACAAAAACTTGCGGGGGGTTTATGCTTGCTGTTGGGGATTTGGTTGATCTTCACTACTATAACTCTAGTTTTTGCATCTTCCAGACCTGTGGATGGCTTGTTTGTCCTTGGTGGTAGTATTAGGCGCGAAATTTATGCTGCCCAAACGGCAAAACAATATCCCCAAGTGCCAATTTTAATTTCTCATGGTTCCTCAGATCCTTGTATTCTGCTAATTTTTCAGCGAGAGGCAGCAGATTTACAAAACGTTTGGTTAGAAAAGTGTGCTAATTCCACCTTTGAAAATTTATATTACGGAGTGCCAATTTTACAACGTTGGGGAGTTCATAAACTGAAACTAATTACTTCACCAACTCATCTTCCCAGAGCAAAATGGCTGGCACAAATTATCTTAGGTGCTAATGGTATTTGGGTTGAGGTTGAGGTTGTTCCAGAAATGGGTGTTCCTGGTAATCGAGAGTCTTGGCAAAAAACAGGATTAGATGTAACACGCAGTTTATTTTGGGCAGCGTTCAGTCAAGTGATCAAGCCCCAATGCTCAAATGTTGTCAAGCTTGAACAAGTAGATATCCAAACTTGGCAGCGCCGTGGGTTTAAGTGCGAACGTCAGGGGAAGGTGTCATAGTCAATGGTCATTGGTCATTGGTCATTGGTCAATAGTCATTAGTCATCAAAGCTGATCCTAGATGGCACTTGCGTCAGTCCTAAAAGATTTACACTTGAGATGTAATGTAAAAACCCTGACTAGAGAAATTTACTTTTGAGAGCGTATGGATTTGATAGTTGAAGATTTAGCAGCCATTGATAATAAACTTTCTCAGCGACATATTGACCTTGACCCTAACGGATATTTCATTATCTATTTAGATAGAGCAGCCGATTTAATTTATGCCAAGCATTTTACAAATGTTATTGATGACCGTGGTTTGGCTGTAGATCCAGAAACAGGTAAGGTAATTCCTGCTAAGGGTAAGGTAGATAGAACCCACACGACGGTTTTTAGTGGGAGGACAGCTAAAGAACTCTGTGTGAAAATCTTGGAAGAAACTTACCCTTGCCCTGTAACACTTTTAGATCATGCTGCCTATCTGGGACGGGAATTTGTGCGGGCTGAATTAGCCTTGGTTACAGGGCAAGAGTACGTGCAAGATTGAGTGATGAGTACTCAGTACTCAGCACTCTTTACTCAGGACTAGATGGTGGTTGGACTGCCAAGTAAATGTAGTAAGTTGCCATTGGGATAATAGTAGCGGCAATTAATAGTCCTATTACCCAGGCTGTAGCATTACCTTGGTCAGTTTCCTCTGCCTTCTTAAATGTGCCTTCCACTTGGACATTATCGACAATTTCGGGAGGGCCGGGATCTGGTTGACCGGAGAGGACAGCAACTAGGCGATCGCTAGCATCCAAAAATGCTTGATTATATTTATTACCATCGCGTAACGGTGCAGCCAATGTCTCTGAAGCTACACTTTGAGCGATCGCATCTGTAAGCAAAGGCTTAACTTTGTCGCCTGTGAGAATAGCTGTACCGTTAGTTACTGTATCCAGTACTAGCAATGTTTGGTTTGCTTGAGCTTCTTTGCTAGGAAACCATTTTTTAAACAAGGCTTTAGCAAAACTGTCTGGTGTTTCGCCATAATCTAAGCGCCGGATAGTCACAAATCTGACTTCGTTACCAGTTTGCTTGGCTAAATCTTCAAAGCTGCTGCTAATTGTACCTTCATTGAGTCGGCTAATCACTTCGCCTTGATCTACAACCCAGTTAGCATTGTCTGCTGTCAAGCTGGGTATTTGATACACTCCTGTAGCTAGTGCGGCAGTGGTGAATAGCGAAGAAGTCAGAATCACCGTCAACAAAGGCAGAATCAGCCGAATAATAACTTTTTTTATCCTAAAAACCTGGTTGAGGATCTGTGTCATTTAATAATCCCATAAGACCAACTAGCACCAAAAATACTATACAACTAATGTCAAAAGCACTCTGTTTACAGATTTATTCTTCAAGAGGCTAGGAGCTAGGCATAGCTTGAACATCCTCATTTTTAGCGAAAAAACTTTAGCTTTTCTCTCTGTGGCTTTGTCTTGAAAAGTTCAGATGCCTGCGGCAAGCCGCAAAGCGTCTACGGAGGAAACCTCCGCTCCGACTTTTCACTGTGTCTCTGTGGTAAAAAAATATTTATCTAACCACAAAGGCACAGAGACACAGAGGAATGGGCTAGGGCTAGATAGCTCATTACCCTATAACTACTTATGAAATATGGGAAAACGATAACTTGGGTATTGTTGATGATGATTACCTTTGTTGGCACGGTCAATTTTATGGGTAATTTGTCGGCAAATAAACAGCTGGTGTCACTGGCAACTGATTTCAGTACCTTAACCAGAGATGAACAGATCCTAGAAACAGCATTTCAGGCGCGGAATTTGGCAATTCGGGAGCAGTTAGCGGCTGTAGACTTAAATAAATTGGATGCTTGGTGGCGACGAGAACAGATATCTGATCCCCATAAGTATTTACTTCCCGTTATCCTGTCACGCTTGAGTTTAGGTAAGCGCTATCCTGCGGCAGAAAGCTGGAAAATTCTCCTCAACATGGACAAGGATAAACCAGACCTTTATCATTTCCGGGCTGTTTTCGATATTCCTATATTTTTTAAGTTCCGCAAAATCATGCCTCAAGCCGTAGAAGCGTCTTATCGGCGGATGTTGACTAGTCCTCATATCTGGGAATGGATGGAACAAGGCACAGAAAACCATATGGCGATGCAGCGTCTATCTGGGTTGGCTTTGATGAATGGTAGTGGTTGGCCTAATCCTCTTCCCGGTATAGCGGCGACTAATGAGGCTTGGCTGAGGGCAGAACTCAATAAGTACTTCACAATAGGACAGGGTGAGTTCCATTCTTCGACTTACTACGGATACGCTATTGGTGGTTGGCTGAATCTTTACGACTTTGCCAAGACTCCCCAATTGCGTCAATTAGCCAAGGCTGCTTTAGATTGGTATGCGACTAATATGGCTTTACGTCTCAGTTGGGGGACGGCTGGTGGTGCAGAAAGTCGGGGTTTTGATAGAGGTACATGGGATAAAAGCGAATTAAGTGCTGTGGCTTGGATGTGGTGGGGGGATAAACCTGAGACTGCAAAACGTTTGAGTGAAAAAAGCGGACGGGTAGCTTTACTGGCTGGACTCAGTAGTTATCGTCCGCCATCTCAGCTACGAGTGTTAGCTAGGAAAGAAGTACCTTTACCTTTTACACTCCAAGCAAGTCATCCTGGTTATTACAGTTATCACCAAGGAAATCAATTTTGGGAGAATTTTTACATTACTCCAGACTACAGTTTAGGGACGCTTTTGCAACCAGATCGTGCTTATGAAGTGAAGGGAACTATCAACGCCCAGTATGCCACCTATAAATTAGTGGTGCGGAACCCCAAGGGCATTGACAATGCAGTCATTAGTTTGGCTGGAACTTTTCATAGTCCGATGGCGACGGGAAGTTCTCCAGGGGATCAATATGTCCAATCTCAAGGCGCAGTTATCTACCAATTGCGTCTTAATGATGAGGATAAAGCGGCAGGGATACCAGGACGTTCTCATTTAGTCTTACCAGCCCGTTATGGTAAACCAGTACAGCAGGGAAACTGGTATATTTGGCGAATTGAAAATACTTGGTTGTGTTCTCGTCCTTGGGGTGACAAAATTAATTGGCAAGAGACTGTATCTGCCAAAAATCCTGATTATCAGGTTTTAGCGGCTATTGGTAATCAGACGGCTTGGGTTACAGATATGGCTAGTGTGGCTGATTACCCTGATTTACCTAGTCTTGTTAAGGCTCTGAAGAAGACTCAGATTGATGATAGCGCTTGGAAAAGCTCAGGGCAATTGACTTATACAAGTCTGCAAGGCGATCGCCTATCCATGACTTACGAAGCAAATAGTGGCATCGGTCGAGCAATAATCAATGGAAAAGAGCGTATTCTTAAAAATTGGGCTGTTTTGGATAGTCCCTATGTCAAAGAAGAACTCAAAAGTGGTGTTTTATCAGTCAAGGTTCCCAAGCAAAAAAGCTGGCGTTTACGAGTTGCTTTCACAGGGGTACAGTGGGATTAATTCGTAATTCGTAATTCTATGTCAATAATCTTAACTAACGATGACGGTATTGATGCGCCGGGAATTAAGGCTTTAGTGCAGGCTGTTAATGGCCAACAGGTGATTATTGCTGCACCTAGAGATCATCAATCGGGTTGTGGTCATCAAGTTACTACTACTCGCCCGATTAATCTCCAGAAACGTTCGGATAGTGAGTATGCGATCGCTGGTACTCCTGCCGATTGTATCAGAATTGCCATATCACAAATTTCCCAAGATGTCAAGCTTGTCTTGTCAGGGATCAATGCAGGGGGAAATTTAGGTGTGGATGCTTATATTTCTGGGACTGTGGCGGCTGTGCGGGAAGCAGCGATGCACGGTATTGCCGGCATTGCTATTTCTCAATATCGTAAAGGCAAACAGAATTTTGACTGGGATGTGGCAGCTAAATTCACAACTCAAGTTTTAGGCGAGTTACTCCATCGTCCTTTAGAACCGGGATGTTTTTGGAATGTCAACTTACCTCATCTACAACCAGGCGAACCAGAACCGGAGATAGTGTTTTGCCAACCTTGTACGAAACCTTTACCAGTCAACTATCGCATGGATGGGGATGATTTCTATTATGTGGGTGAATACGGCAAACGCGATCGCACTCCCGGCAGTGATGTCGATGTTTGTTTTGCAGGTAATATTGCTGTCACCCAGTTAAAGGTGTGATTAGTTATTATTCATTGGTCAACAATGTTCTTCTTGGTTGTTTATTTTCTGCCTTGCTCTGACAATTCTTCATCTACTCCTTGAATTAAAGCCGTCAACTTATCTAAAGTTTGGGTGAGTTGGGCTAATTTTTGGAGGGAATCATCTTGAGATTCAGCCAGAGTTTGGATGGCATCACACAGAGCAAAAATTTGATAACCTTGCTGCTGTAATTGTTTTCCTTGAGCTTCAACTTGACAACTGAGATTGTCCATTCTATCAGCGAGACGTTCTATTGTCTCAGTTGTAGATAGTACTGCTTCCCCAATTTGTTCAACAATAGATTCCAAGCGGCTAACTTTTACCTCGACACCAGCTAAAATCATTTTTTAATCACCCCGATTGTAAAAGAGCATTTGAATAGTTTGATGAAATTATTAATTGAGTAATTTAATTAAATCAATACGACTCTAAGTAAATACTGTTTTCATACTATTAATGATTTTGTTTTTTATGGCTTCTGGCAAATGATAGAAGCATTTTTGTCACTTTACTGATAAATGAGTTGTCATGGGTCATTGGTGATTGGTAATTGGTCATTCGTGGTGAGTTCCATGTTTCTCAAAGCATTCTTTTATACATATTATTTTTCGTTAAACATCTTCCATGAGATAGATTTATGTTTCTTTATTTTAAATTCATAAAACTTCATGATCCCTAGAATCTTGATGAAGATTACGTAAATATACCGTAAAATACGGGGTTTTTGATGAGGCTGCGTTTATATTCTGAGTGAGATTCAGTAATAATACCCCTATAACTAGGCATTCGGCTAGAGAACGTACCATGTATCAAACAGAATTAGAAAGCGTCTTGCAAGGTACTACTTATAACATTTGGGAATTAACAGCCAATCCTCATCCCTCCGTAAAGTCTAAATTCAAACGATGCTTGGATATTGTAGGGAGTTTAGTAGGACTGCTAATTCTAGCTATTTTGTTCATACCTATTGCGATCGCTGTTAAGCTAGACAGTCCAGGGCCTATTTTCTTCTCTCAAGAACGTTATGGACTCCAGGGACGCACATTCCACATCTGGAAATTCCGTTCAATGGTGAGTGATGCAGAGAGACTCAAATCTCTGGTAGAGAACGAAGCAGATGGTCTAATTTTTAAAAATAAGCATGATTTTCGTGTCACCAGAGTAGGACGCTTTTTGCGTAGCACTAGTCTAGATGAACTACCACAATTTTGGAACATCTTCATGGGTGACATGAGTTTAGTAGGTACACGTCCCCCCACTGCTGACGAAGTAGCTAAGTACAACCCTCGTCACTGGCAAAGACTCAACGTCAAGCCTGGTTTAACTGGCGAATGGCAAGTCAACGGACGTTCTCACATCAAAGATTTTGAACAAATAGTTGATTTAGACTTACGTTATCAGAGTAACTGGCATCCACTATACGATTTACAGTTGATTGGTAGAACGATTTACGTCATCATGGGCAGAGTCGGAGCTTTTTAACTCAAGCAACATCTTGAGGAAGTGAAGACATAATCAAGCTTTCACCTATCCCTTGTTCCCTATTTCTTGACCATAAATAACAGTTAATGGATAATTATCTCTCTATTTCCAAAATAATTGCCCATTAGATGTTATTCAACCCCGCCCATTTTGGCAAAAGCTAAAATCAGGTGGGGTTTTTCAATTATTTATCGCCCAATACGGTTCAGTTTTGAGGATTATGCCGCAATTTTATTCATCTTCTCAGAACCTTGCTGCAAAGTTTCTGTGATTTTATGAGCCGGAGATGGGATACCGAAGTAAAATCCCTGGACTTCGTGACAGCCGCGCTTTTGTAAATAGTCAAGCTGTTGTTGTGTTTCTACACCTTCTGCTGTAATTTTTAACTGGAGGCTCTTGGCCAGGGCAATAATGGCATCAGTCACGGCCCCACTATCAGGATTAGTCACCACATCCATGATAAATGACCGATCAATTTTTAACATATTTACTGGGAAGCGCTTGAGATAATTGAGAGAAGAATAGCCAGTACCAAAGTCATCCAAGGCTAACCATATACCCAATGCTCTTAATTCTTTCAAAGTGGTAACAGAACGCTGAATATCAGTCATCAAGAAACTTTCAGTTACTTCCAGTTCTAAATAAGATGAGTGCAAATCTGTTTCTTTTAAAATTTGGCCGACAAGTTTGACTAAATCTGGTTTTTCAAATTGTCGAGCTGATAGATTTACCGACATTCGGATGGGTGCAAATCCGGCAAGTTGCCAAGCACGGTTTTGATTGCAAGCAGTTCTTAATACCCATTCACCGATTTGCACAATTAAACCATTCGCTTCAGCAATGGGAATAAACTTAGCAGGAGAAATCAAACCTCGTGTAGGATGTTGCCAGCGTACTAGTGCTTCCATTGCTGTCATTTGTCCACTGGATAAATCAATAATTGGTTGATAATAAACTATGAATTCATTTCGTTCTAGCGCTCCATATAAATCATTTTCTAAGGTCAATCGCTCTTGCAGTTGTTCATTAATATCTGATGAATAAAACTGGTATTGATTTCGCCCTTTTTGCTTGGCTTGATACAAAGCTATATGGGCTTGTTGTAAGAGGTGATCTACATGATTGAGACTATTGAGTTCATCAATTGTAATTCCTATGCTAGCCGTGATATGAATTTGATGACCTTGGATAGAAAAGGGTTTAGCCAAGGTACTCAAGAGCAACTGCGATAGCTTAATGACATTTTCAAAAGAAGGTATTTCTACACGAGCGATCGCAAATTCATCCCCACTGCTATAAGCTAAAATATCTGCCTGTGCCATGCAGGTTTGTAAACGCTGGGCTACACTTCTTAAAAGTAGACTAACCTGCTGATGCTCAATCGCATGACTGATGTCGGTAAAATCATCAATACCCAATACCATGACGGCTACCATGCGTTGACTATTTGGCGATGAAGATATAGTTTGATAGAGGCGTGTACAGAATAGCTCTCGATTGGGTAATCCTGTGAGTTCGTCGTAATGGCTAATATAATCAATCAATTCGTCTAATTTATGTAGAGTTTGTGACGTATCTGCCATCAGCGTCCCGGCTTCATCCACAAATTCTGTCGGTAGTTGGGGTAAGGTTTTGGTGTCGAGGTATTCTCGCAAAGCGGCGGATGTCAATTTGACGGGAACAAGCAGATGGTGGAGTGCATAGAGGGTAGCAGCTGTACCAATTAATGTAGCTAAGAGTGCAGTTACTAAAACCTTAATTGCCATTTCCCAAGAATAGGAATTAGAGATGACAAAACTAAACAGCAAGCTTAATAGTGGTATGTGAGTACCCAAAAATGCCACCAACATGATTTTGGCGGTGTAACTTTTGTGCAGAAATTTAAAATGAGCTAAAAATGAATAGAGATAGAGGTTCTGAGTCAACTGCATGGCTTTTGGATAAGAGTGTGGAAAATGACAAACTGGCGATATTGCCCATCCTGGACAAAAACAAAGCTAAAAAATCGACCTCAACTAAGTCATATATAATACTGCCCTAATTTAATATCAAACTCATAGACTTTTAGTTATAGATTCTGTAAAATAGCGTTTGCAGCCATATTGAGGGTTAAAATCTTTGGCTGTACAATTACTGGTAAAACTATATTTTTTTTGTAAAAATACAATGAGATATTTTTTGAGTACAGGCTATTGCTCAAATATCCATCAAAGTTGGTGACATATTTGCGTTGTCAGCGCCAACTTACCTATGCGTCTGTACTCAAACTGAATGAAGATTGAGTTAAAGGTAAAATTTTGGCAAAGATGTAATTACTGCGACAGGCAAAACCAATTACCTTACCTGATAGTAACTCTGAACCAGAGCCAGATATTGCGATCGTCCAACGTTTGGGGCGAGATTACAAAGAACATCATCCTTACCCCGAAAATATTTTTTGGCTAATTGAGTATTCAGACTCCAGCCTGACTAAAGATTTAGCAGTGAAAACCAAGATTTATGCGATCGCAGGTATTCCAGAATATTGGGTGATAAATTTGCAAACAATGCAACTCATCATCTTTCGAGTACCAACGGAGGCAGGTTATCAATCAAAGGAAATACTCACCCAAGGTATTATTAACCCCTTAGCATTTCCTGATATTGCAGTTTCTATTCAGGAATTGCTGAGGAATTAAATCATTACTTAAATCCATTGTATAGGAGCTACTTGATAATAATTTTGTAACAGCTTATATAATTTTGGATGCTTCTCTAATAATGACTCTGGCTTCTCAAAAAATGTCTCAGTTGCCACAGCAAAAAATTCTGCGGGATTAGTTGCACCGTAACTATCAATTACAGTCTCTATACCTTGGTGAACATCATTGCAGAGTTGTTGATATTCTGCTGTCATCACTCTAGCCCAAATAGAATAATCTGATTTTCTCGGCAAGATTGGCACACCCTCGGCTTTACCATCTTCTTGATCGGGAGCATCCACTTTTGGAAGATATACAGGTTCTGGGAGAATATAACAACAGATAAAACAGTGTGGATGACTTACCATGAACCAGGATAAACAAGAAAGAATCAAAGCCTGTTTACAAGAATTGTCAACACTACTGTATGAAGAAGCAGATAAAAGTAAGCTGACAGACCTCGAAAGTATAGAAAAAACAGTTCGGAGTCAAATATTAGAACTAGTCAGTCCAGAAATAGCCCTTTTTTTATCGAACAAAAAACTGGAACAAAAGTAGGTAAAACCAGGAAAATTAAAAGCTTAGTGGGGGAACTGACTCTTAAAGCCAAACAGTTACAGAAACTGGGTTTGAAGCCAAGAACCCGGTTAAGTCCATTACTTCAAAAGTGTTGTTTAAGGCTGTCAGCTAACGAATCATACCAAAAAGCAGAAATTGAAGTTGAGGCATTGACAGGAGTCAAAGTGGGTCACTCAACGCAACAAAAATTAGTGCTGTCACAAGATTTTCAACTACCATTTGCAAAACAAGCAGTTTCAGAAGTCAGTGTAGATGGAGGAAAAGTCCGACTCAGAGGTAAACCGAAAGCAGGCTGTTACTGGCGAGACTATAAAACCGTTCGTCTGCAAGGGATTTACTATGGTGCGTTTTTTGATGACAACCAATCATTAGTTGATTATGTCAATAGCCAACGTCTGGTTAACCCGTTAGTGTGCTTGGGGGATGGTCATGATGGCGTGTGGAATCTAGTCAAAGAGTTTGGTAAAACAGAAAATTTTGAGCGTTGGGAAATCTTGGATTGGTATCACCTCAAAGAAAATCTCTATAAAGTTGGTGGTTCTTTAAAACGGCTTAAAGCTGCTGAAACGCTGTTATGGCAAGGTCAGATAGAAGAAACTCAAGCTTTATTTCTTCATTGCCGAGGTAAACAAGCGAAGAACTTCATTGCTTATCTTGAAAAACATCGCTCTCGTCTTGTCAATTATGCCTATTACCAGGCTGAACAACTTTGTTCTATTGGTTCTGGCGCAGTTGAATCTGCTATTAAACAAATTGGTGCGAGGATTAAAATTTCTGGCGCACAGTGGAATGTTGATAGTGTTAATCACATCCTCTCTATTCGTTGTGCTTATCTCAATGGTTTATTAGCTATTTGAGTCTTTCTGCCAAAAGTGGATGCTCCCTCTTGATCTAACTGGTGGGCAAATTCATGTAAGATCACATTATGTCCATCACTCCAGTTGCGAATATCGTATTTTACCTGTTCCCAAGATAAAATTACTTGGTCTTTAGTCCATGATTCGCCTAATCTGGCATCACGTCTTTCTTCCACTACATAATTATCAATGGCAACAGTTTGAGTCACAAAATAAGTCCCAGGATAAATTAAAATTGAGCGTAAATTAGGAAAGTATTCTCCACGTTCATTGAGTAGCAGTAAACAGGCAACAGCAGCAATAGTTAACTTCATTTCTTCCGTCAATTGCAATCCTCTACAACCAATAAATTGTTTCTCTGTTAAGAATACTTGAATATGTCCTTGCAGTCGTTGGCGTTCATCAGGAGAGAGACGCAGATAAATAGGGAGATTATTTTCAATCACAGCATTACTCAGCGAAGAAAAAGGACGCTGTTGAATACAGTTTCTGCGTTTTTTTATCAGCATAGGGCTGATGAGAATGCTAGTGATAATCAACCCAATAATCAGTAAGATAATAATTAGTTTAACCATCTGCTGCACTGATATCTATCTTTAGCTTACTAAAACCCTTATCTCTATTGCTTGTTGCCTATTGTCTTATCTCAACAACAATGTATTTACGCCGACTTACTCAATAACTATTCGCAGAATAGGTACACAATTGCCGTAGAATGATAGTCCATCCAGCAATTGCTAAATATTCACCCCATGCTTTGCGACTACCTGGTACAAATTCTGACTGCTCGTGTGTATGATGTTGCCCAGGAATCACCACTGGAGTATGCGCCTAATCTTTCTGCCAGATTGAATAATCAACTGCTGTTGAAGCGTGAAGATATGCAGTCTGTCTTCTCTTTTAAGCTACGGGGTGCTTACAACAAGATGGCAAATTTACCACCCGATTTGCTGGCAGAAGGTGTAATTGCAGCATCGGCGGGGAATCATGCCCAAGGTGTAGCTTTGGGGGCAAAACGGCTAGGAACTAGGGCAATTATCGTCATGCCTGTGACGACACCCCAAGTCAAGATAGATGCAGTCAAGGCGCGAGGGGGAGAGGTGGTATTGCATGGGGATACTTATGATGATGCCTATGCCCATGCTCGACAATTAGAGGCAGAGAAAGGTTTAACATTTATTCATCCTTTTGATGATCCTGATGTGATTGCTGGACAAGGGACAATTGGCATGGAAATCTTGCGCCAATATCAGCAACCCATCCATGCGATTTTTGTCGCTATTGGTGGCGGGGGATTAATTTCTGGGATTGGTGCTTATGTGAAACGGTTGCGTCCAGAGATTAAAATTATTGGGGTGGAACCAGTGGATGCTGATGCCATGCACCAATCGTTAAAAGCTGGGCATCGGGTGCGGTTATCGCAAGTGGGGTTGTTTGCTGATGGGGTAGCAGTGCGGGAGGTAGGAGAAGAGACTTTTCGCCTGTGTCAGGAATATGTGGATGAAATTATTTTGGTAGATACTGATGATACCTGTGCAGCGATTAAAGACGTGTTTGAAGATACACGTTCTATTTTAGAACCAGCTGGAGCATTAGCGATCGCCGCCGCCAAAGCTTATGTAGAACGAGAGCAAATTCAAGGACAAACGTTAATTGCAGTGGCTTGTGGCGCAAACATGAATTTTGATCGTTTGCGCTTCGTGGCAGAACGAGCCGAATTTGGTGAACGTCGAGAAGCAATTTTTGCCGTGACAATTCCCGAAGCACCAGGAAGTATCCGAAAATTCTGTGAATGTATTGGCAGGCGTAATCTGACAGAGTTTAACTATCGCATCGCTGATGAAAAAATCGCCCATATTTTTGTCGGTACGCAAATTCAAAACCGTGCTGATAGAGCGAAAATGGTGCAAACTTTTGGAGACTGCGGTTTCCAAACTTTGGATTTAACTGACGATGAATTGACAAAACTGCATTTACGTCACATGGTTGGTGGGCATTCGCCTCTGGCAAATAATGAATTGTTATATCGATTTGAGTTTCCCGAACGTCCTGGTGCGTTGATGAAATTTGTCGCTTCCATGAGTCCTAACTGGAATATTAGTATGTTCCACTACCGCAACAACGGCTCAGACTACGGACGCATTGTTGTGGGGATGCAAGTACCTCCCCAGGAAATGGAGGAGTGGCAAAGTTTTCTCGATACTCTTGGTTATCGCTATTGGGATGAGAGTCAAAACCCAGCGTATAAATTATTTTTGGGTTAGAGATGAAAGTACTATATCAGTGGTTTAATTTCTAGCGTTTCCAAGATGGCAAACGAAAATCCCCAAACAGAATATGATTCGCCCTGGAAGCAAATATTACAACTGTATTTCCAGGACTTCATGCTGTTTTTCTTCCCCGCAGCGCATGAGCAAATAGATTGGACAAAACAACCAGAGTTCTTGGATAAAGAATTAGAGCAAGTGGTTCGTGATGCCGAATTGGGGAAGCATTTGGCAGATAAGCTGGTAAAAATATATCTCAAGAATGGTGAAGAAAGCTGGGTATTGATACATCTGGAAGTTCAGGCTCAGGAAGAATCAGACTTTCCTAGAAGGATGTACACCTACAACTACCGCATCGTGCGACGTGCAAAGGCACGTGTTCTGATTGGAGGAAACCTCCCTGGGCAACCCTTCGCCCTGTCCTCACGTAAAAGGGTCTTTGACCCCACCTACATCAAAAGTAAGTAATGAAATTGATGGAATGCAAGGAACGAAAGCCTGAATACGAATAGCCTAAATTGGTAAGAAGGCAAGAGGAGAGCTGTCAAGGGTTAACGAAAGTGAATCAACATAAGTTCCGTTAAGTTGAAAAAGGTGAAATAAGGCTGACACACCTTGACCAAAAGGTACGTAGGACGGCTGTTGAAGTGATACGGTCAACAGCGAAGGGGCAAAGCTCCTACCGGAATAAAGTTGGAACCCGAAACAGTTAATCATCAGACACGTGAAACACGGTAAGCCCTATGAATTCTCTGGCAAAGGTCGATAACCAGAGTAAGCCGACCGTAAGGAAAGCCTAAATATTCAGAGGGTAAAGGATACCAGAGAAAGCGAATGCCCTGGGTAATACCATTTCACTTTAATAATGATACAAATACGTGAGTCCGTCAGTCCGTCAGGGATTGTAAATCCCTGTCTCATAGCTAAAGTCCTCTCAAGAGGACTGAATATCAGAGTCCATTTTAATGGACTTAAGCTATGAGACCACCGTTTTAACGGTGGGCGGACAATACCCAACGAGTAAGCTATATGTATCAGGATTTTTGTGAATTGGTATAACGCTGGGGATAGGGGTTCAAACTTTACCCTACATCGAAAGATGGCAAACTTCTGGTAGGTTCTCAACGATAATCGGCGTAAAGGAATCGAACCGACGTGAAAGATAGAGTCAAAAAAGACATCGGAACGAAGGAACCCTTTCAAGATTGGTCAACCATTAACTGGAAAGCCGTCAAGAAACGGATTAGAAACCTGAGACAAAGAATCTATCGTGCAACTCAGTCACAGCAATGGAATCGGGTGAGAAGCCTGATGAAATTGATGTTACGCAGTTACTCGAACCTGCTACTATCGGTGCGAAGAGTCACACAAGAGAATCAAGGGAGGAAAACGGCGGGAATAGATAAGCAAACCGCCTTAACCCCCAAAGCTCGCGTGAGACTGCTCAGAGATATGGAAACCTATCAACTTTGGAAGGCAAAACCAACCAGACGGGTCTATATTCCCAAATCAAACGGAAAAAGAAGTTCAAAGCTATACCAAGTAGCAGAAAACCAGAACTGGAAATGCCCAGTATGTGGGGAACACCTGTTCAACGGAGAAGAACTGCACGTTCACCACTTAACAAAAGTGTCAGACGGAGGAACAGACGAGCAAACAAACTTGCTCCATCTTCACAAAACCTGCCACTACCATGTACACAGTGGAAAACAGACTGAAACGTAGAGAGCTTGAGCCGGATGATGAGAAATTGTCAAGTCCGGTTCTGAGGGGAGGAGGGAACGGCGACGTATCCCTCCTTACCCGACTATGATAGATATAAGCGTCCAGTAGTATCTTTGGCAGTTTTGGGTGATGAGCGCGCCAACTGGCGATCTAATCAGTTTGGTTATGAGTTGTTCGGATGTAGGGTAAATTTCCAATTCCCCGTCATCAAGTTGGTAGACTATGGGCAAAGGTTGTCTGAACTAGAGTCTAGCTGTAACCCATTTGCTACAGTAGTAATGGCACATTTAAAAGCAATTGAGACACGAGATAATCGCGTTGAGCGTAAACAGCAGAAATTAGTTTTGGTGCGGCGACTTTATGAGCAGGGGTTTGAGCGCGAAGATGTTCTTAACTTGTTGGCATTCATAGATTGGATGCTAACGCTACCATTAGATTTAGAACGAGAATTTCAGCACGAAGTAGAGCAATTGGAGGCAGAGCAACGTATGCACTATGTTACTTCTTTTGAGCGCAGTGGTATTCGATTAGGATTGTTAAAGGGCATATCGTTGGGATTAAAGCTCAAATTTGGCTCTCAAGAGCAAAACTTATTACCGGAAATTGAGCAAATTGAGGATGTAAGCGTGCTGGAAACAATCTTATCAGCGATAGAAACATCCAGTAATGTTTCACAATTGCGTCAAATATACCAGTCGTCCACAACAGACACGCAACCAGAAGTTTAGCTCGCCACCGCCAACCAATCTTTACTCCATACCTCGTTCTTTAAACATACCCATCAATTTACGCTTGCGTCCGTGAATTTCGATTAACTTTTCTCGATATTTTGTCCAATCTGCTTTTCTGCCTGATTCTAAATAAGCAGTCCGAACTTTTTTTAACCATTCTATTGCTTCACTATAATATTCTGCTTTACCTTCATCCATAATTCTTTCCGCACGGCGACGGGCATTAGTAATTACCCAGTCGGGATTATAATTTATGGCAACTTTCATCACACGATGAATTAAGGCTGCATGAAAAGAATTAAGTTCGCTGACGGTAGAAATAGCATCATCAATCAGCCCTTCATATAAAAATATATCTACCTTAGCTGACTCTAATCCCCAACTTCTAGAAGTACGAACAATATCCAACAAATTAATTTTGACACTTTCCCAATCTTCCCCAGCTAATTCTGTCATCTTTTGGTAGTCAACAAAGCAAGGCTTGACTTGAAAAGCTGCTTTGAGTGCCAATAAAGCAGCGTTGGGATCACTCAACGCCTCAGCTAAATCACTTGTCCAAATGCCCAATTCATACTGACAATTTCCTGGTAAGTTGAATCCAGTTTGGGCAATGTCTAATGCTTGAGGTAATGAACCTTGTTCAGCCAGGGTTTTAGCTAAAGCAAAGGCATCTTCCATCGATTTCATCACAGTTTGAGCTGCGGCTAGTGCTTCTTCGACTCTGCCTAACCGACCTAACATAGTGAGATATTCTTGAGTTTGTCCTTCTGCTTGTGCTAGATAGAGATATTCTTGATAAAGCCCTTGGTTGTCTAGAATTTTGAGGCGAATTTGTGCTAAATCATCAGCATAGTTGGGTATTTCTTGTTCCCATACACCCATTTCGCTGATATTGCCTTGGAGAACTCGCAGTAGTGGCGGGTAATCCCAACCTTGGCGCAAAGCATCTAAACTCATGGTAAAGTCGGCGTTCCATTCATCTTGCCAAGCTTCCAGATTTACTTGGATATCGACTTTCTCTTCTGGTGTGAGTTCAGCGCTGAGAATTGCTTCACACCAAGCCAGATTTAATTCCCAGGCTATTTCATCGTTATCAGCACCATATTCTAGTACTTCGTCCCAATTTTCTGTACAGGTGGAGGTAATGGCTTCTAAAATGGCGATCGCATTATGACTCTCATCCCGTTGACAAAATTCTAAAGCCGTCTGGACTAAACTAAATAACTCCTCAGCAATGGGATCTTCTTCGTATCCTTCCTCAAAGTAGCGCACCGCTTCCCGTAGAATTTGCCTAACTTGTCCCCGAAAAGCAGCCAAATTGACAGTAATTTGCCGTTCAGGGTTGGTAGACAAGGGTTTAGGTGCAGGATTTGTCATCCAATTAACGTGTTGATCAATCACATCAATTAGTTGGGGTTGTTCCGCGACTAATTCCTGTATTAATCTTTGAGTCTGGACATGATCCAGACGATTTAATAACTTTTCTAAAGTGGGACGTTGTTCAATGATTTCTGGTTGGCGTGTCGATACAAGTATCGTTGCCACAATATGTTTACACCAACCATCAAGATTATAAAGACAAGTGCAGCTAGCTGAAGTGACACTCTTATCATCAAAATTCAGAGATACACGATAAGGTAATCGTTCATTCCCTTCCACTTCTGCCTGCAACTGCTGTCCACGTTGAATAATTGTCGTAACTGCACCCGCCTCAAAATATGCCTCACCTCGTTGGAAAGATTTGGCATTAGCGTAGCGACGGACGGTAAATTCACTGATTTGAGGAAGAGACATTAATATAATTCGTAATTCGTAATGACGCTCGAAGACTCGCTCTAAGCGAAGCTATGCCGTTCGCGTTAGCGTCTCTGAAAGAGAAGGCTTTACGCTACGCTAACGTAATTCGTAATTCCGCTACGCGGAAGCAAGCTACGTAATAGCCTACAGCTTAGGCTTTAGGCGTTCTCGTGGAGTAGGCTTGTGCCAAGGTAATTTGTAGTTGGGTTAGGAATGGTAAATTAGGCAAGTAGATAATTATTCTACCTTGTCTCCTCTCATCCTCCACTCCCTACTCCCCACTCCCTACTCCCCAAATTAGACAAAAGACTTGCATGGATGACTGGACGGGTTGAAAATAGATAGGCGAAGCACACGGGGAAACTAACGTGAGTCATGAATTTGATTACGATTTAGTCATAATAGGCGCTGGTGTAGGGGGACATGGCGCAGCCCTACACGCTGTCAGTTGTGGCCTGAAAACAGCGATTATCGAAGCAGCCGACATGGGGGGAACCTGTGTCAACCGAGGCTGTATTCCATCGAAGGCGCTGTTGGCTGCTTCTGGACGTGTGCGGGAATTACGCGATGCCCACCACCTAAAGTCTTTGGGGATTCAAATTGGTAATGTAGAATTCGATCGCCAAGCGATCGCCAATCATGCCAATAATTTAGTCTCGAAAATTCAAGGAGATTTAACCAATAGTCTCAAACGCCTGGGAGTCGATATTATCAGGGGTTGGGGCAAAATTGCCGGGACACAAAAGGTATCTGTCACAGTCGATGGGAGTGAAAAAACCATCACCGCTAAAGATATTATTTTGTCCCCTGGTTCTGTTCCCTTCGTTCCTCCTGGGATTGAAGTAGACGGTAAAACTGTTTTTACTAGCGACCAAGGTGTAAAGTTAGAAACACTGCCAGAATGGGTAGCCATCATTGGTAGTGGTTATATCGGTTTAGAATTTTCCGATATTTACTCAGCTTTGGGCTGTGAAATCACGTTGATTGAAGCCCTTGACCAGTTAATGCCAGGGTTTGATCGGGATATTGCCAAACTCGCAGAACGGGTACTCATTACACCCCGCGATATTGAAACCAAAGTGGGAATATACGCTAAAAAAGTTATTCCTGGTTCACCAGTGGTTATTGAGTTGGCAGATTTTAAAACCAAGGAAGTTGTCGATGTGATTGAGGTGGATGCTTGCCTAGTAGCAACAGGACGCATCCCCGCCACCAAAAACCTGGGTTTAGAATCTGTTGGTATAGAACTTGACCGTCGAAATTTCATCCCTGTAGACGATCGCCTAGCAGTACTATCAGCAGGTGAAGTTGTCCCTCATGTTTGGGCAATTGGTGATGCTAATGGCAAAATGATGCTGGCACACGCCGCTTCTGCCCAAGGCATCGTCGCAGTGGAAAATATCATCGGTCGGCACAGAACAGTCGATTATCGCAGCATTCCCGCCGCCGCATTTACCCATCCAGAAGTTAGTTATGTCGGCTTAACAGAAACAGGTGCAAAAGAGTTAGGCCAAGCCGAAGGTTTTGAAATCGCTACCAGTAGAAGTTACTTCAAAGGAAATTCTAAAGCTTTAGCAGAAAACGAAGCCGACGGTATCGCCAAAGTCATCTACCGCAAGGATACCGGGGAAGTTTTAGGTGTACATATTTTTGGCTTGCACGCCTCAGATTTAATCCACGAAGCATCCGCCGCCGTAGCTAACCGTCAGTCCGTCCAAACCCTAGCCCATCTCGTCCACGCCCACCCCACACTCTCAGAAGTGTTGGATGAAGCCTATAAACGGGCGATTGTGTAGGTAAGAGTCAAGAGTCAACAGTCAAAAATATTTGATCATTGACTCTTGACTAATGACGATTGACTAATGACTAATGACTAATGACCATTGACTAATGACTAAATTATGCAAATCCGTCGTCGCCAACCGAACCCGGTTATAAATGTTTCTATAGTGCGTTATCAGGCTGCTG
Organism: Nostoc sp. TCL26-01; assembly: GCF_013393945.1. Classification (NCBI taxonomy): domain Bacteria; kingdom Bacillati; phylum Cyanobacteriota; class Cyanophyceae; order Nostocales; family Nostocaceae; genus Nostoc; species Nostoc sp. TCL26-01. Next base: position 6,022,421 of record NZ_CP040297.1, read on the forward strand.
TGCCAGATGCAGAACCGCAGCACATCTTAGAGGAGATTGTCTGGCAAAAGGAAGTTGAAGTTGAGCAGATGCGCGAAAGGCAGCCTTTAGTGGAGTTGCAGAAAAAAGCACTCACAGCACCACCAACCCGCGATTTTGTTGCCGCATTAAAACAAGGCAAAACAACACCAGCCTTAATTGCCGAAGTTAAAAAAGCTTCCCCCAGTAAAGGGGTTTTCCGAGAAGATTTTGACCCAGTAGCGATCGCCTCATCTTACCAACAAGGGGGCGCTAGCTGTATCTCGGTTTTAACGGATGCTAAGTTTTTTCAAGGTAGTTTTGAAAACCTAGCCAAAGTCCGGGCTACTGTCGATATACCCTTACTTTGCAAGGATTTTGTCATTTATCCTTACCAAATGTACTTGGCGCGAATTCATGGCGCTGACGCGGTTTTATTCATTGCCGCTATTCTCAATGATCAATATTTACAATACTTCATCAAAATTGCCAAGGCGCTAAATATGGCTGCATTGATTGAAGTCCATAATCTCGAAGAACTTGACCGTGTATTAGCTTTAGATGGTGTAGCTTTAGTCGGCATCAACAACCGCAATCTAGAAGATTTTTCTGTGGACTTACAAACTACTTGCCAACTTTTAACGGCTAGAGGTAAGCAATTACAGGAAAAAGGTATCTTAGTCGTAAGTGAGTCAGGATTACACAAACCAGAAGATTTAAATTTAGTAGCCCAAGCTGGCGCTGCTGCTGTGTTAATTGGTGAGTCTTTAGTCAAACAACCAGATCCAGCAATAGCGATCGCTAACTTATTTCCCAAGTCTGTTTAAAAATTATTCTTTGTCTAACCCTAGTACGTCACGGCAGTAATCAAACACTCATTGGAAACGAGGAAAAAGCTCGTATTATCAAAGTCCCAACTTTTTACTTTGTACTTTTGCCTTATTGTACTAGGGTATTCTATATACCTATTTATTTATAAATCTAAAAAAACTTTATCTCTTACTAGAGCAAAATTTAAGTTAAACATTTATTTATTGTGTAAAAATTGACTAAACAACATTCAGCAACTAAGCGTCACAAAATATCCAATTAAAAACTACTCATCGACTACATGGAGCAGCTTCCCCTTCCTTCACCCATTCATTACGAACTCATACTGCAATTATTAGAAAGACAAACCATGTCAGCAGTCAGTCACAACCCTGAATTGCGACATCAAGTTAATCAACTAATTATTACCATGCGGAAAGCCGCAGCCCAGCAAAAACACTTAGAAGAAACTTGCCAGGGTTCATCTGTACCAGTAGAACACCGTTGGTCAATTAACCATCATGGTGAGCGAGTAGCCACATCTGATTAACGAAGTCGGAAGTTGGAAGGACTTAAACTCGTCGCTGTTTGTTAATTTTCTCACGTTCAGTTTAGCGATCGCATTTTATTACTTATAGTAAATTGCGAACTTAAAAAAGCGAGTTTGATACAACTCGCTTTTTTACCTTTTTATTTTGGAAGTCAGTAGAAAAGTAGAATTCAATTATTTTAAGTCTCGGTCTTAATAAAAGACAGAGTAGGTGTGACATATGTGATTCTCCTGGATGAGTGAATCATATTCTAGGCTGTTTCTAGCCAATCATAGATTTGTTCTAACTGTTCCAACGTAATCAAACCATATTGCCAAAGAATCATGGGTAATGGCCCTGGGTCTTGTGCCTGATGACGCAACGCTACAGCCAGGGATGCAGTAGAAATTGATAAATCTTCCTGTAGGAAATGAATTAGCCTTGAATAAGTTGATGGTGACATTTCTAACTCACCTCCTTGTATAGTCTGTATGGTCATTGAGTATTTTCCTAGTTCTTTGTAGTGTTGAATGGTTACTTCACCAGTGAATGTACGATTCCCGGATTAGCTACCACCGTTAATGGTTTGTTATCTTTCAAAAAAAGTGTTTTTTGCGATGAAAACAAAAAATTTCATCTATTTTAGCCTTAACACTGCTTACTACATCACAGTATCAATCAAAATTTTCTACCCAGAGACACGCTGCTAAAGCTTATAGAAATTTATGGACGTAACACTTACAGGTCTGGTGACTTTCCTGTAGTGATACTAGGTGCTTAACTTTCTAGCTATAAGTGACTGTAGCCAAGTCAAATAGGTTGATCTTTTTACTTCAGTGTTTTATTTAATTACACATTTAGTAGTAAAGATTCCATAGCTAATACTGCCTCATGAACGACTAATTACACTTATGCCAAAAGGAAGATTTTTAGCATCAAACTTGTTTAGGCTGTGATTTTACCTGAGATAGGGGGAATTTTTCTGTTTTCGACATCATATTAAATATTAACCTCATAATTTCCTGTTTACGTATACTTGATATTTTTTTTACGCAAAAATTATGAATTAGGATTGTCTATTCCTTATACCACAAGCAATTCACATTTCGCTTACTGTGAAATACCGATATTCGGAAATTCAATTTTAATACTGTCACCTGAACGCAAATTTAGTTCGGCGGCTCTTCCTGCCCGTAATTCGATGACTGCATCGATAGGTATGTCGGGGCCGTAAATAGGACAAGGTTCTTTAGCACAAGGGGGTGCAGCCGCCTCGATATACTTCACTACTCCGTTTTGTAAAAAAACCATATCTAAGGCAACAGGTACATTCTTCATCCAAAACTTGATTGGTTGAGGTGAAGCAAAAGGAAACAACATCCCCCGATTCTCTGGTAAAGCTGGGCGATACATTAAACCCATTTGCTGTTGTTCGGATGTTCGCGCTACTTCTAATTCGATAATTGTGCCATTAGGAACAGTGGCTTTGGCAGAAATTGGTAGTGTTTGTCCCAGATTCGCCTCTGGGAGTGGTGAAATAGTTGTGTCTACAGCAGGTTTAGCTATTGTTTGCGATGAGCAACCCATCAGTAAAATGCTCAGTAACAAGGGAATTAAAGTTAACCAGCGCATAGAATTTTCAATTGTATATGTAGTTGGACAAAATTAAAGGTAAGAGTCAAGAGGCAATAGTCAATAGTCAATAGTCAATAGTCAATAGTCAATAGTCAATAGTCATTGGTCAACGGATTCTCTTCTTGTTCCTCACTTCCTCACTCCCTCACTCTCTCATTCAGCACGCGGCTCAACGCCCCGCTTCCGCTAACAGCACTCCCTGACTCAGCACGTTTTACGATTCTCTTAAGACGTAACCAACACCACGGACTGTTTGAATTAAGCGCTTTTGACCTTCATCTTCAATTTTCAAGCGTAAGTAACGAATGTATACTTCAATCACATTCGACTCACCCAGAAAATCGTAACCCCAAACATTTTCTAAAATTTGCTCGCGGGTTAAGACTTCACGGGGGTGTTCCATTAAGAACTTTAGCAGTTCAAATTCTTTCATTGTTAAGTCAATGATTCGTCCACTGTAAATGGCGCGACGGTTGGCTATGTCTAGAACTAACTCACCAAAGCGTAACTGTTCTGTGGTGTCAACATCTGGTTTGAGATAGAGACGAATCAGTCTCAAAAAGTCTTCTGGGCGATAAGGTTTGAGGATGTAATCATCAGCTCCTGCTTCTAAACAAGCTACCCGATCATCAACCGTATCTCTGGCCATTAATACCAGTACTGGCGATCGCATCCCAGCGCTTCTGAGATTTTTGCACAACGAAAGCCCTGATTCACCCGCCAGCATCCGATCTAATACTACTAAAGCCGGTTGGCGATCGCGGCAATATTGCAAACCTGTGGTGGCATCATTGGCTAAAATCGGTTCGTAGCCGGCTTCTTGCAAATCAAAAGAAAGTTGACTGGCTAGGCTATCATCAGTTTCGATCACCAAAACACAGGGATTATGAGCAGCTGTCATAAGAATTTGGGTTATTAAATTTTGAATTTGAGAAAACTATGAGTGTAAGTCTTTCAATACCCATACACAAGTTTTAGACTCAGATAATACCTCAAGTGTTTTAGCAACTTCTGGCATTAACTACTGCAATTTTAATAACTTATTCCAAATTGTAAACATGGAGAGTGGGGAGGAGGTGAGAATAATTAATGCTACTCATCACTCAGTACTCAGCACTCCCTCACTCCCTCACTCCTCACTTAAGGCAATTCTACCGAGGTAGGTTTAGCGATGTGAGGTAGACCCCAACCGAGTTTTTCGCGGAGGATACGGAAAAATTCTGGTGGTTGTAGGCGGATAAATCGAGCGAGGTATGGCGATCGCTCTATATATACCCTATCTTCTGGGAATACATAACACCCACCATTGCCATCGACTACCATCACCAACCGGGGAATATTCACCGGATAAATGTTAACTGGTTCTGTATCAGGAAACACTAAAGCTCTAGAAGCCAAGGAATGAGGACAAATAGGTACTAGTTGTAATACAGGGACACCAGGAGTAACAACCGGGCCGCCTGCACTTAAAGAATAGGCTGTAGAACCAGTTGGTGTAGAAACAATTACACCATCTGCGGCAATATCTACTGGTGCATGACGACCAACAGCAATTTCAAAGTGGCACATTGATGTCAATGGCTCACGGTGCAGAACCATTTCATTTAAGCACAAGGCTTCCCAGAGTACTGATTCTTCTCGCAGTACTTTGACTGTGAGCATTGCTCGTTCTTCGATTTCATACTCGCCAGCGATCGCCTGTTCTATGGCTTGGGGTAATTGATTGAGATAGGCTTCTGTCAAAAATCCCATGTGTCCAGTGTTTACTGCCAACAGGGGAATCCTACAAGGCGCTACTTGACGCGATGCAGCTAAAACAGTACCATCTCCCCCCAGAACTATGGCGAACTTCATCTCTGAGTCAAAACCAGGGGGTATCAAACCGTCAACTGGGGTGTGGCATACTGGGCTTTCTGGGCTAGAGTAGCCCAATATACCACCGATACTAGATGTAATAACTACATTCCAACCGACTGCGGTTAGCTTGTCTTTTAGCTCGATCGCAACACGACCGGCTATCGGTTTAAGGTCGTTGTATATAATGCCTGCTTTCGGCACACTCAAATATCCAAGTTTCAGTGAGGCTCTGTCTTATGTAATCGTTACACATTTTGGATCACGAGTCATTAGTTTAGAGTCAAAAGCCATGAATAAAAGCACAAACTATGAATATGATTGACTTTTAGGTATCGGGGTAACTGATTAACTAATATCTTGCACTAGGCGACTGGAAGTCGCGGCTACACAGGCAAAACCCGCCTACGCGGGTTAAAAGCTTGATTTTACTTAGTCCGCACAGGCGGACTACCCTTCTCTACGAGACGCTACGCGAATGGGAACGCCAAGGGCGAACGTTTGTTTGTATAGCCAAGGCACTGCGTTGTCGGGGTTCGCCCCATTGTAGCAAGTGGCGTGCGATTTCTAATGGCTAGGGCTAGGTGCAAGATGAGAGTTAACCAATGACCATTGACTATTGACCATTGACCATTGACTAATGACCAATGACCAATGACTATTGACTATTAACCTTTTTAAAGGGTGTTTTTTTCTCTTTCTGCTTCTTAGGTTTAGTTTTTTCGTAATCTAATTCTTTGAGCTTCTTCAGAATCCGGCTGAAGTACTCTTGTAGATAGCCTTCTAGGGTAGTTGTTTGTGCTTTGTCTAACCCAAAGACTTGATATACATCATCCATTGGCGCATTGAGAGGTCTACCGCTAGCTAAAACTTCTGTAAAAGCTAGTCTGTCTGCCACATTCCATCCCCATTGGAAAAATCTAGCCAAACTGCGGACTGTACGGAGTAAATTGAGTGGCATTCGTCTGACTTTGGCTTCTTTGCCAGATAGGCGCTCACACAGACTGATAATTTCTTCCGCACTCCAAGCACGAGTACCAACGACGGAGAAGGCTTGTTTTTCTGTTTCTGGGACACTTAATGCTTTGACGGCAAATTTAGCAATATCTAAGGTGTCCATGTAAGCAACTGGAGAAGATTCACCAGTTACCCATACGGGTTGCCCTTCTAAAATGGGGATACCGTACTGACCAATTAACCCTTGCATAAAACCAGCCAAGCGTAAAGTGGTGTAATTGAGTCCAGATTCAGCTAAAAATAGCTCTGTACATCGCTTAATCTCCATCAGGGGGACTTCTGGATATTTATCGGCATCAATAATAGAAAAGAATATGAAACGTTCTACAGCTGCTGCTTTTGCCGCTTGAATTAGGGCTACTTGACCTTCCCAATCTACTTGTTTAATGGTGAGTGAATCGGTAGCACGAGAGGTAGCGGCATCTATAACTGCTGTGACACCCTCTAGTGCGGCTGTGAGGGTTTGGGGTTGACACAAATCACCCCTGACTAGTTCGGCTCCCCACTCTTTTAAAAAAGCTGCTTTTTTAGTACTGCGGACAAGACATCGCACATTGTATCCCTCATCGATCGCCCGACGAGCCACTTGTCTTCCCAAGGTGCCAGTAGCACCGACTATTAATAATGTCATGAGGGTGTTAATAAATTTTAAACTTTTATGAAAAGAATCTTAACAGAATTATATCTGTAAATAAAAGTAACTGATTCTCTCAGAAATGCTATCGACACTGTACACGCTTCTTAAACAGCGTTGTCCGGTTGCCGGACAAGCTATTATGCCAGACAGAAAAAAGTTTCTCATCTGGTAAAAACAGGCGACTGTGGGTAATTATTCTTCTGAGCCTTGAATTTTCAGCAATAAAGCACCCAATGCCCAACCTACGAAGATTAAACCGAATGATAATAGGGCTGCATTCACAAGTTCAGGACTCATTAATCTAATTCTCCTTTGCAAATGTGTTGTTTGATGGACTTGATGGAGCAAATCTCATCTTTGGCGATCGCATCATCCCAGCATTCCCACTAAACTCAGATAAACTGCATTTATGAGAACGATTGTTGGATTAGACCTGTGTAAATAATTTTAAACTAGTTTGATGGTTAATCCCTATGATCAAGAGAAAAGAGGCTAGAGATTAGAGGTTAAGGGATTAGGCGGCTCAAGGCTAATATTTTTTTAGTTGTTACTCAGTATGGCAAATCATTTTATTAATTAAAATAATGTATCAATTAAGCGAAAAAGTACAAGTGAATTCACTTAAGAAACAACGCCCGCGTTTAGCGTTGACGTTGGGAGATCCGGCTGGCATTGGCACAGAGGTAGTTTTAAAAGCTTTGGCTGATGTAGAAGTTAGTCAAAATTGTGACGTGACTGTGGTGGGGAATAGGGATTTACTGTTAAAGGCATACCAACAACTGAGTGTGCTGGATGCTTCTGTGAGGTTGGCTCATCCTGACTTATTAAAAATTATGGATGTACCTGTTGATCAAGCAGTTGCTAGTGAGATTATTTTAGGAAATGGTAATGCGGCTAGTGGTGCGGCGAGTTTTGCTTATATGGAATATGCGATCGCTCAAACTCTCGCTGGCGAATTTGATGGCATTGTCACTAGTCCCATCGCTAAATCTGCATGGAAAGCCGCAGGGTATAATTACCCAGGACAAACAGAACTGTTGGCAGAAAAGTCTGGTGTTGACCGTTTTGGAATGTTATTTGTGGCGCGATCGCCTTACACTAATTGGACACTGAGGACTTTACTGGCCACTACCCATATTCCTCTGGCTCAAGTCGCACAGACGCTGACACCAGCATTATTAACCAAAAAATTAGATTTGCTAGTGGAGTGTCTAGAGCAAGATTTTGGTATTACTCATGGGAGAATTGCGATCGCTGGTTTAAATCCCCACAGTGGCGAACAGGGACAATTGGGAACAGAAGAACTTGACTGGATGCTCCCTTGGTTAGAAACAGAACAGCAAAAGCGCCCGAATTTACAGTTAACTGGGCTAATTCCCCCAGATACAATGTGGGTTAAGCCGGGGCAAGCCTGGTATGGTAATTCTGCCGTACAAGCTGCTGATGCTTACCTCGCACTCTACCATGACCAAGGCTTAATTCCCGTCAAGCTGATGGCTTTTGACCGTGCAGTTAACACATCCATTGGTTTACCATTTGTACGTACTTCTCCTGATCACGGAACTGCATTTGATATTGCAGGCAAGGGAGTAGCTGATGCTACTAGTATGAAAGCGGCGATAAATTTAGCAGCTGAGTTAGTCAATCAAAGAGTAGCTTTTTGATATACCTCTCCATCCTAAAGGAGCGATAACTCTGCTATCTGTCAACTGTTCAGTATCTTTTCCAGTTTTTACTATAAATAAACGTGAGTTCGACGGAACCTAACCCCAACCCCTTCCCTACAAGGGAAGGGGCTAAAAATCCATATCTTAGTAAAGAAAAAAAATTAGGTTTTTAAGCCTCTCCCCGTGTCGGGGAGAGGTTTGGAGAGGGGTTTTTTCAACCGTCGAACTTACGTTAAATAAGGGCATACATTGTGTATGCCCCTAAAATCACATCATTTGCCAGAATTAGACGTTGACTGGTTGTCTATTATTTGTGGGTATATAGTGACTGCTGACATGACTATCATCAACTTTGGTGAATGCTAAAGATTCTTCACCTGTAATCAGTCTAGCGCCACGTTTGCGGGTGATGTAATTCCAAGCCCACTGAATCATCACGACAATTTTGTTGTCGAATTCGATTAAAAAGTAGATGTGAATTACTAACCAGAATAGCCAAGCAAAGAAACCTTTGAGTTTGATAAAACCTAAATCGACCACTGCCGAATTTTGCCCAATCATGGCTAGGCTGCCGTAATCAGTGTAATTAAATTGTGGTAAAGTCTGACCTTCTAAGCGTTTTTGTACTAGTGCAGCGACATACTCGCCTTCTTGTTTAGCGACGGGTGCGACACCTGGTAAGGGTTTGCTGTTTTGGTGAGAGAAATTCGCTAGGTCGCCAACGACAAAAATATTATGATATCCCTTGATACTTAAATCTGGTTCTACAATCACCCGTCCGGCGCGATCGCACTCCACACCTGTACGTTCAGCTAAGACTTTTCCCATAGCTGAAGCTTTGACACCTGCTGCCCATAATACTGTTTTTGAGGCAATTTCTCTAATTTCGTCACCTTGTTTGATGGTAACTATGTCACCCTCAATATTCGTGACCAAAGTCTGAGTTTGGACTGATACACCAAATTCTTGCAAGGATAGTGCGGCTACTTGAGATAATTCCGGTGCAAAGGGTGGTAAAACTCGATCTAAGCCTTCCAGGAGGATGACTTGCGTCTCTCGAATATCAATGTTGCGGAAGTCTTCTTTGAGGGTTTTGTAGGCTAGTTCGGCGATCGCTCCTGCTAACTCTACACCAGTAGGGCCGCCACCGACAATCACAAAAGTTAACCAAGCACGACGTTTGACGGGATCTGTTTCTTTTTCTGCGGCTTCAAAGGCAGTAAAAATCCGGCGACGCATTTCAATCGCATCTTCTACAGTCTTTAACCCAGGGGCAAATTCTTCCCAGTTATCTTTACCAAAATAAGAATGCTTCGCTCCTGTAGCCACAATCAAAGTATCATAGGCGATTTTTTCCTCACCCATCATTACTTGTTGTGTTTCTGGGTTAATATCACTCACTTCTCCCAACAATACTTTAGTATTCTTACTTTTACTCAATACTGCTCGTAAAGGTGAGGAAATATCTGCTGGTGATAGCGTACCTGTAGCAACTTGATAAAGTAAAGGCTGGAACAGGTGAAAGTTTCGTTTGTCAATCAGTGTTACATTGACATTAGCCTTAGCCAGTGCTTTTGCCGCATACAATCCACCAAAACCACCGCCAACTATTACAACTTGATGAGGTGGGTTGTTGTCAAGTACGTCAACCATAAGAAATGTTTCCTTCTGTTACGAGTGCTGTAACTATTCTTAACAAATTTGTATCAAAACTGTCATATTTATTTCTGTTTATCTTGAACTTATGAAAATTTTGTTAAAGTAACAAAAAGCACAATACATAAGTATTATTTTTCACTTAAACAATATAAGTAATATGGATATTACCTATCCAAATCTCCAGATGATGCCAGTAGTTGTAGTATTTATCTGCTTGCGTCACATCTCTTACGCAATCTCAAGCTAAAGTACTTTTAAAATATCCTTTAAATTATGATCAATTTTTTGTTTTTGGAAAGAGGAACATCTTGCCGATACTCATATTTTGCATGGGCAAGATGCTGACGCTGCAAAGTAGACAGTTTATGTTTGGGAAAATAGCTACATATAGTAGCATTTATCAATCCAAATTCGCATTTCTTCTTCCGAGCCAAAACAAGCAGAACGTCCTGTGATGGGATCATAAGCACGCCAACAAGCTATATCACCATGACTGTCTGATTCTTGCCAAACTTGCAAGTCAGAACTACTCACCAACCATGTGTAGAATTGTTGCCATAATCTGCTGATTGTTAAGGAAAAATGGGATTTATTCATAGTGAAATTACCTGACAGAAAATAAATTATTAACTCTAATTTCACTGAATAAAATCAACCTGAGAAGGTACAGTTTTCGCAAATTTGTCCTAGTACAGTTATGTACTCATGTAACTGTTATAGTTAAAAATAGGCTAACTGTACTAGGTAAACTAGACAAAAATAATTTATATTGCCATTAGTGATGGTTTTGTCGTCATTAATTGAGTGCGTCAATATGAATATTGTGTTGGAACGGCAATCAAGCAAACCGATTTATTTGCAAATCCGCGATCGCATCCGTCATTTGATCAAATCAGGCGCACTCAAAGCAGGCGATCGCCTGCCCTCTATCCGCGCCTTAGCTGAGAGTTTACAAGTTAATAAACTGACAATTATTGAAGCCTATAACGTATTAGAAGCAGATGGAATTATTTCTGCTCGTCAAGGTTCAGGGTATTTTGTGAGTAGTGTTTGTCCTACTTGTACCAACTTGAAATCAACATTTGCTCCAGTGCAAAATGTCTTGATTTTAGAATCATTAAGTCAATGTCCTTCTTTTGATACTTATGCACCGTTAATTCATGTGCAAACACAGCCAGGAATCATTAATTTTGGTTATGGATATCCGCCACCGCCCAAAGATATCAACCACATTGCTAGACGCGCTTTAAAGCAAGAAGAAGGAGATATTTTCTTTCCCTATGAGTTGCCTCAAGGACAAGAGAACCTCTGTAGACAAATTGCCCAGATACTCGTACAGCAGGGATTAGAAGTTTTTCCTGAAAATTTAATCATTACTAATGGTTCTCAACAAGGTTTGTCATTAGCAATGAGTTATTATGTCCAACCAGGGGATTGGGTGATTGTCGAATCACCGACTTATTACGGTGTAATTTCTATTCTAGAAAACTTAGGAGCCAGAATTATTGGGATTCCCATGACTGCTGAAGGGATAAATCTCAATTTATTAGAGCAATATTTAGATAGCCACAGACCAAAATTAATTTATACTATTACTACCTTTCATAATCCTACAGGCTTAACTACAACTCAAGCTCATCGGCAACAATTACTGGCATTAGCAGAGAAATACGAATGTCCAATTTTGGAAGATAATGCTTATGAAGGTTTAAATTTTGAACCTGTGCCAGCACCAATTAAAGCTTTAGATAAACATGATTTAGTAACCTATTTAGGAACTTTTTCTAAAACATTATTTCCGGGATTACGTGTAGGTTATATGGTAGTCACAGGTAAACATTATTCTGCCATTCTCGAACGTAAGTTTCTCCATGACTTTCACACATCTGGTATTTCTCAAGCAATAGTGAGCGAGTATCTAGCATCAGGACATTATCGTCGTCATTTGCACCGACTGCGCACAGATAATTTGCAAAGTCGGAATACTATGTTGAAAGCTTTAGCCGATTATTTCCCAGAAGAAGCACGATGGACAGTCCCTAAAGGTGGTTTGTTTCTGTGGGTGCAATTACCGGATGATGTGCCAATTCAAACACTACGGAATGAAGCTTTAGCGCAAAATGTTTTTCTGGCTTGTTGTTCAACATTCTTCCCAGATAAGCAAGGTTATCCAGCAATGCGTTTAACTTTTCGTTTACCGCCAGCCGAGATAGAGTCAGGAATTGCGATTGTTGGCAAGTTGCTGAAAAAACATATTCGTAGACAAGTCAAGCAGATATCTAATGAGCGATCGCTTATTCATTATATTTAGGACAGTTGCTATGAGAACACTGCGATAGACATTTGGTAGAAATTAATTCTGCGTTGCCCGAAATCCTTGTAGAGACGTTGCAGTGCAACGTCTCTACTAATCATGTCTAGACGCATCAGGCATGATAGTTCCTTGGAAATTCACACCATTGAGATTCGCATCAGTTAAATCAGCGCCTCTGAGATTAGCCCCAGCTAAATTAGCACCTCCCAAGTTAACGCCTCTGAGGTTAGCCCATGCTAAATCAGCACCTCTCAAGTCAGTTTCAGCGAGATTAGCTCGCAACAAGTATGCACCACCCAAGTGGGCTTTGTGGAGATTAGCTTTATAGAAATTAGCTTTGTAGAGATAAGCCTCCATCACATCTGCTTGGTAGAGATTGGCTTCACTCAAATCAGCCGCAATTAAGTTAGCTGCAACTAGGTTAGCAAAACAAAGGTTAGAGCGCATCAATTTGGCTGCACCTAAATCAGCATCTCGCAAGTTAGCATTGTTGAAGTCAGTACCAATCAAGTTAGCTTCCGTGAGAGTGCTACCGCGAAGATTTGCTTCACTCAAATCAGCACCAATAAGATGAGCATGACTTAAATCTGCCTGTGTCAATATAGTTTTGCTCAAGTTTGCCAAACTCAGGTTAGCAGCAGACAAGTTAGCTGCACTTAATTTTGCTTGCTGGAGGTTTGCACTGCTGAGGTCGGTGCTACTGAGGTTAGCACGCACCAGTACAGCCTGACTTAAATCTACTCGGCTTAAGTTTGCCCCTTGGAGATTTGCCCCTCTCAGGTTATTTTCTTGTAAATCAGCAGTGCTGAGGTCTGGTGCAATTTGTGGATTTGTTTTTCGCCACTCTACCCATCTCACTGCACCTGCTTGTAGTAAAGCTAGATGCTCTAGATTTGCCATTTGCGCTCCTTTACTCTTGCCTACCACCGAGGGAATTACTCCGGCCAGCTACACTTTCGATAGCTGTCCGCGCTCCTGCTGCACCTGCTAGGATATCTCGTTCTTGCCCACCTAAATACAACCGACCGAAACTACCTACAGCTTGAACTTCTAGGATGTTAATGGATGCTGCTTTCTCGGCTTCATTGGCAGCTAGGGCAGCATAAGCGGCAGGTTCAACTTCTAACACATACAGGGTTTGTCCTGCTAGTAGTAGCTGTCCCCTGCGGGTACGATTAATCAGTTGTGTTTGGTAAGCATCTATGTTGCGAATGATTTGGCTGGAGACAACACGGGGTTTGAGACATTCCTCTCTTTTTACGCCTAGTGTCTGCAAGATGGCTTGACCGGCAGCTCGTGTTTCACCTTGAGAGGCAGAATGCACTTCTAATAAACCATATAATCGTTCTACTACCAAGACTCCGGGACGGACAGAGGCAGCTTTCAGGGCTACATCGGTAATTTTATTAATTTCGATGCCAGGAGAGATTTCAATCCACAGTGATGTGTCTCCTGGTAATGGTAAGAAACCTTGGGCTACTGTTCCTATATATGCTGCGTGTTGTGGTTGCAGGCTGTCGAGAAATACAAAACTGCGTAGTTCGATTCCCAAGGTAATACTCTCCAGTCATGAGGGTCTAGTAACATTTCGCAATATATCAATGTAACTTAAAACTACCATAAGGTCAGTACCGCCTTATAGATTTGGTGGGAGTTTTTTGGGATCTGGGTGTCAGTTGCGCTGGTGAGGCTAAGAGCGATCGCCTCTCTTCCACTGAGTAGAGTATTATTTATTTCAGAGAAGGTAGTAGTCGAAAATCAACGCTGAATCTGATCGATTTATTCCCTAAGCTTTTGACAAACTTCCATGAACAAATTATCAGAAAAACTGGTTCTATGCGGGTTTAGTTTTGCTCTCTTGCTACTGGGTAGTGTAGGATTTATCTCTTACTTAAGTATTCAAAAACTCAATACTGAAAAGCGATGGATCATACACACCTATCAGGTCATAGAAAATATAGATCATTTAAAAATTAGTTTTGCTAATGTTATCAGAACACACAATAATTATATTTTTACAAGCAGAGCATCAGAACAAGAAGATTATCAGCAGCACAAGCAGGAAATTTACCACATCCTTCAAAATATCAGAAAGTTAACGATAGATAATGTGCAACAACAAAATAGACTCGCTCATCTAGAACCACTGATTAGCAAAAAATTTTTCTTCCTTGACAAAGCAATAGATTTATCCAGCCAACAAAAATTAGACAAAGTGACTCAAAGAGTGCTAAGTGAGCAAAATATAGAGCTAAGGGGAAAAATTCAAACCATCAGTCAAGCAATAGAAGATAGTGAAAAATCTTTATTAGAACAGCGCACAAGAGAAACAGATGCGCTTTTTCAAAGAATTATAATTATGATTGGACTGGGCTATAGTGTTAGTTGTTTTCTATTGGTAGGAGTTTATCTACTTCTCCAAAAACAAATCTCGATTAATAAAGCTTTATCTCAAGATACAATCCGGTTAGAAAAACAAGCAGCTAAAGCAAAAATTGCTGATATTTTAGAAACAGTTACAGATGCTTTCGTTTCTTTAGATAGCAACTGGTGTTATACCTATGTTAATCAAAGAGCCGGGCAAATTTTTCATCGTCATCCCGCAGACTTGGTTGGTAAAAACATTTGGCAAGAATTTCCTGAAGGTGTAGGGCAAAAATTTTATCACGCTTACCACCAAGCTATGACAGAACAGCGTGTCATTGAGATGGAAGAATATTACCCACCGTGGAATCGCTGGTTTGAAAATCGAATTTATCCTTCTTCAGAAGGATTGTCAATTTTCTTTCAAGATATTACTCGCCGCAAATTGGCAGAAATCTCTCTAGAAAAGAATGAAAAGCGTTATCGCTCATTGGTAAATGCGACTGCTCAAGCTGTTTGGACAACAAATGCTGATGGGTTAGTGGTAGAAGATATGCCATCTTGGCGAGCTTTAACTGGGCAGAGTGAGACAGATATTCAGGGATGGGGATGGTTGGAAGCAATTCACCCGGAAGATAGGGAGCGCACGGCACAGATGTGGACTCAAGCAGTCGAGACGAAAAGTATTTATCAAATGGAGCATCGCATCAGGGTAGCTGATGGTATTTATAGATTTTTCTCCGTGCGTGGGGTTCCGATTTTAGATGATAATAAACACATTCAAGAGTGGGTGGGTATAAGTACGGATATTACCGAGCGTAGATTGGCAGAAATAACATTACAACAAACCAAAGCAGAACTAGAAATCAAAGTGCAAGAACGAACCGCAGAATTACAAAACATCAATCAGGAATTGAATCGCTCTAATCAAGAGCTAGAGCAGTTTGCATATATCGCCTCCCACGATTTACAAGAACCACTCCGGGCTGTGACAGGCTATACCCAGTTGCTAGCTCAAGAATATGCACAACTATTTGATGGGTCGGCTCAAGAATATTTAACTTATATTGTGGACGGGGCGAAGAGAATGCAGCAATTAATTCAAGATTTGCTGGTTTATTCTCGTGTAGGGACTCGTAGTCAAGCCTTTACCCTGACTGATTGTCATACGGCACTGGATGAAGCTATGTTTAATTTACAGCTGGCGATCGCCGAAAGCAATGCTACCATCACCCATGACTCTTTACCACAACTAGTTGCTGACAAAACCCAACTAGTGCAACTATTTCAAAATCTCATCGGTAATGCTATCAAATTTCGCCGCCAAGAGCCGTTAACAATTCATATTAGTGCTGTCAGACAAGATGTAGAGAACAAGGGGACAAGGGGACAAGAGGACAAGGAGACAAGGAGACAACGGGACAACGGGACAACGGGACAAGGAGAGAATACTGATATAAGTTCTTTCTCCCCCCATCCCCCCCTCTCCTCATCTCCCCCTCTCCTCCTCTCCCCATCCCCCCCTCTCCCCATCCTCCGCACTCAGCACTCCCAATGGCTATTCTCAGTACAAGATAACGGCATTGGCATTAAATCTCAATATTTAGAACGGATTTTTGAAATTTTTCGGCGGTTGCATACTCGTCGCCAATTTCCTGGTACTGGTATTGGTCTAGCTATTTGTAAAAAAATTGTTGAGCGACATGGAGGTACAATTTGGGCAGAATCTCAATTAGGTGTTGGTACAACTTTTTACTTCACTTTCCCAGAGGATTGATTGTAATGTATAAACTGTATGCCATACATTTAATAACTGTATGATTGACCAGCAAAGATTGCGACCAATAGAAATTCTCTTGGTAGAAGACTCTCCTAGTGATGCTAACTTGACTATTAGAGGATTTGAAAATGCTAAGATTACCAACCATTTGCATTGGGTAGAAGATGGCGAAACGGCAATGGATTATCTATACCAGCAAGGAGAGTTTGTTAATACTAAAAGACCAGATTTAATCTTGCTAGACCTGAATTTGCCGGGGATGGATGGGCGTGAAGTTTTAACTCAAATCAAGTCAGACACAAATTTAAAACTAATTCCTGTAGTTATACTGACCACATCAAATGACGAGCAAGATGTACTACGATCATATAATCTCAACGCAAATTGCTACGTTACCAAACCTATAGACATTTATCAATTTATTCAGGTTGTCCATTTAATTAAGGATTTTTGGCTGACAACAGTAACTTTACCATCAGAAACATAAATTCAGAGTTGGATTTTTCTTTGACAAAGCAGATAATGAAAGATTTTTTGAGCAATTGGGAATTAGGTAATTATCTAGCGGATAATTTATATTTATTTATTTTATGGATAAGACAACGATTCACATCTTGTTAGTAGAAGATAGTCCCACTGATGCTAAGTTACTACGTCAAGTTTTTCTACGTACAGGTGAAGACAAATGGCAGATGAGCCATGTTGAGCTATTATCTGAAGCTATCGATATTTGCCAAGCCAGTCCGCAATTATCACCTATAAAAAATGACGCAATTGCAACTATTGAACTACAGAAATTTGATGTTGTTTTGTTAGACCTCCACTTACCAGATGCAACTGGGCTCGATACATTAAAAGCATATCGTGCAGCTATACCTGATATCCCAGTTGTGGTATTAACCGGGCTAGATGATGAAGATTTAGCTTTACAAGCATTAGCCCAAGGGGCGCAAGACTATCTGGTTAAAGACCAAATTACCATGCAAAGGTTAGTCTGTGCCATTCGCTATGCTATTGAACGAGAAGAAATTTTACATAAACTCAGAGAAAGTGAAGAACGTAGCCGTCAAGCTCTATTGAAAGAACAGGAACTCAATGAGTTGAAGTCAAACTTTGTAGCTATGGTATCCCATGAATTTAGGACTCCAATGACGACAATTCGTACAGGTTTAGACCTGTTAGAACAGGGTTATGAAACTTTGCCAAAAGAGCGTCGAGCCAAATATTTTGACCGGATATATTATGCTATTAATCAAATGATTCAGCTTTTAGATGAAGTGTTATTTTTAAGTAAATCTGAGGCAGAAAAACTAAATTTTAACCCTAAGCTTGTGAATTTAGAAACCTTCTGTAATGAATTAGTAGAAATTTTTAAATTTGGCATGGGTAACCAACACAATATTATCTTTAATTCGGTAGGGGATATTACTTTAGCCACAATGGATGAAGATTTAATTAATTGTATCTTAACGAATTTATTATCTAATGCTGTTAAATACTCTCCCCAACAGAGTAATATTTACTTTGATGTGATTTGCCAGGATGACATAGTAACTTTTCGGATTCAAGACCAAGGCAGAGGTATTCCCCTCAAAGATCAACCAAATTTATTTCAGACTTTCTATCGTGCAACTAATGTAGGTAAAATTCAAGGTACGGGCTTAGGACTAAGCATTGTCAAACAATGTGTAGATATTCATCAAGGTCAAATTGATGTCGAAAGTCAACAAGATGTGGGAACAACAGTAACAGTAACTTTACCTTTACATAGTGTATCTAAATAGGGCTTGGAAGTAGGTAACAGGTAACAGGTAACAGGTAACAGGTAACAGTTTTTTCCGATTGAGTCCAATTTTTTAGAACCCAAAAATTTGATTTTTGTTTGCGAAGCCTGCGCTTACGCATACAAAAGTCAGTACACCTTTATTCTTTCTTCCCAGTCCCCAGTTCCTTACCTCTACAAGTGATTCAGAAATCAAATCGGATTACTATACTACTAAGTGCCGATATTAGTGAATGGGTAAGGTGATGGTAAATGTACTACCTTGAGTTAAAGATTTGGTCTGTCGGTCAGTGGCTACACGGCTACGGACTGTAACACTACCACCCATACTTTCTACTAGAGTTTTCACAATTGACAAACCTAAACCTGAACCGCCAGTGGAACTGCTACGAGCTTCATCGAGACGGTAAAATCGTTCAAAAATCCGGGCTTGATGTTGTAAAGGTATGCCGTAACCTTGATCACAAATTTGGATAATTGCTTCTTGTTCTTGCTGATGTAGTTTTATTGTTATAGGTGTGTCAGCATCTGAATATTTTACAGCATTATCGATTAAATTTAATAACACTTGCTTGAGACGATTGTAGTCTGCTTTCGCTTCAACTCGGTTCGTGGTAGACTCAACTGTAATTTGGCGATCGCTGTACTTTTCTGCCATGCCGACAACTTCTACAATTAAGTCATTCAGAACGCAGATTTCCATCTGAAATTGTAAATAACCGCTATCAGCTCTCGCTAAATCTAGTAAATCTTGTAACAAACGAATCGTCCGTTCTGCTTCCGCCGCCGCAGTTTCTAAAGCCTCTTGTTGGGTTGGGGTTAAGTTATTTTGCCGACGCAGTACACTTTGCAAGTAACCATGTACTATAGTTAATGGTGTGCGTAATTCATGGGAAACGTTACTGACAAATTGTCTCTCTTGCTCCCAAGATTGAAACAGACGAGACAACATCATGTTAAAAGTTTGAGCTAATTCTTTAACTTCGCTAGGTGCATTTTCTAAATAAAGTTTAGCTTGTCCTAAATCTGTGATGGAAATAACAGATGTCATTTGATTTAACTGGCGCAGAGGTTGGAGTGCTTGCCTGATGTAAAATGCAGCCAATAGAGAAATGGCGACAACAGCTAACACGCTACCAATTCCTAAATTACGCACCATTGCCAAAAATGTCGTCTGTTCACGAGTGACATCTT
Organism: Nostoc sp. TCL26-01; assembly: GCF_013393945.1. Taxonomy (NCBI): domain Bacteria; kingdom Bacillati; phylum Cyanobacteriota; class Cyanophyceae; order Nostocales; family Nostocaceae; genus Nostoc; species Nostoc sp. TCL26-01. Next base: position 6,041,662 of record NZ_CP040297.1, read on the forward strand.
TGACGACAAATAATTTACTTAACCCTCTATCTCGTAATGGTAATACACCACTACGAATCACAAAATAACGCTTATCTAATTTTTTGACTTGTGGTTTTTGTGACATTTCACCTAAAGAGATCAACTCTGTGGCTGTCTCATTGGGTAATTGCTGCCAATTATTCGATTTGACAATCACTTGATTATTAGGAGTCTTTACCCATAAAAATGTATTGGTAATTGTTAAGTTATTAATTGCCTTTTGCAAGCCAGTTATTGATGGCATCATGCCACTATAAAGTTGTACATCGCGGGGTAAGCGTTGAGCAATTTCTTCCACATTTTGCTTATGGTTATTAATAAGAAGTTCCTGCATTTTCCAACTTGTCCAGATAGCAAGAGAACCTAAACTCAAAGCAGAAACCGCAGTCACAGCAATAGTTAACCGTAGGCGTAATGAATAAGGATCAATTTTTTGAGAGATTTCCCGAATTTGTTTCACTTTGGTATTTGAGGAACTGCTGTTGGACAAGTTTTATTTTGATAATTACACTGATAGATGTAAGATTCCTGCCAGCTAAGAGGAATTTCTAATAAATCTCTTGTGCCTGTAAAACCTTGACCAATAAATAAGATTAAAGCAACACAGTTTAACACTGTATGAATCAGTCGCCAGCGATTTGATCTATCTTGATATATATCTTGGACAATTGCTAAGGAAAAAATCATCAGCATGGCTGCTAGAAGACCTATATAATAATGTGATACATACCATTCATCGGTGCGGCGAAATACTCCATCTTGACAGCCCAAAATCACTAAACCAGCACCAGTTAAAGTCGCAAATATACCCCGCCACAATTTTTGTTTTGCTTGATAGAGAAATACTAAAGAACCGATAGTAAGAGCAAATATGATCATGATAAAAACTACTTGGGAAAGGTTTTGATTCCACAGTTGTTTTTTAATAATATTTTTACCAATTGGATAAGCTAAACCAATTAACACTAAACCGACAATAGAACCAGTCAGCCATTCACCTATCCGCCGATGTTCTGTTCCCACAATTGGGGGAATTTTGCTTTTACCTCCTTCTAATGTTTGTAGGCGACGTTGGCGTGTCTGCCAAGCAAAATTACTGACAATACCAATCATAGGAAACACAAAAACAACAGCGATCGCTGGATGCACCAAACCTAAAAAATCTGCTAATTCCATAATAAATGTGTGAATGGATAGTAGGAAATAGAGAGTAGAGATTGGGGAAGGAATCAGCATGACTCATCCCCATATTTTTACAAAGTTGCGTAACCGAAAGTGGCATTAAATTGCCGACACCAAATAGCTACAGATTTAAATTCTGCTAAATTGATATTGTTGGGTAAAGTGTAGCGTTGATTGCCACTTGTGTTTTGTAATCTGGCAATACTTACATAATCTTTTTCTTTAATTCCCGATATGGGTGGCTGTTCAGAACGATAGAGAATTACGTATAAATCTGGACCTTTATCAGTTTTAAAATCTTGAGCAAACTCTAGATATTTTTTTCCTTGTTCTGTAACAATAGAAACTTTTCCTTGGGTTGGATGTTCACCTGCCTGAAATTGTCCTTTTTTCGCATCAGAACTAGTGACAGTTGTTGCTGTTGTTGTTGGGGTTTGTGTAACTGCTTGATTGGTACAACCAAGAGTTAAAACACCAATTAATCCGAGCATCACGAAATGTCTGTACTTCATAGTTGAGAATTCCTGATATTTCTATCTAGAAACAGTGTAAAGCCTATGAGCTACCACAAACTTAACTGAAGCTGAGAATTACTTAAAAATTGACCTGACTAACTTTGAGGTCGTTTTTGCTTCTCAGACCTATTGACTATATATACATAATGATAAAAATGTTTTACGAAAAAAAGTCAACGTTTCCCGCCTTGCCTGTTATCAGCATCTGACTTTTCCCTGTTTCCTATTCCCTTTCATCTGTATTTTGAGTGGTTTGATCCCCAAGTTTTGGTTTTTCAGTACATATTATTTAATTTTTATTAAAAGAAAATATACTCCTGTAGATAACTTGTAACTTTTTGTAAATAAATACGTCACAATAAGCAAAAGAATTTTTGGTTATCAGGAGAATTACAAGGTGCCAAGACGCAAAGTTTCTGTGTCGAAGTGGGGTAGCCAAACTTCTATCATTGGTGTTCCCCAAAGACGTTTTCCCTTGCCAACAGCAACACTAATTTTTGTAGGTACAATTGCCTTTTTATCGGCCATCATTTTCGGATGGTTGACTGGCAATCAGAAAATTCAGGCAATTTTTACTCAGATTAATGCTTTACAAATGAACCCACCAAGCTGGTTAGAAGTGCCAGTGATGGAGAGTGAATACTTACTCTTACCTACAGTGAGTTTATTTTTTATTGTGTTAGCAGTGATGAAATTATCACCTCAACCAAAAAATTGGTCACGGCGGTTAGTTGTAGCTATCTTAATGATTTTAACGTGGCGATATTTAATATGGCGATCGCTCTCCACATTAAATCTAGTTGATCCAATTAACGGGGCTTTTAGTTTAGGGCTATTTTTGCTAGAAATGTTACTTCTATTAAGTAGCATTATTCAACTATTTTTGATGTTGAATACTAAAGAACGCCATCATGAAGCTGATACCTACTCTTTAGCTGTGATTGCTGGCAGTTTTACACCTGCTGTAGATATTCTCATTCCCACATACAATGAACCCATCATCATCTTGCGACGAACAATTATTGGTTGTCAAGCTTTAGATTACGCTCATAAGCAAATCTATCTGTTAGATGATAGTCAACGTCCAGAAGTGCAAAAATTAGCTGAAGAACTGGGTTGTTGCTATCTCACAAGACCAGATAATATTCATGCAAAAGCTGGAAATTTAAATCAAGCGATCGCTCACACCAATGGCGAGCTAATTGTTGTTTTTGATGCTGATTTTATTCCTACAACTAACTTTTTAATTCGGACTGTAGGCTTTTTTCAAGATGAACAAGTAGCCCTAGTGCAAACACCCCAAAGTTTTTATAATGCCGATCCGATAGCTTATAACTTAGGACTAGAAAATGTCCTTACCCCCGAAGAAGAAGTATTTTATCGGCAAATTCAACCGATTCGTGATGCTGCTGGCAGTGTTATTTGTGCAGGTACTTCCTTTGTGGTGCGTCGTAGTGCTTTAGCAGCAGCAGGTGGTTTTGTCACTGAATCTTTAAGCGAGGATTATTTCACAGGTATTCGGATTTCATCTCACGGTTATCGCCTAGTTTATTTGAATGAAAAATTAAGTGCAGGTTTAGCCGCAGAAAATATTGCAGCTCATGCTACTCAACGTTTACGCTGGGCCCAGGGAACACTACAAGCATTTTTTATTAAATCGAATCCCCTCACAATTCCTGGATTAGCTTTTATCCAAAGGTTAGCCCATTTAGAAGGTTTACTACATTGGTTTACTAGTGTTGCTCGTGTTTATTTCCTCTTCATGCCATTAGCTTATTCATTTTTAGGTGTCATTCCCATCAAGGCAACGGCAGCTGAGTTATTAGTGTTTTTCTTGCCTTATTATTTAGTCAATCTCACAGTATTTGCTTGGTTAAATCATCGCGCTCGTTCAGCATTATTATCAGATATTTACTCTTTAGTACTGTGTTTTCCTTTGGCTATCAATGTCATTCAAGTCATGGTCAATCCTTTCGCCCAAGGTTTTAAAGTTACACCCAAAGGTATAGTTAGAAATCGCTATGTCTTCAATTGGAGTTTAGCTTTACCTCTAATTCTATTATTCATTGCTACAGCTATCAGTTTGTGGCAAAACTTATGTATGTGCTTTTGGGTAAAAACTGTACCGACAGAAATTGCTCAACAGGTAACAGGTATCGGTGTGGGTTGGCTATGGAGTGCTTACAACTTAGTGACAATTAGTATTGCTTTATTAGTATTACTGGATGCACCAAAAGCCGATATTTATGAATGGTTTGATTTGCGAAGAGTTGCTAGAGTCAGAGTGAACCAGCAAAATTTGTGGGGTGTGACGACAATGATTTCCGAAGTAGGTGCAGAAATAGCATTAACTCAAAATGCACCGTTTAAATTAAGTGTAAATCAACCAGTTACCATAGAACTTGCTGAGGAAAATTTACGCCTGATGGGGGAGATTGTCAGTACAGAATTCCGTGATGAATTTCTCTCGATGCGAGTTAAGTTTCTGAAGGTAAATAACTATCAATATCGTCGTCTTGTGGAAATGTTGTTTTGTCGTCCTGGACAATGGAAGCGTCATAATACACCAGGAGAATGGAGTTCTTTACTATTACTATGCAGAATTTTGCTGAAACCGCGTATTTTATTTAATCGCCAAACCGATATTCGAGCGATCGCTGTTTCTAAAGTATAATCTTTGGGGATATTTACGCAGAGTCAAATCAACCTGTCAAATCAGTAAATTTAATTCTTGACAACTACTGATTAAAGCACTGTATTGCGTGTTGCTTCTGTATCAATTGGCTTGATGAGGAATAACCGCAGCATATTCCAGATAATTGCTGCGGTTGGGGCAATTCTTTGCCAGAATTGCACAAATTTGGGTTGTTGATTGCTGTTAATAGCTGCAAGTTTCAAGTTATTTTCAGAACACTGTTCTAAGCGCCAGAAAAACTCTGGATGATTGGTATTTAGGATGAGAGGAAATGCTCTAGCTGAAGTGTTGTTTGTCTCTTGAATGACTCTATTGTTGTATTTGCGTGGATGAATCCCAATCGATTCATAAAATGATGCTCGTTCAAATACTGTCATTGTATGGGTAGCAAACACAGTCAAGAGGAAGAACCGCACCCAAAGTTTAGCTTGCCAATTTTTCCATAGTTTGGGTTGCGTAGACGCGGAGCGGCTTGTCGCCAGACATCGCAATAAGGCTTTGAAAAAATCCCCATGTCGATTTTCGTCTTGACACCAACTCTCAAACTTGCGAAACAAAGGATAAAATTGGTATTCCGGATGCTCTTGCATATGTTGATGCACCAAAATATAGCGCCAGTAACCAATTTTTTCCGATAGGTAGACTGTGTAAATAATCCATTCTGGCGGAAAAAAGGTATACGTACGATTCTTGGTTAAATAGTTTAAGTCTAGAGATAAGCGCAAATCTGACATGGATTTATTCAAGAATCCCGCATGGCGTGCTTCATCTCGCGCCATATATGCAAAGGCTTCTGATAACAAAGGATTGCGGTTTTTGATGCGCCGTGATAGTTCTTTAAATAAGAGAAATCCAGAGAACTCCGAGGTACAAGAACGCTCTAAAAAGTCAATAAAGGCGCGACGCTTTTCACCAACGATGTGATCCCACGATTGCTTAAACTCCTCATCACGGACAAAATGATGGCGATTGTAATCAGCACGCAGTTCATCAACAATCGCTCTAATTTCCGCTTCATTTGCAGAAATGTCCAGATTTGCCACTGCATCGAAATCAGTAGTGTAAAACCGGGGTGTTAACAATGTTTCTTGAACAGGTGCTTTTACTCCCGATTTCAGTGTTTGAGACTCTGGGGTTGCGAGGGTATTAACCATGAGACTCCTTGATTTTATTTTATCTTTCAATAGTTATATAAGCATAAAATAATATTCTTACACATCAGTTAAATCATTGAAAAAAACATCTAAATAAAGCATCTCAAAGTCACAATTGAGCAAGATAATTTTGTTTTGAATGATTCTGCTTTTCGGTTGAGTTACTTATGTCTTTAGTAGGGTTAAACACCTCATATCTCTTTGTTACGGTAACTAGTGACATTGATTAAATAACAACCGGAATCATCATGACTTTTACTCAAACTGGTGACGCAACCATTCGTGAATATGTCCAAGCATGGCAAAAATTAGATGTAGATGAACAGCTGGCTTTGTTTTGGTTTATTTACAAAGAAATGGGTAGTTCCATTACACCAGCAGCCCCTGGTGCTAGTACAGTATCGCCAGAAATTGCTGAAGGTTTATTCAATCAAGTCAAAGAACTAAATCACGAACAACAATTACAACTGCAACGCGACTTGATTAAAGGTGTAGATAACCAACTTAGCCGTGAATATGGTTCCCTTGGCGATACCACCAAGCTACTATTTTGGTATCGTTTAGCTCAAGGTATGGAAAGCACTACCATTGTACCTTTACCTGCTGGCTATCAACTTTCTTCCCCATCCCAACAATTATTAGCAAAAATCAAGGAATTATCTTTTGAAAAGCAGATGAATCTTTTCCGTGATTATGTGTCACCAATGGGGGCTGAACCACAAGCAGGTGCAAAAATTTAGTCAGTGATTTTTGAGTTAATTGACTTGTATTCAGATATGGTGGGCAATGCTCACCTTTTTTAACCTCAGACAATAAATAAACACAGAGCAGAAAACATCATCTTAGCCCTGTGTTTAATAGGTTGCTCTTTGGGGTAGATGCACCTCAAAAGCTCGTAACGCCCTTTGCTTGATAGTTCATAATTTAAGTTGACCAATTAATGATTCCATCTGTCTTTCGACTGGTTTAAATCAGGGTTATTGACAATTTAAAATATGTCTTTCTATAGTGTTTAAATGAGAATTTAAAACTTTTAGGGAAAGGAAAGTATATTTGATATCTATCACCTTCATTTTATTCTCTCACATTTATGGTCTGCTGATTGCCGCCTTGTTGTATTACTCTTCTGTCTTCTGCTTTCTTACTTGAGATAAATCAACAAATTCAGTCCAGGAATTGTGCGAGAGAGTGTCCACAAAACTAGGGTAATGTAAAGTAAGCCTAGACTCCATTGATACCAAGCTAGTGTGGCAATAATTCCAGGGAGGTGTTCGTCTCTGAGGCGAATATCATTGAATCCTAATTTGACTAAATTATTCAGACTAAAATCATAATAATTCAACCAGTTCCAACGGCGATCGCTCAACAGAGGCATATATCTTTCTCGAAAAACTTGATTTCTGGGAATGACTGGTAAACGTCCAATTAATAATCGTAATTGTCTAAAAGTGCCATCTTCGGTAAAGTAAGAAATATCCATTAAATCGTGGTAACGACCTTGTTGATATAAGCGGATTAATAATACCAAAGGCATAGGTAGAATGATTAGCAAAATACATCCTAATGTCAGTAGAGGTTGTTCAGCATTACGAAAAATGGCTAATAAACTGAAAAACTCTAAACAACTAAAACTAATTAAGATAGCTACAGTTTCATAATATCTCGGCACAATAGCTACAGGATGAAGACGACGACAACGATCCACTAACCAAAAGATTAACCCAAAATAGGCGATCGCCACTCCTCCCACCCCAAAAACTAGCCAAAAATTTGTGCCATAGCCACTCAAAAGTAACAATACACTCAATGCTAACCAACTCCAGGCTTCTAACAACCAACTCCCAAAAGATAAAGGTTTAGCAACTACTAATTTATTACTTAACTGGTTGTAGATTTCTAAATTGATATCAGCTAATGTTAATAACTCGCTACTATTACGAAATAGTTTTACCTCTCGACGTTGGCTAATGGCTTTTGCTTGAGTATGCGAAAAACCCAATTTAATTAAACTTGCCACACTAGCACTATTAATATTTGTCCCGACTAAACCGTGGCTTAATTCTTGCAGACGCAATTGTTGTTTTGTATACTCTAGTTGATTAGCATCAGCAACTTGCTGTTGTTGGCGAAAGTTCTGTCCTAAATTTCGCAAAACATTTTGATTGCCTTGTAATCTAGGAACGACAAACGTCTGCCCAATTTGTCCGGGATTTCCTAAGATTTTGGCTTGATTAGAATTAAAAGTTAATCCAGGAACATTTAAAAATGCTTCTGGGGAAAATATCGCATCACTAAAATCTGCTTGGTTGAGAATGCTAGCACCTTGCAAATCTACTGGTTGATTAAATATGGTTTCTCGAAAAATCACAGCTTGCCCAAAGGTGGTTTCTTTGAAGGAAAGTAGCTGATTAAAATTAGCTCTGGTAAATTGAGCTTGATTAGTAAATCTCACACTGGAAAAATCTGTATTTCCTTGCCACTGCACACCATTGAATTTCACTAGCTGCTTAAAACTAGCTTGGTTGAAGTTAGTATTTTTTTCAAAAAAACTATCATGGAAATCAGTAGTTTCTTGAAACTGTGTTTGCTTAAAGTTGGCTTGGTCAAAAAACACGCTATTTTCAAAATTACTAGTTTGCCGAAAAGTGGCATTATTAAAGTTGATTGGTCGGCTAAATCTGGTTTCACTCCAGTTGGTAGGTTGGAGAAAGGTAGCATTATGAGCATCAACAGACTGAAGAAAAAACACATGGGAAAACTTTACTTCTCCATTAAAGCGAGTTTGTTCTAAAGTCAAAGCACCACGAAAGACACTCACTTCACTAGATACTGTGGAGTCAGTACCGAGTAAGGATTTACAGTCTTTAGAATTGGGTAAGGCAATTGCTAATGATTGTAAACAAACAAAGCGTAAACGCTCTAATTGTGCTTGTTCATTAGGAGTAAATATAGGGGCAATTGCTTGAGCGTAAAGAGGTGTTCTCAAACCTAAATCACTACCAATAAAATCTCCTTGAATTAAGGAGTAACTTAGGTCTATACCTAATGGTTTTGTGCCAGTTTTTTGGAGTTCTTTTCTCAGCAGTTGGTAAAAATTATCCCGAAAACTAGAATTTTCTGGACGCAAGTCAATTACCATCTGCCGCAAATCTACAGTTAAGTTACCTTCCCGCAGGGTGGGGGTATGGAGTCGCTCTTGTAATAATTCTAGGGTGAGGGGTGTGCGTTCTGTGGTTGCCCAAGCTGGAAGAGGGAAGAGGAGAAGTAAAACGCAGAGGTACGCAAAGGTGAAACGCAGAGGTACACGGAGTTGGTGCTGTGTTAGTCTGCGCTGGTTAGGGAATTTGTTCAAGTTTTATGATTCATCGCTCATCAGCAGAACAATTTTACCTGTCATTGTTCCCGATTCAATTAATTGGTGTGCTTTGGCTGCGTCTTCTAGGGGAAACTGATGACTGACGTGAATTTTCAGCTTACCTTGATTTATCCAGTCGGCACATTCTGCTAAGATTTCTCCCTGGTGTTGCTGTGCTTCGACTATGCCTAAAAGCATCGGTGTCAACATTAGTTCTAAACCGATGCGGAGGTTGCGATTTCTGGCAGTCTTCCAAACGGTGTTAGTGTCTGGTTCCAGAATCGTCACGACATCGCCATAGATGTGGACGGCGGGAAAGGTTTTGTGGAAGGTTTCGCCACCGACGGTATCAAAAGCTAAGTCTACACCTTCGCCGCTAGTCCATTCTAAGACGGCTTGAGCAAAGTCTGTTTGTTGATAGAAAATTACATGATCAGCGCCTAGTTGTTTGACAAATCGCGCCTTGTCTTGAGAACTGACTGTGGTGGAGACAGTAGCACCTTTGAGTTTAGCTAATTGAATTGCCACATGACCGACACCACCTGCACCAGCGTGAATTAGAACCCTTTCCCCTGGTTCTAATCTTCCCCGTTCATACAAGGCTTCCCAAGCAGTGATGAGTACTAAGGGTGCGGCGGCTGCTTCTGCAAAGGAAACAGATGTGGGTTTATGGGCTACGAAGCGTTCATCCACTACAGTATACTCAGCATAATTGCCTGGATGTGCGCCTAAACCACCGTGGCAAAAATAGACTGCATCCCCTGAACGAAAACGCTGTACACCAGTACCCACCGCTTCCACAATTCCTGCACCATCACATCCTAGAATGGCTGGCATTTGTTCAGGATAAAAAGTGCCGCGTTTACGCAATTTGGTGTCAATGGGGTTAACACCTGCTGCTACCAAGCGGACTAAAAGTTCGGTATTACCCAAAGTTGCTGGTTTTGGCACTTCCTGTAATTGCAGTACTTCTGGATTACCTGGTGCTGTCATTAACACCGCTTTCACAAGCTTTTCCTCCTGACTGAAATGATATTTGTCACTGTAGCGTAATCAGGTGGTTTTCTTCCGTCTGATATTAATTAGGGCCTCATCGTGTTGCTTAGTTGTCAGCGATCGCTTTATGCTGCTAGACAACTAACTGAATATGGAATTATTCTTTATGCAATTACAAAATTTGTTGAATTTTGCTAGATTTTGGTTACTTCCGAATAGGGTATTGTTCATTGCCCAAACTCCCACACCCACCCCCAAACCATCACCGTCACCAATAGCTGATGTCGAACTGCTCAAAACTCAAATCCAGTTTCTCCAAGATGCCAATACACGTTTAAATAATAGTTTTGGTAGTTTTGTCAGTGCAATTAATCTTTCGTTTGTGGTACTGACATTAATTTTAGCAGTAGCTGGAGCTATCAGCGTTTACTTCTTTAGCCAAAGTCTGAAAGAAGCACGTCAGCTAGTGCGAGAAGAAGTCGAAAAGCGATTGCAAGCATCAGTCAGTGAAATTGTCGGACAACAAGTTGATAATTTACAACAAATTTTAGAGCGAGAAAAAGTAATTGGCGGAATATCTATTGATTATGTCATTCCCCAAAAGCAACCGATAATACTAGATGATTATCCAGAAGAATATCAATTAATATTACAACGGGGTTTTCAAGTAGCCCGCATTGTTGATGCCTCCAAACGGATGAAACTTTCTAGCGATGTTGTGGTGCTAGACTTGGTAAATTATCAGTTAATTACAGAACCAGAAAAAATCAGTTTGCCAGAGTCAGAGGTCAATAAGTTAGTTGAAGAAAGAGTAGTGGAACAACTGCAAAATTTACTGAAGGTGCTTCCTAATAAATCAGTTTTAGTAGTGTATGTTCGTCCTGGCAAGCAAAGAATTAATGCCATTGATGAACTAGCACAGAAAGTTCAATATTATGCTTCAGCAAATACTCCTGTAAATTTAATTGGAACTGTGGTTGATTCTGCATATGTGGCAGATGCTTGGAAAAGATGCTAAGTGTTTTTTCGGAAATTAATATGTGTAATTGTGCAATATTTTGCTATGATAATCAGTCATTACCTTTAGTAAATATCCTGATAAATCTCTAGATGGCAGAATATGACAACCTGTGTAAAATCCTAGCCGAAAAATATCCTCAAGATTTTATTCGGTGGTTATTAAACCAAGAACCACAAACAATTAAAGTTTTAAAAACCGAATTAAGTATTGAACCGATACGCGCTGATTCAGTGATATTCTTACAAACAGAAAATCGGATTTTACACCTGGAGTTTCAAACGACAATTAAATCCAAAACAGAACTGGCTTTGCGGATGCTAGATTACTACGTTCGATTGACCCGGAAGTATCAAGTTCCTGTTACACAAGTAGTGATTTTCTTAAAAGAAACTAGTGATGCGATCGCCTTCACCACAGAATACGTGAGCGAAATGACAACTCATCGTTATCGCGTTATCCGAATGTGGGAGCAAGATCCATCATTATTTATGAATTATGTGGGACTGTTACCATTAGCACCATTAACCAAAACAGATTCAGCCCCAGCATTACTATCGCAAGTTGCTCAAAGTATTGCTAAAATTCCAGATATTGAGACTAGACAAAATACAGCTGCATACACAGAGATATTAGCAGGGTTAAAGTTTGAGCAAGATTTGATTCTGCGATTATTACGGGAGGAGACTATGCAAGAATCGGTGATTTATCAATACATTTTGCAGAAGGGACAAAGAGAAGGTGAGCAACGCGGTGAACAACGCGGTGAACAACGCGGTGAACAACGTGGTGAACAAAAAGAAGCACTGAAATTTTGTCTGTTTTTACTGGATGAACGCTTTGGTGAAATTGACGCATCGATAATTGAGCGAGTACAAGTTTTAAAGAAAGAACAGCTAGAAGCATTAGGTAGAGCTATTCTGAGATTTTCATCACTATCTGATTTAGTCAATTGGCTAAATCAACAAATAGTTTGATAGTCAGGCAAATAATTAAATTCATGACTAAATTTATTTCTCGGATGCAGGCGGTGCAGTCACCGATTATTCCGGTGGTTGGGGAACTGATTAAAAACTCGCCAGGAACCATTTCTTTGGGACAGGGTGTGGTTTTTTATCACCCACCACCAGAAGCGATTGAGCTTTTACCAAAGTTTTTGGCTGAACCTACAAATAATTTGTATCAAGCAGTTGAGGGAATTCCCCCCTTATTGACAGCATTGAGTGAAAAATTGTCAACTTTTAACAATATAGAAATTAACGATGATAACTGCATTGTCGTAACAGCCGGTAGTAACATGGCTTTCATGAACGCTATTCTGGCGATTACTGCTCCTGGTGATGAAATTATTTTGCATACACCTTACTATTTCAATCACGAAATGGCGATCGCTATGGCTGGTTGTCGTGTGATATTAGTAGAAACAGATGCAAATTATCAACTACGTCTAGATGCGATCGCTCAAGCTATTACACCCAAAACTAAAGCGATCGTGACAATTTCGCCCAATAATCCTACAGGTGTTGTCTATTCTCAAGAGTTACTTCGCCAAGTCAATAAAATGTGTTGTGAGCGTAAGATTTATCACATTAGCGACGAAGCTTATGAGTATTTTACCTATGATGGCGTAAAACATATTTCCCCCGCATCATTTGGCAATAGTGATTACACGATTTCTCTGTTTAGTCTTTCCAAAGCCTACGGTTTTGCTAGTTGGCGTATTGGCTACATGGTAATACCTAAACATTTACTAGTAGCTGTGAAAAAAGTCCAGGATACAATCTTGATTTGTCCGCCTGTGGTTTCTCAGTATGCTGCATTGGGAGCATTACAAGCAAAACCAGAGTATTTAACCACAAATATTGGAGCGATCGCCCAAGTAAGACAAATAGTACTCGATTCCTTCACCCAACTACAAGGCCTATGTACCATTACCCCCGCTAGTGGCGCTTTCTACTTTTTTCTCAAAGTACATACCGAAATCGATGCTTTTGCATTAGTCAAACAACTCATTCAACAACACAAAGTTGCAGTTATTCCCGGTACAACTTTTGGCATGAAAGATGGTTGCTATTTACGAGTTGCTTATGGTGCGATGCAACAAGATACAGTTACTGAAGGTATGGAAAGGTTAGTACAGGGTTTAAAAACGATCTTATGCTAGTGCTAGTTTTTGATAATTCTATTACCTCCATAAATCACTATGCCAATCATTCACAAAATCATCGAAATTGAAACTGAAGCCGGGATTAATATTTATAATATCACGCCTCATATTAAAGACTTGCTTGCAGATACATCAGTTATTAATGGTCAAGTGCTAGTATTTTCTCGACACACAACAACTGCATTAGCTATTAATGAAGATGAAATCAGACTATTAGAAGATATAAAAGTGTTCTTGAGAAAACTAGCACCTGAATCAGCAAAATATCTGCACAATGATTTGCATTTAAGAATTGTCCCAGAAGATGAACCAATGAATGCTCATTCACACTTAATGGCGATGATGCTAACTACGAGTGAAGTCATCCCAATTATCGATGGCCAACTAGCTTTAGGAACTTGGCAATCAGTCTTATTTTTTGACCTAGATGGGCCACGCAAAAGAACTATACTACTACAAATTTCTGGAGAGTAGACAAAAATAATCAACCTACTCATCCATATTTTCCCATTCTTGTTTAATCTAATTTAAACTCGACAAACTCTGTTGGTGTAAATAATTTATTTTTGTCTATAGCAGACAAAATTTTGTTATTAGTCAGATCAGAATTCAGACATTTAATTACTAATTGTGCTACATCATCACGAGTGATACTACCAACAATACTATTATCTACTGTTAGCACTCCATTTCCTGTAGGCGCTTCTGATTGGAGTCCCCCAGGACGGATAATTGTATAGGTTAATCCACTATTAATCAAATGTTGTTCAGCTTTATGTTTTTCGACTAAAACTGGTTCTAGAACTGCTAAAACTTGAGGAGAAACAGCTTTTACACTATCTCCAGTACCAATAGAAGTTACTAGGATAAATTTTTGCACACCAGCTTTGATAGCCACATCAATCAAATTTCTATTGCCAGGATAATCTGGTTTTTCTGCATCTGTAGGTAAGCCACCAATGGTACTAATAATAGCGTGAATGGGATCATCTGTTAATATTGCACGTTCTACATCAGCTAAATTCAAAGCATCACCCAAAACTACTTCAACTCCCATAGCTGCTAATTCAGCACGAGATGTTTCACTTCTGATCAGTGCTTTGACTTTGATATTTTGCTTAGTTAAATAATTAGCGATCGCTTTACCAACACCCCGACTAGCTCCAGCTATTAAAACATAATTTGTCATGTTGTTTTCTCCCAGACAAAATGAATCATCAAATAACAACGATACTTGTTATATTGTAACTCCTACTTACACTCAAAAAATCTGATCAAAGGATGAGAATTATGCAGTAATTGCTCAAGTTGCTGATGGGATTCTGTTTGGTTACGGACATGAGCATCAATAAATAAGGTAATAATTTCCGCCAGTAACCCACGAAAATCTTCTTGGGGTTTAGTGGCAGAAAAATCAACAAATGGTAAAGCCAATGTAGGATCTAATATATCAACAATAGAAAAATGATTTGCTCCATCTAACATGAGTAAATAACTGTCACACCTGCCTCCAGTAATTGCTGCTTGAAAAGTCCGGATGATAGGGGTAATAGAATCTCTTGTACTAAATCCAAATAGAGGGCTACCATTGGCAATTATCCCATCACAAGTTCCGCCAATCATTAATAGAGGTAAAGAGTCTGGTAGAGGTAAAATAGTATCAATTTCATAACCTAATATAGCTGCTCCACCTGTATGTGCAGCGTAAGCAAACGATGCTACTACTTGCGGAAAAAAATTAGGTTGAGCATTTTCTATAGCTAATCTCCCACCTTCAGAATGACCACCTAAAATAATTTTTTGTAGGTCGAGTGTCCCTGCTAAAATACTTGCTGTTTGTAATTTTTCTAGTTGAGTGAGTATTGCTGGCAAAGCTGAAGCTGTGGGAACAGTACCATACACTTGCGGTTGGCGATTTTGCCAATTAAAGCCAGGAGTAAAATTAATCATTCCCGGTAAACTTTCAGCAATCCAGTTAAATAGTATGACAACTAATCCAGCTTCAGCTAATTTCACTGCTAACCATTGATATTGTCGAGCATCGCAGTTAAAGCCATTAAAGAAAATTACCACGGGGAAAGGAGCTTTTGTTAAATCAACAGGTAAAATCCCCCAATTTTTTGCTAAATCATCGTCTGAGCTAATAGCCGGATAAAAAATTTTCAGGTGAAGAGTATCATAAGGAGATACCGCATCATCAATTTTAATAGCTTCTAAAATAGCTTGAATGGTCATTAGTCATTAGTCATTAGTCATTAGTTATTTTGCTTTACTCTCTTCATCTCTTTCTAAGTACCTGTGCAGAAATATTTATATATTTTTCCGTCAAACTGAAATCGCTCTATCCCATACCTATTGCCTATTGCCTATTGCCTATTGCCTCTTAACTGTTTTTAGTAGTGGGAGTGGGTTCGTATATTGCCTATTGCCTATTGCCTATTGCCTCTCCTAAATAGATAATTTATTTTGCACGACTACTTATCTATCTCCAATCCTTTTAGTAATTATACTTAACCCATTTGTAGGAGGGAATTTTTTAGGTAATTATGCGAATGTAGTAAAGAACTCATTTATCTGAGTGTAAATTATGGGTAAGCGATCGCCAGATTATAATACAACATCTCAAGATTTTAAACTCACTGCTACAAGCAAGATTTGGGGAACTACCGTTGCTATCCTCGCCCTTTGCATTCCTCTATCAGCAGTAACTCGTAGTGGCGCTCTTTTACCTTTAGCTGCTATTGGTGGCGCAACAGCCGGGACTTTTATGATCTGGCGTTCTGATGGGAAAAAATCTCAAGCTCACTATTTATCAAGAGCGCAAGTAGAACTTTTGGAGCAAAGAATTGCCAATTTAGAAACAATCATTAGTCGTGATGAGTTTGAGATACACCAAAAAATTCAACATTTGGAGTCTGGTGATACTTCTAGTAACCACACACAATTTACTACATCAAAAAAACAAGCTCAAGATTGACCAATATATATCATTTATTACAAATTACCGATATAAACTCTAGTTTTCAGAACGTGAGAACGTTCTTAAATCATTTTTTGCCAGTTTACTCAAACTTAAAGCCTATCAACTCTCTCAAATCATACTCTTCTTTAGACAGATAACTGTTTTCTAGAAACAGTATCTGTTTGTGAAGGTTGGTTAGAATTGATGGACATCATGGAAATTTCCCTAACCCAGTCATTCTCATCACAGCTACTAATCCTATCTATCTACATCCTTTGTGCGAATTTCTGCTTGTGATTGTGTTCTATGAGACTGCGAAGATTACGGAATTTTTAATTGAATAGACGTTATAAACTTGATTAATTGCATTGGTATAACTTACCTTGAGTATGCAAAATTGTGCCGCAGAAATGCAGATGGATTGGATAAGCTTACTCAAAGCTCAACAAGCTGATTTCCTTCAACGAGTGAAAAAACCCAAGACTTACGATTTATCTTTATTAGAGAGTCAAGTCAAAGGTTGTCACACCGAAATTATGGCTTTTTGGGGAGACTCTTTAGCCAAAATTCTGGAATCTTCCCGTCAGCAAGCAGAAATCCTCGCTAAAAATCCGCCTCCCATCCCGCCGGAATATCCCGAACCTCCTGACTGGACGATACCTTTTCCCACGTATTTCCAGCAGCAAGCTGAAGATTATATTCTGCGAGAGCAAATAGTTGAGCGGATTATCACCGAACGGCTAGGTAAGTTACTGAAAAAGTTACCCCAAGATACCTTACAGAACATGGTGTTAGATGACGAAGGTAACTTACGCGGTGAAAGCAAATTTACATATTTGCTAGCAGATAACCCCAAAGTCCGAACTCAAGTTTATGTAGCTGATGGAGAAAGTTTTAATGGTATTAAGAAAGACAAAATTAAATGGTCAGTAACTCAAGATGATTTACGTAATCATCAAGTATTAATTTTTCTTTGTTTATTCTATCCATCTACAGGTAAACTAGGCTACGAAAAACAAGCAGTAATTGCCGGCTTTTTACCGACAAATCAAATTTCTCTGACTGAGCCAAAACTGCATTTTACTCCCAGTAACTTGTTATATGCAGGCGGCTTGAGTTGGTATTTAGAATCATTAACTGTGAAAAAAGATGGGAAAAAAGACTTATTGCCTATAGTAGTTGAGAGAACAATCCCAGAGACAATTCAAACAGTCTCCTCAGAACATCCCCAAAAAGAAATTATTGGTGATTGGGAATGTTGGCAAACATTGAGAGGACACACCAGAGGCGTTAATTGTCTATCTTTTAGTTGTCAAAGTAGTGATGAAATTCCCATATTAGCTAGTGGTAGTCGGGGTGAAACAAAACTCTGGGATTTGAGTCAAGGGGCATTAATCGAAACATTATCAGAGTATCCTTGGGTATTATCTGGACTAGTAGATGAGGTGAATTCTTTAGCCTTTAATGCTGATGGACAACTATTAGTTAGTGGTGGTGTAGATTCCACAATTAAAATTTGGCATACAGGCGCACTGGATCTAATTGATATTTTACATAAACATAACGGTGTAGTGCGGTGTGTTGCTTTCACTCCAGATGGCAGGTTGCTAGTAACTGGTGGTGATGACAGGAGAATTTTGTTTTGGGATTTAATGCACCGTCAGGTAAAAGCTATTTTGTCTTTAGATGATACAGCTGCTCATTCTTTAGTTTTGAGCCGGGATGGGCAAACCTTGGTTACAGGTAGCTATCGCAAAATTAAGGTTTGGCAAACTTCAGGTTCATGGCTGGGGAAAAATCTCAAAGATGCAGAACCATTACACACGCTGATGGGTCATGGTCATATTGTCCGTTCTTTGGTGATGAGTAAAGATGGTCAATTACTGATTAGTGGTAGTTGGGATCAGACCATAAAAATCTGGCATTTAGCAACTGGCCGATTAATTCGGACTCTTAAGGGACATACAGATAAAGTATATGCGATCGCCTTAAGCCCTGATGAACAAATTATCGCCAGTGGTAGCGCTGACCAAACCATCAAATTATGGCATCTAGAAACAGGAGAGTTACTAGCTACATTTATCGGTCATACTGATGTCGTCACTGCCCTCACCTTTACCACTTCCGGCGAAATCTTAGTGAGTGGCTCTTTAGATAAGACAATTAAGATATGGCAGAGAAGTTAGGCGTAATTTCTCAACCTGATAGTCTTGATTATGCTCGAAATTGAGTGTATTGAGCGATCGCTCCATCATTTTCAGTGCGATCGCTATCATAAACCCTAACCCAGTAGATCAGCACGGGGTTTAAATGTTTCCATTTGTCGCAATTTTTCGTAAAGTTCTCGTTCTTCTTGGCTAATACTTTTTGGTGTAACTATTTGAATTTCCACCAATTGATCGCCTCGTTTACCATTTTCCCCTGGGTAGCCTTTATTTGCCAGTCGGAAGCGTTGACCAGACCTAACGCCTTGGGGAATGGTCATTTTCACTGGGCCATCCAGGGTAGGCGCTTCTACCTGTCCACCCAAGACGGCTTCGCTGGGGGTAACTGGGACTTGGCAGAGGATATTTACACCTTCTAATTTAAATAATGGATGAGGTTCAACGGTAATTTTTAAATACAAATCGCCGCCACCGATGCCTTGGTTGCGTAGGCGGATAGTTTGACCTGTAACCATAGCTGGTGGCATTGTAACTTCTAGCGATCGCCCATCTTCTAAACGAATGCGTTCATTACCACCTTGATAAGCTTTTTCTAATGGTAAGGTTAATCTCGCTTCAATATCTCGACGGGTGGGACGGGGGGGATTTTTGGGAACTGTGTATTCAACTCGGCTTTTAGGCGAACGAAAGGGATCGGTATTAGTGCTAGTTGTGGAACCATTTCTCGTATCTTTGCGGCTACCCACCCCAATCACTTGATTAAGGAAGTCTTCAAAATTCGCAAATTGGCTGGGGTCTACATTTTGGTTGCCGTTGCGTTCTCCAGTCCGACTATCACCCCAACCTTTAGCTTTAGGAGTTTGTTTGGGAAAACCTTTTTGCTGCCAATAACGGCTAAATTGATCGTATTGCGCCCGTTTAGCTGTATCAGAGAGCATTTCATAGGCTTCGCCGATAGTTTTAAATTTTTCTTCTGCTTCTTTGTTGCCTGGATTCAGGTCTGGGTGATACTGTCTAGCTAACCGTCGATAATTCTTTTTAATTTCCTCATTAGTAGCATCTTTAGATACTCCTAAAATCTCATAATAATCACGAAAATTCTGCAAATTTTGCATAGTCATTTATTGAACTTTTAAATTTGAGATTTTGGTAATTTCTAGTTAGTAATGGGTGATATTATTAATCACTAATTATCAATTACCAATGATCAAAATCGTTGCCAAAGTAATAGAGAAAGTACTACAGCCAATCATCATCATCATCCCAATTATCTTGGTAGCTAGGACGGGGTTTACGTGGGGGACGGCTGTCGTAGGATGAACGGCTATCTCGTCCGTAATCTCTGTTATAGTCCCTGTTATTGTATGAATCACGTTCAGGGTAACTATTTCTGGGAAAATCCCGTTCTTTTTCTTTATCTTTATCACCTGTAAAGATGTCTTTAATAGTTGCAAGTAAATCGTCGTCTTCATCCTCAGCATAATACTGACGGACTTCTCGATTTAGTTCATACAGAGCATCTTGCAAGTCAGCGTAGGCTTGGTCAATCCCCCGGTCATCATTTTCTTTGAGACTTTCTCGCAGTTCTCGGCTAATATTATCGATACGTTGGCGACGATTGCGGGCAAACTGCATCCCAAATTCTAAAGCCACTTCTCTGAGTTGGCGTTCTCCTTGCAGAATCAAAGCTTCGGAACGGGTACGTTTTTCAATTCTTTCTTTGCGTTCTCGGTCGATTTCTGCGTATTTTTGGGCATCTTGGATCATCCGGTTAACTTCCCCTTCACTTAAGGTAGAAGCACCTTGAATCGTGATACTCTGTTCTCGCCCAGTAGTTCTATCTAAAGCTGTTACCTGGAGAATCCCGTTAGCATCTATATCAAATGATACCTGGATTTGGGGTATACCTCGTGGGGCTGGGGGAATGCCGTAGAGTTTGAAACGTCCCAGGGACTTATTATCAGTCGCCATTTCCCTCTCACCTTGGACGACATGGATTTCTACGGTATTTTGGTTATTTTCTGATGTCGAGAAAATGTCAGAACGACGCACGGGAATAGTTGTGTTGCGGGGAATGAGTTTTTTCATCACGCCACCGATGGTTTCCAGTCCCAAGGATAAGGGTGTGACATCCAACAGCAGCACATCCTTAAATTCTCCAGCCAGAATCCCGGCTTGAATGGCTGCACCCATCGCTACGACTTCATCAGGGTTGACATTTTCGCTGGGTTCAATGCCAATCATATCCCGCACTAGCTGCTTCACCATTGGCATTCGGGTCGAACCACCAACTAGCACCACTTCCTCAATATCATCTGCCCTTAGTCCCGCATCTTTCAGGGCCCGTTTGACTGGAGTGCGGACACGTCCTAATAAGTCACTACACAAACCTTCAAATTGGGAACGTGTCAGCCGAGTTTCTAAATGCTTGGGGCCGTCTTCGGTGGCGGTGATGAAGGGTAAATTAATATCAGTGATACTGACAGCAGAGAGTTCAATTTTAGCTTTTTCGGCTGCTTCCATCAACCGTTGCAAAGCTTGGCGATCGCGTCTTAAGTCTACACCTTCTGCTTCTAAAAATTGTTCTGCTAACCAATCCACGACTTTTTTATCAAAGTCATTCCCCCCTAGTTGGGTATCACCACTGGTGGCTTTGACTTCAAACACCCCATCGCCTACTTCCAAGATCGATACGTCGAAGGTTCCACCACCCAAGTCAAATACGAGAATGGTTTCCGTATCACCCCGATCTAAACCATAAGCTAAAGATGCTGCTGTTGGTTCATTGAGAATCCGCATCACTTCTAAACCAGCAATTCGGCCAGCATCACGAGTGGCTTGCCTTTGGGAATCGTTAAAATAAGCTGGGACTGTAATCACTGCCCCTGTAACTGGTTCGCCCAAGTAAGTACTGGCATCATCTGCCAACTTTTTCAGCACCATTGCGGAAATTTCTTCTGGGGCAAAGTCCTTATTCAAGCGAGGACAGGCTACTTTAATATTACCGACTTCATCTTTACGGATGGTATAAGGTACGCGCTTCGATTCTGGGCTAAGTTCGCTGTACCTGCGTCCAATAAAGCGTTTAACGGCAAAAAATGTATTTTGAGGGTTGAGGACTGTTTGCCGTCTGGCCATTTGTCCTACTACTCGTTCGCCTTCTTTGCTGAAACCAACTACGGAGGGGGTTGTGCGCATTCCTTCTGCATTGGCAATCACCACCGGCTTGCCACCCTCCATCACGGCGACTACTGAGTTGGTTGTACCCAAGTCGATGCCGACTACCTTGCCCATGCGTTACTCTTCTCCTAGCGTGTCTTTATATCTATATTATGATTGGGCAGAACTACCTCTAGCTTAGTGCTACAGGATAAACTTCATACACTACCAACTAGAGGCTAGAGGTGAGTATTTTTTACCTAACACTCTCCACTCCCCTTTTCCAGCTATAATTTGGAGGAATCATAGCTTAAGGATTTAGTTGCAAGACTAGGATAACATTGCCAATGCTTAGTATGTCCCAGTCGTTGTAAATGTTCTAGCCTGTCTACTGAGCCTCACTATATCTTGAAGTTGGGAAATCCGCCCTCATGTTAGTTGCTTTTTGCTGGCTGCATACATAAAAAATCTGCTGTCATAACTTTTCTAAGCACTTGAATTTAAAAGCAAGATTACACCATCACCTGACAAAAATAGCGCGAGAACGTGATCCCTATCTGGCGACGGCGGGACACTTTTTTGTACGAGAGTACATCCGTCAAGAATTTGCTCAATGGGGAAGTGTGGAAATCCACACCTTTCAGGTAGGTACTGCTAATTTTCAGAATCTCATCCTCAATTTACCTCCCCAAGCTGGCACAAAACCACAGCACCTACCACCAATTTTAATTGGCGCTCACTATGATGCTGTACCAGGAACGTCAGGGGCTGATGATAATGCTACAGGTGTGGCAGTTTTACTGGAATTGGCTCGAAAATTTGCGGCTGAACCAGCCAGATATCCCTTGCGGCTGGTAGCTTTTGATATGGAAGAGTATGGTTTGCTGGGTAGTACTGATTATGCGGCTTGGTTAAAACAACAGCAACAACCTCTACGGTTAATGATGTCGCTGGAAATGCTTGGTTATCGAGACTTTAGCCCTAATTCACAAAGGTATCCATCCCCTTTAGAGCGTTTTTACCCCAACACGGGTGATTTTATTGCTTTAATTGGTAACTTACGCACTATCCCTGATTTAATTGCCATGAGTCGCCATATGCGTCGAGTTGGTGTATCAAGTCAGTGGTTACCAGTACCAAATAGAGGTTTAATTGTTCGCCAAACTAGGCTGAGTGATCATGCACCCTTTTGGGATGCGGGTTATCCAGCCATGATGGTGACAGATACAGCCTTTCTGCGAAATCCTCATTATCACCAAGCCAGTGATGCGATCGCCACCCTTGATTTAGATTTTCTCACAGGTGTGTGTCAAGGCTTGGAAACCAGCATTCGGCACTTTTGACCAGCCGAAAATTGATCGCAGGTATAATAACAGAGATAGCCAGAAACCAGATTTAAAGTCATGCGATCGCCGATTCCCGTTTTCTCGGTTGCCGAATATTTGGAAGCTGAAAGTAAAAGCAAACTCCGTCATGAGTATTTAGGCGGTCAAATTTTTGCCATGACAGGGGGTAGTAAGGCACACAATATCATTACCTTAAATATTGCCAGTCGGTTACGTTCTCAATTGCGGGGAGGGGCCTGTAATGTCTTTATGTCAGATATGAAGGTCAAGTTAAAAGCTACTCATCAAAATCAGACGATATTTTATTATCCTGATGTGATGGTTACTTGTAACTCTGATGATCAAGATAACTATTTTGTCAATTATCCTTGTGTGATTTTTGAAGTATTATCACCCAGTACCGAAGTCAGCGATCGCCGGGAAAAATTGGTTAACTATCAGACTATTAGCAGTTTGCAGGAGTATGTTTTAGTTTCCCAAGATGAGATAAAAGTAGAAGTCTATCGTCAAGATTTACCAGGGAATTGGACACAGGAGATTTTGTCAAGTGAGGATAAATTAATTTTAAATTCTGTCAATTTATCGCTCACAATGACAGATATTTATGAGGATATTTTTTGATTTTATAACGTTTCTCTTTCTACTGAGGTACTAAGCTTAAGCTAAGTATACATCCTCCACACTCCTCTGTCTTGAAAAGTTTCCTACGGCGGGAAACCCGCCTACAGAAATTTTCGCTGCGCTTTCCTCCGCGTCCCTCTGTCTTGAAAAGTTGAGCCACTGCTTTGGACGGGTTTCCCGGCTTATAGCAAGTGGCGTTCCTACGGAGGGAAACCCTCCTACAGAACTTTTCGCTGCGGTTAAAATTATTAACTTTATACCTTACTTACTAAGAAATGTGTAATTCATTTCTACCCCTACAACGCAGAAATATCCATGTCTCAACTACAACGAATAACGATCGCCCCCTCCCAACTCCAGCAAACCCAAATTTTCCTCACACCTCAACAACAACATTACTTAAAACGAGTGTTACGCTTGCGTGAAGGCGATCGCTTTATGGCGATGGATGGTTTGGGTAAATGGTGGCTGGCTAGTCTTAGTGGAGAACAAGCCCAAGTTTTAGAACCATTGCTTGTGGAGACAGAATTACCAGTGGTGATTACCTTAATTATTGCTTTGCCTAAAGGCAGTGGATTTGATGATATTGTCAGGAGTTGTACTGAATTGGGTGTAGCTTGTATTGCTCCCGTGTTGAGCGATCGCACCTTACTAAATCCCAGTCCCCAAAAACTCGAACGTTGGCAACGCATCGCCGCAGAAGCCGCAGAACAATCAGAACGGGCTATTGTCCCAACGATTTTAGAACCTGTATCTTTTACCACTGCGATTAAAACTACTACCAGTACTCACCGTTATATTTGTGAGGCGCGGGGTGAGTATAGCCATCTGCAAAATGCCATCACACAAATCTCCGGGGAAGTGGTAATTGCTACAGGCCCAGAGGGAGGATGGACAGATAGAGAACTTACAGAAGCGATCGCTACGGGATTTCAACCAGTATCTTTAGGTCGTCGCATCCTCAGAGCAGTCACAGCGCCAATAGTAGCATTATCCCTAATTGCCGCAGCTTGTGAAGTATAAATCCAGATATTTTGGGAAAAATATCATTAAAAGTGCATTGAATTGACCTCATGATTGAGCAAGTTGCGATCGCCTTCGAGCGTAAAGATTATCACACAGCCGCTAAGTTACTCAAACAGTTACTCAAGCAATCACCAGAAAATCCTTGGGTGCAACTTTATGTAGGTAGGCTACAGGAAGTATCCCAAAAACGCCGTGAAGCGGAAAAAATATATCGACAGTTGTTATTAAACACACAAAATAACAAAATCATCACCCAAGCACGGCAAGGTTTACGACGGATACAAGAAATTGAGCAAGAAGAGAGACAACGAGCGATCGCTCAAGCCACAGCCGAACCCTGCAATAATGAACTAGGCATACTTATTTTGGAACCTCTGAGTCATCCACTCAAAACCCAAGTAGCGCCCAAATTCGCACAAATCATGCAGCTAGATCCCTACAGTGCCAATATGGTACTTCCGACTCGTTGCTGGAAGTTTTACCAAACTGCCCCGATAGGAGAACTCAAGTTTTATGGTACACAGTTACAACAAGCAGAAATTCCTTGTTTTTGGACAGCTATCAGCACTATTGAACAAATACAAGTATTTCAAGCCCACTATTTTTTAGAATCTCATCCCCAAGCTACCATGATTTGCTCTAATCATGCGAATCAGTTAGGTTCACTAACATTTGATTGGTCAGAAGTTTCTGCTAGGGTGATGGGATTGTTGCCTATTTTTGAAGAAGTTGTTGATGTTGATGTCCGCCGTAAACTAGAACGCAAAACCCAAACCCAAGACTATGCCCAATTTTGTGATTTACATTTACCCGGTAGACGTTGTATTTTGCGGTTACACGATTCTAGTTATCAATTTCAACAAGGTGTAGAGATTGCACCTTTAGCGACTCACAATACTATTAGAATCAATTGGAATAAATTACTAGATTGGATAGAGCAAAAATTACCACAAGTGAAAATTTGGACAGATTTCACACCTTTTGCAGAAACAGTCCTAGAGCAAAAAGAAATGCTGGAACACCTCCAGTCTCATGTTCGCCTATTTCGTAGGGAAAAAACTAACTGGGACCCAGCATTTCATTTATATAGTGGGTTGATCTTTAATAAGGGTGTGGTAACAACGTCATTTCGTAATTCGTAATGACGCTCGTTCGCTCTTAGCGTCTCCCCTTGGGAGAAGACTCGCCAACGCTACGCTAACGTAATTTGTAATACCTTACGGTAAGGCTTTCGCATACGTAATTACGTTTTTGGAAGGGTTTGAGACATTTTTAACCACGCTGTACTAGCAAAACTTAGCCAGGAGTTTTGACTTGACGTGCCATATCTAAAAATGTACTCATATTTGCACCGGGAAGGCGACGACCATTAGAACCAGAAGCTGAAGGTGCTAAGTATTTCGGGGCAAATGTAGTTTCAGTTGGTGTGACTGGTTGAGCTTTTGCTACAGGTGCGGCTACGGGTTCAGCTGGTGCAGCAGTTTTACCATTCTCGCTCTTCTTAGGTGCTTTAGCTTTAGCTTTAGCTTTAGCTTTAGTTTTAGCTGGTGCTGGTGCTGGTTCTGCGCTGGTTTCTGCGACTACTGGGGCTGGAGTGGGTTCTTTAACAGGTGGTGCTTCTACTGGTGCTGCAACTTTTGTACCATTAGATGCAGCTGGCACAACTGGTTTTGTCTGAGTAGAATCTTCCTTCAGTTCCAAATAGTAGCCGTTGCTTTTCTTTTTAGGTAATAAGCCACTGATAAAACCGACTAATCCAGTCACGAAACTCACAATCCCGCCAATTAACTTTTTGATAAAATCCATTAGAATTGCTCCTGATCTTTATATTTTGTAATTTGTGCGTAATGTTAAAAATTACGTCGAAATACTACGATTTTTAACTATCAGCTATCTAGTAACAAACCTTGTCGGTTTGTGCTTAACCCAAGTTCACATAAGGGATAAGCATTCTCAGCTATTACTTGCAGATACTCACAAACTGTAAATCCCAAGAATTAATTATTAAATTTTATCCCAACTTAAGGCAAGATTCTGAAAGGTTGCTTAACAAAATTTAACATCATTTTATTCTATAGGTATCTATTAGCACTAAAAATGATTAGGATTTCAACCAGTGGCAAGAGTGTCATAATCTGCGCGCTGGTAGCAATCAGACTCAGTTACATTTTCTACAGACTTGATATATTTCATCTGAAAAAATGAAAACTCGAAATCAGCAGCGCAATCCAGTGTTGTTAGTGCATGGCATCAGTGATACGGAAGCCGTATTTGCGAAAATGGCAGATCATTTGAGACAACTAGATTGGCCTGTATATGCAGTAGACTTAATACCTAATAACGGGGAAGTTGGGCTGGATGTTTTAGCCGGGCAGGTAGCTGATTATGTTGCTAAAACCTTTGCCCCAGAGCAACCCATAGATTTATTAGGCTTTAGTATGGGGGGAATCGTCAGCCGTTACTACGTTCAACGGTTGGGCGGAATTAGTCGTGTACAAAGGTTTTTGACAATTTCTTCACCCCATAACGGCACAGTAGTTGCTTATGCTTCCCAGAATCCTGGGTGTGTGCAAATGCGTCCTAACAGTCCATTTCTGCAAGATTTGAATGCTGATGTGCAAATGTTACAGCAGTTAAATTTTACGTCTATGTGGACACCTTACGATTTAATGATTATCCCCACTAATAGTTCTAAGATGCCCATAGGTAAAGAAATTATTATTCCTGTAGCCTTACATTCGTGGATGTTGACAGATGCCAGAAGTTTAGCGGCTGTAGCCAAAACTTTGGCAGAACCAATTAACAGTGAACAGTCATCAGTCAACAGTTATCAGTCAAGATAATTGAATCAGCGTTAACTGATAACTGATTTAATTCCTATCACCAATTTGAGTATAGTCATAACTGCCAAAAATTGCCTCTGGGTGGCGATAATACTTAAATTCCATCAAGTTATAAAATGGATCTTCCAAAAAGAAAGTCCGATGCTCTAAAGGAGAAGCAACAAAGCGGTCTTTAGGTGTCTCTCGAAATAGTAACTGTTTTTGTTTAGCTCTTTCTACTAGTTTTTCCCAGTCTTGTTCTTGGGTAAAAATTAAGCCAAAGTGCCTGGGATATATGGTGCGTTGTGGTGTCAATGGTTCCTTAGTAAGATGAGCTACCAATTGATGACCATAAAGATTGAGAATTATTGCTTGAGGATTTTCTCGACCAGGGGTGCAACCTAAGCCATCAATATAATAAGTCTTTGTCTTGGCAATATCAGTTACAGGGAAAGCGAGATGAAATAAAGTTTGGTTCATATAGAAATCCGATTTGATTACTGAAATGATTTGTGTAGGTAGGCAATAGGCAATAGGCAATAGGCAATAGGTAAGAAATTTCTCGACTTGTACTGATTTTTTTGTGTAAGCACAGGCTATGCCAACAAAAATCAAATATTAGTCCTATAAGTGGGATGGGGGAATATTACCAGTGTCCATCATTCAGGGAAGATAATTGTTTTTGGGTTTAGAAAATTCAGAGAAGATTGAGCAACCCCATGTTTTAAGTTGAATACTTGCCGTTGATTTCCACATAACCTTCTGTGAGATCACAACCCCATACAGTTGCAGCAGCTTCTCCCACATTTAAGCTAACATGAATATCTACTTTCTCTTGAGACATAATTTGTTTTAACTTGTCCAAACTTTCAGCTTGGAAGGTATTGGGATAAACTTGCACGTCAGCAAACCTAATCACAACTTTGTCTTGATTAATTTCCCGTTCATCTTCACATTTACCGATCGCCATTGCTACCCGTCCCCAGTTGGGATCTGCACCGTAGATGGCAGTTTTTACCAATGGTGAATTAACGATCGCTTTCGCAACACGTTTGGCTTGCTGATAATTAGCGGCTGAGTCTACCGTCACCTCAATGACTTTAGTTGCCCCTTCACCATCACGGGCAATTTTTAATACTAACTCGTGAGCAATTTCTTCTAAGGCTGTGGCAAACTCTGTTTCCGAAACCTCACCAGCTAAACCATTTGCCAAAATCACAGCGCTGTCACTTGTAGAAGTATCAGTATCTATACTTAAACAGTTAAACGTTTTATCAACAGTAGAGCGAAAAAGCGATCGCAGTGTTTCTGGGGCAATTGCTGCGTCTGTGAAAAAGAAAGCTAACATTGTTGCCATATTTGGCTCAATCATCCCCACACCCTTGGCAATACCGACCAGCTTGGCATGACCAATTTGCCTAGCGGCTAGCTTGGGTATGGTGTCGGTGGTCATGATACCACGGGCTGCCAAATCAAAATTAGCAGGAGTCAATTTCTGCCCCATACCTGATAAGCCAGCACGGATTTTTTCTATAGGATAGCGTCTACCAATTACCCCTGTAGAGGCGATCGCTAGATTATCGGCAGAAATTCCGGTTTCTTCAGCAATAATTTGTATAATCTCTTGGGCATCAGCTATGCCAACAGCACCATTAGCCACGTTGGCATTTTTGGAAATGACAATCACACCTTGCGCTTGAGAATTTTGGAGATTTTGACGGCTAATTGTCACACTAGGGCCAGCAAATAGACTTTGAGTAAATACGCCATCTGCGACACAGGGAACATCAGACTTGATTAATACAAAATCTTCCGTAGTATCGCGTATACCCAAATTAGCGATAAATGTACTAAACCCTTGAGGTGTGGAAGATGCAGTTAGTGACATTTTGATCAATGAGGAGTACTGAGTCAATAATATCAGTCCCATCCTCAACCCCAGTATCCAGTGCCGAAAAATTTTCCTACAGAGGCTCAAGTGCTTGTGACAAACAATTTACCGGGTTTTTAGTAGCCGATAAATCAAATTTTGCGTGCTTAGAATGAGATAGCTAGCAGCTGATTCTACATACGAGCCATAGAGGAACGCAATGCTAATTTTTGAGGAACACTTTCAAGACAATCGCTGTAGCTGGGTAACAAGGGATAGCGCCGAGTGCAGCCTGGAATTGGAAGTGAGTCATTATTTATTTGATCATAAACGTGCAGGTGATACATATTGGCTATCGTGGAACGCCGCCGAGTTTTTCTATGACAGAACGGAATTTCATATTCATATAGTGTTAGAAAAGGCTGCTGGTGTTGAAGATCATGGTTATGGTTTTGTCTGGGGACTCTCAGATGTTAGCAATTTCTTTGAGTTTGTCATCTCTGGCAATGGTTACTATCGCATCACTGAAGTGAAAGATGGTAGCTTCATTAATTACACAGATTGGAAACGTTGCGATCGCATTCATCGCAGCAATGCAGTTAATTTATTAGAAATCGACCGTGTGGGGAATTGGGTAGAGTTTTATATCAACAGCACATTAGTAGACAAGTTCCCGGCTGATAAGTTAATGGATGTACCAGGGCAAAATTTTGGTTTTGTCATCCACGACAAGATTAAAATGAAGGTTCATAGCCTGATTGTCAGCGCTCCTGATACAGAAAAAGAACCTGTTGATACTAATCATCATGCTCAAGAAATAAAACCGGAAACCAAAGCTTCTTTTTTAGAACATGATCCACCTGAAGATGATACCCTAGAAGCCGTGTTTGCTGATTTAAAAGCTTTAGTTGGGCATGATCAAACCAAGCATCAACTGTTTTCCTTAGCCAACTTCCTGAAAGTCCAAACCGAACGCCAACAACGCGGGTTAAAAACGGTAGAAACTTCTCTACACTTGATGTTATACGGGCCGCCAGGAACAGGTAAAACAACTATTGCTAGGTTAGTAGGAAGATTATATAAACAATTGGGATTTTTACCTCGTGGACACGTTGTCGAAACCGATCGCGCTGGGATTATTGGTGGTTATATCGGACAAACTGCCCTCCGGGCGGAAAGTGCTGTTCAGCAAGCCCTAAGCGGTGTATTATTCATTGACGAAGCCCATGCCCTAGCCCCAGAAAATACCCCCAATGACTTTGGTAAAGAGGCATTGCAGATATTAATCAAACGCATGGAAGATTACCGCGATCGCTTGGCGATCGTTGTGGCTGGTTATACTGATGAGATGGATCGTTTATTAGAGTTAAATCCTGGGTTTAAATCCCGTTTAAACAGGTTATTTTATTTAGATCATTACACTCCTAATGAGTTATTGTTAATCTTCAAAAAATTCTGTCATGATAATGGTTACATCTTAGATCCATCAGCTGTCATAGTTCTCCAAGCTACTTTTGAAGTCGCCTATGCCAAACGAGACAAAAGTTTTGGTAACGGACGTTTTGCTAGAGCATTATTTGAACGCAGCATTGAACAACAAGCCAACCGCATTGTGGCTTATCTACAAGAGTTAGATGATTACCAAATCAATCTAATTGTTGCCGAAGATTTATCTTTTATGTAGGGATGGGAGACTTGTGACGCTGAGAGGATGTTTGAAAAGTCTGTTTCTTTGTCATGTTGAATGCAGCGTAGCGGAATGAAACATCTCGGTATGTGCCACAAGAGAATTACCGATACTGTTGTGCTTGAGTTTCAAACAGATAAGCATAGGTTCCACCCATCGCTATTAACTCATCATGAGTGCCATTTTCCACAATTGTACCGTTAGACATGACATAAATGCGATCGGCCATTTTCACTGTAGATAGGCGATGACTAATTAAAATAGCAGCTTGGTCTTTAATTAATTGACGGAACTTTTCAAACACTTCGTATTCCGCTTTTGGGTCCATTGCGCTAGTAGGTTCATCTAAGACAATTAACTGTGATTCTCGCAAAAATGCCCGTGCTAAAGCGATTTTTTGCCATTGTCCAATACTCAGTTCTTCACCTTGGTCAAATAACTTACCCAGGATAGTATCATACCCCTTGGGTAAGTGAGAAATCACATCATCTGCTCCAGAACGTCGAGCTGCTGCAATGATACTTTCTCGTTGTGGTGGTAAATCTATATTGGCTAACCAAATATTTTCTTGGGCTGTGAAATGATATTTAGCATAGTCTTGAAAAATGACACTAATTTCTCGACGCAATTCTGCTGTTTTAAACTCTTTCAGGTCAATGCCATCAATAGTAATGCTTCCCGATGTAGGGTCATATAATCGACATAAGAGTTTAATTAAAGTAGTTTTCCCAGAACCATTTTCTCCGACTAATGCTACTACTTCCCCTCTGCCAATTCGCAAATTGATATCTTTTAATGCTTGGCGAGTAGTAGTTGAATATTGGAAACTCACATTGTCAAACACAATGCCAGTTTGCATCGGTCGGGGAATAGGTACAGGATATAATGGTTCAATTAACTTGGGTTTCAGGTCAAGAAATTCGTAGAGGTTACTTAAGAAAAGATTGTCTTCGTAAAGGGCAGAAATACTAGCTAATAAACTTTTAATATCGTTTTGTCCACGTTGCAAGGCTTGGTAATAGAGGACTAAATCACCCAGGCGCAAAACTCCGTGAATAGCTTGATAGATTATATAAGCATAGATAGCAAAGATAATAATCCCAGCGATCGCCTCTGCTGCTAAATTTGCCACAGCCCGGTTGGCGAGAACGCGAAACTTTTCTTGATATAGCTGCTGACGAATACGCAGATACCATTGACTAAAATAAGTACCAATATCAAATAAGCGGATTTCTTTGGCATATTGATCTGATGTCAGCATCCACGCCAGATACATAGCTTGGCGTTCTGGTGGTGTCCATTGACGCTGCCAATTATACATAATCCGACTGTACTTAATCCTGACTAACAGTGCAGGTAAGGCAGCGATAAATAATATGCCAATGATGCCCCAATGCAAGGACAACAGCAACCCCACCATCGCTATCAACGAAACACTACTTTGTCCCACCTGGGCCAAGCGATTGAGAATTTGCGGTGGTCGGTAGGGTGCTTCTTGTTGCGCTCGTTGTAAGGTATCGTAGTACAGAGGGTTTTCGTAATACTCTAAGTCAGAAGCAATGGATTTAGCATTAATAATTCCCTGCATATAGTCAGTCACCCGTTGAGAATGGGCATTGATGACTAAATCTGTCAAGGAGTTACAAATATTAATTAATAAGGTGACTGCACCAGCTAATAAAATCCAAGGAATCACTGAATTAAACGCAGCAACTTTATCAGCTATGCTAAAGTTAGCCACCACTGTATCGATGATCAGTTTAGTCAGATAAATTGCCAATACGGGCAGTATACCTTGAATGAACAGCAGGACTACACGAGCGATCGTCCAGTTGGGGCTACTTTGCCAAACTAGGCGTAATGCAGGCAAAAGACGTAATGTGTTTCGCAGCTTGTCTTGAAAGATTTTGCCTAGTTGCATAGTTAAAATGGCGATCGCAATATTATAGAAACATCTGGGATATCTAAAATGAATTAAAGCGAAACAGAAGATAAGTTATCTATAGAGGATGAATTACCAGCAAGATCATCCTCCACTAACTTGACTAAATCCGGTAACGCTGCTAAAGAACGTTGTCTTCGCAAACTCAAAATCGGGATTTGTCTCACCAGCTGAGTACACTGGATAAAATGTGCTTTCAAAAACTCTGGTGCAGTCAAAGCTTGCATTTCTCTAGAATGTTTCACCAACTCCCCAAAACTTTGTTTCAGTTCTAGCGGGACAATTTCCGGGTGAGTTCCCCCAGCTAGTACATAAATTCGCTTCAGAGGTACAGGCTGTTGGCAAAAACCATCTTGCAATCTGTGGACACGTTTAATTGTCTGAGAATTCAGTAGAGGTAAACTATCAGCTGCATGACCAAAAGAAGCAACTGCATCTGGCCACAACTTAATCTGGGGAAATCCCGGAATTACCAACGGCTGTTGCTCACCTATTTGCAAAGCCAAAACATCATCTGTCAAAATACTATAATCATGACTATGAAAACACTCAGCCAGAGTTGACTTACCCCAGCCTGATTCACCCATAAAGGCTACAGCACTACCATCAATCACCACACTACTAGCATGAAGTACCAGCAACCCTCGTTGTCTCAGCAAGATACAGATAATCGCACCTAAAAGGAAAGTCCGAATCATCGCCTCATCAACTCCTGGATTTGGGTCAAGAATAATCTCTTTTCCTCCTTTCACCAAGAGATTTCCCCACCCTTCAATACTTGCTAATAAATAGTCTCCAGCATTATTCTGCTTTCGGTCTGTCTCAGTTAGCTTACCAAAACGGATCACAACATCTGCTGGTTTGTCACTAGGAATAAGTTCAGGTAGTGCTAACTCTGAATGAATACTTAAATTGTAAGCTGTATAAACGTACATTTTTAACTTACTGAATAATCGCCTTTAAATGAAATACTAATAGGGCTTACACAAGTTTCTTTGACTAGTTCTGTCAAGGTAAGTCATAAAATTCTTAACTCTGGTGAAAAGTTCCTTTGTGTCTCTGTGGTTCAACAAATTATGAAAATAATTTTTGTTGAGAATCATGAGTATTTATTATCATAATCTTGTCATTCATAAAAATGACGTGTTAAAAGAGTAAGGAACAGCATCAGAGAAGCTTTCCCCTGATGCTTAAACAAAGTCAAAAATACCTAGTGGTCTTGAAGTTTTCCGAGTCTAGGGCGCTTGATAATCGAAGCACTAGATACCGTAATTGCACAAGACTACTATTTTTATCTAGCCCATATTCGAGATGAAATTGTAAAAGTCAAGAATTTCATCTCATGGGTTGACTAGAGTTTTTGTGTAATCCGGTAATATCCTGGACTAAAATTTAGTCCCTATGGACGAGGTGCAATAATCACAATACCGTCCTTAGAACCGCTTTGGTTAATCAATTCGCCAGGAAAAGTTTGACCAGCTGCGTTTTGGAAGAAGTCTTTAGCGCCAGGAGTACCAAAAGCATTGGTGATATCTTCTACGTTACCGTGGATTACTAATTGGGGAGCGCTGTAAGCTTTTTTCATGTTTTTTGTTTCCTTGTTGTTAGTTTTGTATTGGTTATTTGACTTAATCATGTAACATCTAGGATGGTGTTCACCAATTAAGTCCAGGTAGGAGCAGGCCCTGAAAGCACGGCCCCTAGTCCGACTTATGGCGTTAACCCCGTGGAACGTAGCCAAAGAGCTAGTGTTGCAGCTTTCCAAACGTTTATGGTGTCATCGTTGGTTGTTTCTCCTGCTGATACAAGTCTGTGATGGGATTTTTGTAGAGTTTGAAAATCCACAAATTCTTGAATGGGACTTTGATGATTAACAACTACTTCATCCACCAATTCCCGATCAAAGTGTAAAAGTCCCCGGAGGAAATTCGGTGTCATATCTGTTTTACCTCCTCGCCACTGCACTTTCTTTGGCAGAATCCCATTCATTCCTCTACGCATCACCATCCGAGACCATCCTTGATTCAGCTTTTGCTCAGGTGGTAAGGATAAGCAAAATTCAATCATGCGTTTATCCATAAAAGGATGACGCGATTCCAGAGAAAATGCGGCGGAAGAATGGTCTACAAGATCAAGTGTGAGAGCGAATAGAGCCGAGGTGAATGTATTGTATTGATATTCTCTCACTGTCATGGGTGAAGTTGGCAGTTGTTTTGGTGACTTGGTAAGTTCGTTCCATCCCATTCGTTGTGCAAAGCTGGAGTTTATCAAGGGGTGAACATTGCCCTTTGAGTCATTACCACCACGCAGCGCTTGCCAAGTTCTACGTACAGACTGGGGAACCAAAGATTTAAGACCTTGGGATAAAAATATCTGTCGCCGGGAAATCTGCAAATGCTGACTCATTTGATTGGTAGTTTGAGCAAAGGTGAGCCATTTTCCTTGATGAGTGAGTTCCTGGAGGTAGGAAAGACCATATTCATGGAAAATAGCTGTGAGTGAGGTATCAAAGTGTTGGGATACTGCTTGAGCTTCTGTAATAAAAGTACTCCACTTCCCTTGACGCGCCAACTCACTAAAGTATTGAGCGCCATGTCCGACAGTAGTATCTCCATCAAACCCATCTAATGAAATCCTGATATCTGCTTGTTGAGTTGCCCGATTTAAACCCCAGGTGAGAAAATGACTGGGGCCAATGAACGGTTCATCGATGGATTGGAAAAAATGTTGCCATTCAGATAATGCACCTGATTGATCAGCAGATATATAGTGAGGAATCAAACCACCTTGTTCAACAACGGCATGAATGAAAGGACGCTCATCACACTCTGGCACATCTGCAAAAATACTAGAGAAAGTGTTAAGCAGCCAACCTTTTTCTTGTTGTAAAATATCTCGTGCTACACAGGTGACAGAAGAAGAGTCTAACCCGCCACTGAGGTGAGAACTCACAGGAAAAGCGCTACGCAGACGACAACGCACTGATTCTGTAAAAACTTCTCGAAACGCCTCTGCATATTCTTCATCAGACTTGAGCCTTAACTCATCGGGAATTGCCAACGACCAGTATGAGTTTAAACGCAATCCCTGAGATGCACTCACGATGAGTGTATGCCCTGGTGGCAGACGAAATATGTTTTTATAGAAGGTAATTGATTTATCTTCAATGAATGGATCTAGGTAGTCAGCGATCGCTACTTCATTTAAACGCCGTGGTACTTCCGGTAAAGAGGCGATCGCTTTAATCTCCGACCCAAAACAAAAGTTCTTTCTTGGCTGATAATAATAATAAAAAGGTTTGATCCCAAAATGATCTCTAGCACAAAATATTTGCTGTCTTGGCTGATCCCAAATCGCCAAGGCAAAATCACCCAAGAGATATTTGGGGCATTGCTCTCCCCATTTTTCGTAAGCCGCTAATACTAGTTGAGTATCTGTAATTTTCTCAGTTATCCAGCCTGCCAACTCTAACGCAGAGATTAATTCCTCTCGGTTGTCAAGCCGTAGGTCAGCTACAAGCACAAAACTACCAGTTTTGTCAACTAATGGTTGCTGTTCTAGCAACGACTCAGGCGTAGTCCATAGCATTCGATGACCGAAGCCCACAGCCGCATCAAGCCATATGTCAAATCCATCCGGCCCCCGATGAGCCAGAACATCTAACATATGCTTCAGCTTGTAGCTTTCTACTGGTTGTCCGTCTAGATGGTAGACACCAACAATACCACTCATAGTCCGTTCCTCGGCAAAGATGGTAATGGTGTATATGAAGAGAGGTTGGTTAACTGGCCAATCACCACTTGCCCTTGACTCTCAATCCAAGCATGGGCTTGAAATTGCCCTTCCTCAGACTTTGTCACACCAATCCGTAATTCTGGTGTATACCCGCGTCTAGCCATCAGAATTTGACAAGTCAAGGCCCGCGCTAGACACTTTGCACCACCAGGAATGTATTTAGTACTCACATCAACAGCCCAAATAATCATATTGATAGGAATTTGAGCTAGTCTGGCGTTTGGTTTGCTGATCTGATCGACAAGTCGTTTTAAAATGCGAAAAGGTAATATTCGCAATCCTATATTTACTAACCCCAACAAAGTAAAAGCACTAATCAACAGCTGACGCTCTTGATCATTGAACCGGAACAATTTGCACAGCAACTTCATTGGTTTGTAATTTTGATGAGTTCCTTAGCTGCTAAGTCCTGCAACAGCACAAGTAAGTCACGATTACAAGTTTCTGCTTCTACATCGTATTCCGCTAACAATGCTGTCTGTATTTCTTGAGTCGTCTTTGGCGTTTGGATTAAGTTCCAGACACTAGCACCTACTTGATTAAGCCCATAATAAACTCCTGATTTAATATCAAGAATTACCGCCTCTCCTTGTAGTTCTGAGTAGACTTGGTCTTTACTCGCCACTATCCTGGAATGCTCAGATGTGATTAACTGTGCTGACATTTTTATTCCAGTGAAATTACTTATTACTTTCTTGCTTTATCTCTCGATAATATATAACACCTACTGGGAATTACTGCTACACCTATGTAATCTCTTTACTCATTGTTTTCAATTATGCCTAGCTTTATAAAGTCTTTGTAAAGAAAAGCAAACAGAGTGGGGGAGTGCTGAGTGCTGAGTGGGGGAATGGGGGAGTGAATAATTTGACTATTGACCAATGACTATTGACTATTGACTAATAACTATTGATTAAGATCAGAAGCATCTGCCCATTGAATATTTACCTGTGCTGCTCATGCCTCTGTCGCGCATAGTTACGCTGATTGTTGGTTTAATCGTGATTTTGGGACTCGCCCTATGGTTGATTGATTCCCTGTCTCGTCTCTATTGGCAATTATCTTACTCGCCACTGTTGGGTAATTTGTTGTTGTTGCTGCTGGTGGTGTTGATTGGTGGTTTAGTCGCGGCTTTTGTCTATTATGTGATGGTATTGCAGGCTGGAGAACAGCGTTCTCGTCGTCGCCGCCAAGTTACACCAGCTCAAATTCCGGCGGCTAAGTCTGATGCAGCTTCGTCCACTTTACAAGCAGTGCGACAACAGGTAGCGCAAATTCAAGATGAAGTTACCCGTCAAGCTTTATTAAGTAAATCACGGGAGATTGAAGCCAATTTAGCGCGGGGAGAGATTCAAGTAGTGGTGTTTGGTACGGGAAGCGCCGGGAAAACTTCTCTAGTGAATGCCATCATGGGGCGGATGGTCGGCAAGGTTGATGCACCAATGGGAACAACTCAAGTTGGAGAAACCTATTGCTTACGGTTGAAAGGATTGGAACGCAAGATTTTAATTACCGATACACCAGGAATTTTAGAGGCTGGGGTAGCGGGAACGGAACGGGAACAATTAGCCAGGGCATTGGCAACAGAGGCAGATTTATTGTTGTTTGTGGTGGATAATGATTTACGCAGGTCAGAATATGAGCCGTTAAAGGGGTTAGCTGAAATTGGTAAGCGATCGCTCTTAGTTCTCAATAAAACTGATCTATATACAGATACAGATAAAGAAGCCATATTAGCACGACTACGGCAACGAGTCAGAGGATTTATTGCCACAAATGATGTCGTAGCGATCGCCGCTAATCCCCAATCTGCTCAAATAGAAACAGGCGAAACTTTCCAACCAGAACCAGATATTGTCCCCTTACTACGACGTATGGCAGCAATTTTACGGGCAGAGGGAGAAGACTTGGTAGCAGATAATATCTTGTTGCAATCTCTGCGGTTAGGCGAAGAAGCCCGCAAACTCATCGATGCTCAACGCCGTCGCCAAGCTGATAAAATCGTTGATCGTTTTCAGTGGATTGGGGCTGGGGTAGTATCTGTCACACCTCTACCTGTAGTCGATTTATTAGCAACGGCTGCTGTCAATGCTCAAATGGTTGTGGAAATTGGCAAAATCTACGGCTGTGAATTAAACATGGAACGAGGACGAGAATTAGCCTTGTCTTTAGCCAAAACTATCGCCAGTTTGGGGATAGTCAAGGGGGCAATTCAATTACTCTCTACCGCTTTACAATTAAATGTTGCCACCTTTGTTGTCGGCAGAGCCATTCAAGGCGTGACAGCCGCTTACCTAACTAGGATAGCTGGTAAAAGTTTTATTGAATACTTTCGCCATGACCAAGACTGGGGTGATGGTGGGATGACAGAAGTCGTGCAGCGACAGTTCCAAATTAACCGCCGCGATGAGTTTATTAAAGCATTTGTGCAACAGGCGATCGCCAAAGTAGTCAAGCCACTCACAGAGAAAGCTGAGGTAATTGAGGAAGCTGATAGTTCCAGAGAATTACCGTAAGTAAGTCGGTGTAAATAATTGTCATTGGGATAAAGCAATAGGCAATAGACATCTCCGAAAAATGAATGTAGAGACGTTGCAGTGCAACGTCTCTACAAGGATTTCGGGCAATTTACTTAATTGTAAAATTTACTTAAAGCAATTATCAGGGAAAATACTTAATTTTTGTGGCTGTATTTGGGATAAACACTGGTCTAGTCAACATTGCCCACAATTTATCCCCTAGACTAATTCATGATTTTTATGTAAATTTCCTTGCATTGACTTGCTATTCTTCATCACTATAGTCAGAAAATATCTAACAGTAGATTTACATAAACATCATTAAACTCATCTCCATCATTTATGAACAAACTATCCCTCGCTACTGCTGCTACCCTCTTGGGTGTTGCTATGCTGGCTGCTATGGGCAATACTCCCGCTAGGGCTGTCAATATCAAAGAATTTCGACTAGTTGGGACATTTGATACTCAACCTGTTGACGGTAATGGCACTGGATTAATTGCCGAATTAGCAGGTGGTTCCTTTGATGGTAGATATACAGTAGATATCGATCAATTACCAGTTGCTAATAATGTTGATGGATTCGCAGAATTGCAAACTTGGAAGATCAATTTACGCAACTCTACCAACACAGTCTTAAAAACCTTCTCGAATTCTCTACCAAATTCCGCCGCCGCCATACTTCCAGACTTTTTCATACCTGGAGACAACATAGTTTTCATCGACGATATAGATAATATTTTCGGTACACTGTTTATATTGAGTTTTAATCCTAATTTTACAGGTAGAGATAAAGGATTGTTGACTGACCTTGCAGAAGATGGACAGTTATTCTCTGGAGTCTTGATTAATCAAGAAGAAGACTTCATCGAGCAAATATTTGTAACTTCCGTAGAGAGTGAACCAGCCCCTGAACCTACTTCCCTTGCAGCTATGGCTATGTTTGGTGCTACGGGGTTATGGATGCAGAGAAAGCACAAACTGAGAAAAAGTTCTTGCTAAATTTTCTCCTCCATATCAACTAAGCTGCATAAATTCGGCAAAAAAACCTGTTAAATAATCGGCAACTAATATTTAGTTGTCATAAACTAACAGTCAAATTTCGAGATATGCTAACAAAAAGCTTAGTTCCCCTACTAGCACTGGGTATCAGCTTAACAGCAGTACCTGTAACCCCAGCCCATGCACAAGCAGTACCTACCTTATATGAGCTGCAAGGCGAGAATATCAAAGTAGTTTACTCAACCACCAGCTTTGATGGTACACCCCGATTCAACTATCAAGATAAGCAACAAACATTACAATTCGTCGGTGAAGATCAAATCCGTACTGTCGGCTTAGAAATCGGCACTTTGGTAACTGTAACCATCGCTAAAACAGTAGATAGAGGCTCAACCTCATTTAGCCTGCTGCTCCCTCCAGTCAATCTAGGACAAAGTAACCAAGCTAAAATCGTCACCAATGGCATCACCACATTCAACCGCTTTAATGTGATTACTCACCTTAACCAAGGACAAACAAAGTTTTATAGAATCACTAATCTAACTGGTACAGCTCAAGCTGTGCAATTTTAACATCCTAATTTTAGTCACAAATTCCTCTGTGTCTTTGTCTTGAAAAGTTCGGAGCGGAGGAAACCTCCGCTCCGACTTTTCGCTGTGCCTCTGTGGTTTTAAAAATGACTTTTTTACCACATAGACCAATACGGTTCAGTTAAGTCGGAAAGCAACTATTGAACCCGTAAGGGTCAATAGTCCAAAAAAACTTGATTTTGACCATTGACTATGGACTATTGACCACCCTCAGAAGGGTTTATTGGTTGAGTGCGTCAGTTTTATAGTTATTGGTGGCAACTTTAGCATTAGACTTAATTTGTACTTGCAGTAACAATACTTAAGGAACTAAGCAGCCAGCTGATTCATCTATGCTACAGTAATCAATCTTTAAGGCTTCCGGAAACAGCAAACCAAGCCAGGAAATCTAAATATAAGGACTAACTCAGTAACCAGCTCATGAACCACCACATGATCGGTAAATTACTGCAAGCACGCTACCAAATTGTTCAAAACCTGGGTTCAGGTGTCTTTGGACAAACATATATCGCTGTAGATGTAAATTACCCACATCAACCCAAGTGTGTTGT
The DNA here is from genome assembly GCF_013393945.1 of Nostoc sp. TCL26-01. Lineage (NCBI taxonomy): Bacteria > Bacillati > Cyanobacteriota > Cyanophyceae > Nostocales > Nostocaceae > Nostoc > Nostoc sp. TCL26-01. The sequence continues at coordinate 6,082,822 of NZ_CP040297.1, forward strand.
TAAACAACTCAAGGTTAGCAATTTTCACCCCAGCTATTTGGATACTCTTAGATTACGTTTTTTAACGGAAACGTCAACCCTGAAGCATTTGGGAGAACATCCCCAGATTCCCAACTTTATTACTTGTTTTGAAGAAAACGAGCGCTTCTACTTAGTACAAGAGTTTATCCCTGGACATGATTTGACTGCGGAATTACCCATCGCTGATAATTGGGGTTCTCTGTGGCGCGAAGATGAAGTGGTAACATTTTTAGAAGATGCTCTCAGTATCCTAGAATTTGTCCACTCCCAAGGTGTGATTCATTGCGATATTAAACCAGAAAATTTAATTAGACGTGCTGTCGATGGCAGATTAGTATTAATTGACTTTGGCTCGATTCAGTCAGTTAATTTTGGCATGGATGGAGATTTATCTATCTATCAAGTTCCAGCAACTTCCTTGGGATATATCCCACCAGAGCAATTTATTGGTCAAACACAACCAAATAGTGATATTTATGCCTTGGGGATGATTGCAATTCAAGCTCTCACAGGCTTTGAACCACTGCAATTAAAGGTAGATCCTTATAATAATGAGATTGTCTGGCGTACTGCTGATATATTAGTCAGTGATTATCTGGCTGCTATCCTCAGCCAAATGATTCGCTATAACTTCCAAGATCGTTTTCAGTCGGCAACTGAGGTGTTGCGCGTTCTGCAACAAATGCAATGGGAGACTTCCGTACCACAAACTGTAGAAGGGAAAATTGCACATATTCCCCCAGCACCTACATCAGATAATTTATCTCCCTTATTCACAGGGATGAAAGTAGGACTAGCTGTTAACTCTCTGTTGATGGGACTAGGAACATATTATCTATTAAATACTTCTCCAGCCCATTCAGAAACCGATATCTTATCTAAAGCTACCAAAGAATATCAAGCCGGAGACCTGCAACAGGCGATCGCTCTAGCTAAACTAATTCCTACTCATAGTAATGTATATCCAGACGCTCAAGCCACTATCGAAGAATGGCAACAGCAATGGCAAACAGCAGCTAAACAATACTCCCTCACTGAACAAGCAGTACTTGAGAGTCGATGGTCAGATGTACTCACCATCGCTAATCAAATCCCAAATATCTCATATTGGCAATCTAAAACTCAAGATTTAGTTCAACAAGCCCAGATCAATATTGAAGTACAAACACAAGATTTACTAGCTAAAGCCTACACCAAAGCGCAAGCCAAGGATTTCTCCTCAGCTTTAGAATATTTGCGGCAAATTCCCTCAGAGAGTTCGGCTGGTGCTTTAGTGCAAAAAAAACTAGCTGAATACAATCAAAAGCGCCAAATTAGAGCCGCTTACTTTTTACACCAAGCCCGTAAGCAAGCTTTAGTCGGTAACTTTGATTATGCTGTCAAGTACCTCCGCAGAATTCCTCAAGATACTCCTGTCTATGCTCAAGCTCAAGCCAAGCTCAATGAGTATACACAAAAACTCCGCCCCCAATCTCAAATACAACCAAAGGTAGCCTACAATGTAGTTTCCGTAACTCAAAAAGCCAAGTCGTTATTTGCTCACAGTTCGATTAATCAGTTACCATTACAACCAGAAAATCAACTGCAAGAAGTAAATATTCAGTGGTAAGGATTAGGAGTTCGACAATCAACCACAAGCAACAAATATTTACGATTGGAGAAAATAGTTGCGTCAACCTATAGGTGTTTTTCCACTCAGAGTGAATTCACCCTTGTAAACCCTTATTCTGTCTAGTTTTCCATCCTGTTTACCAGAAATGAGGTTGACGCAATTTCTCTAACTCCTTACAGGAAGCACATTTTAGCGATTCTTTAAGATGTCACTATTGACAACCCAGCACCTGAAAAGCTACTTTAGTTCCAGGTTGACGAAACAGTACCTTGAAAACCACATATACAAAGGCTTTTAGTCCCCGGCGGTTTCTATTAACTAAAATCCCTATCAGGGATTGAAACGGCTGTAACCGACATGAAGGCGCGAACGGGGAAACAAGTTTCTATTAACTAAAATCCCTATCAGGGATTGAAACTAGCTCTGCCCCGGATGAAATGATAGAGAGATATGTTTCTATTAACTAAAATCCCTATCAGGGATTGAAACTCCCCTGACCTTGGTTTCACAGAAGGTTCAACATCCGTTTCTATTAACTAAAATCCCTATCAGGGATTGAAACGGGAGGCAGTCTAGAAAAGACCAGCCCATGATCTGTTTCTATTAACTAAAATCCCTATCAGGGATTGAAACTGCGATCGCTTCGGCATAGAGATTTTCAATCTCTAGTTTCTATTAACTAAAATCCCTATCAGGGATTGAAACGACCTCAGAGGCGCTAACCTCAGAGGCGCTGACCTCGAAGGTTTCTATTAACTAAAATCCCTATCAGGGATTGAAACAATTCTTTAATGTGGCGAATCTCGCCACTTGTAAGTTTCTATTAACTAAAATCCCTATCAGGGATTGAAACATAGATTTAATCGACAAACCCGTACTTGGACAAGGTTTCTATTAACTAAAATCCCTATCAGGGATTGAAACTGGTAAAGGTGCAGGAGCAACACCTGCGCTTTATAGTTTCTATTAACTAAAATCCCTATCAGGGATTGAAACAAACGTAATCAATATGGTGATTCAGCTCTTGAACCACGTTTCTATTAACTAAAATCCCTATCAGGGATTGAAACAAACTCTTGATTGGATGAATAAGTCGTTTGCGCGAAGTTTCTATTAACTAAAATCCCTATCAGGGATTGAAACCCGGCAAACGCTCAAAGTACTGGGCCTGTTGCTGAGTTTCTATTAACTAAAATCCCTATCAGGGATTGAAACGTACTTAAGTTTCCCGAATAGAAGATAGTATTGCCGTTTCTATTAACTAAAATCCCTATCAGGGATTGAAACCAGATTCATATCGCTGCTGATACTCACTTCTAAATTGTTTCTATTAACTAAAATCCCTATCAGGGATTGAAACAAAATACCAAGAATTGCAGTACAAAAAGCCAAAACTGTTTCTATTAACTAAAATCCCTATCAGGGATTGAAACAAGTTTAAGATTCTTCAAATTCTCCAAACGTCTAAAGTTTCTATTAACTAAAATCCCTATCAGGGATTGAAACTTATTATTTCTAATCAAAGAGGAATATCAACTGGAGTTTCTATTAACTAAAATCCCTATCAGGGATTGAAACCCGTCAGATGATATTCCTAATTGTTTGCAAGCAGCAAAGTTTCTATTAACTAAAATCCCTATCAGGGATTGAAACACTGGCAGCATTCAACTTGACCGCAACTTTGAGCAGAGTTTCTATTAACTAAAATCCCTATCAGGGATTGAAACCGCCCTGTGATCGCCTATAGGTGATTATCCAGCAGTTTCTATTAACTAAAATCCCTATCAGGGATTGAAACGAGGCTTATTTTCGGTTATTGGAACTTGTTTCGTTGAGTTTCTATTAACTAAAATCCCTATCAGGGATTGAAACATCACTGTCTGAAATCACCCAATCTATTAAATAGGTTTCTATTAACTAAAATCCCTATCAGGGATTGAAACCCTCAGTTGGTTGATGTTGAACTCGTCCCACCAAGTTTCTATTAACTAAAATCCCTATCAGGGATTGAAACTTAATAAAAACAATTTCAACTATTATATCAGATGAGTTTCTATTAACTAAAATCCCTATCAGGGATTGAAACCTTGTTCATCCATTAATCCATCGATTTCTAAAGTTTCTATTAACTAAAATCCCTATCAGGGATTGAAACAAAATACTCATCAGGAAGAACGATTTTGCTAAAAGTTTCTATTAACTAAAATCCCTATCAGGGATTGAAACAAGCCTTGTGAAAACAACAAAAAATTAACACTGAGTTTCTATTAACTAAAATCCCTATCAGGGATTGAAACATCAAGTGATCGCGCGTATCGCTCAACTTCCTCTAAGGTTTCTATTAACTAAAATCCCTATCAGGGATTGAAACCGATTCCTTGAATGTGGCCACAATCATTCTGCCCTCGTTTCTATTAACTAAAATCCCTATCAGGGATTGAAACTTCATCATCATAATTATCATCTTCCTCTACTAAGGGTTTCTATTAACTAAAATCCCTATCAGGGATTGAAACGAAGCAATTTGCAGCAGAATACAAGGGTGAAGTTTCTATTAACTAAAATCCCTATCAGGGATTGAAACGATATACTCCCTGGCTTGAGTGACTATCCTTCAAGTTTCTATTAACTAAAATCCCTATCAGGGATTGAAACTAGATTTGCCATTTGTGCCATTTACGAAAATGGGTTTCTATTAACTAAAATCCCTATCAGGGATTGAAACTGCTAGCACTTCCATGTACCAGCCAGCATCGCCGCGTTTCTATTAACTAAAATCCCTATCAGGGATTGAAACTACCCACTCCTCATGCTGAAGTCGGTAAAATTTGTTTCTATTAACTAAAATCCCTATCAGGGATTGAAACAACCGCACGGCCAGCCAGACGGGCGCGTCATTCAGGTTTCTATTAACTAAAATCCCTATCAGGGATTGAAACAAGTGCGATCGCTTGTCTTGTTGGGCTGGCGATTGCGTTTCTATTAACTAAAATCCCTATCAGGGATTGAAACGATTTGGATTTGCAGCGATCGCTCACGCTCTTGAGGTTTCTATTAACTAAAATCCCTATCAGGGATTGAAACAAAAAAAATCACTCACTGAGGCGGCCACTAAAGTTTCTATTAACTAAAATCCCTATCAGGGATTGAAACACAGGCGAAGTTGATTTGGTTGTGGCTGATGCCCTCCGTTTCTATTAACTAAAATCCCTATCAGGGATTGAAACCACTCAAGGGAACTAAGAACAATAAACGGAGAGTTTTTGGCGTTTCTATTAACTAAAATCCCTATCAGGGATTGAAACAGACAGAAGATTTACTAATCGCTGCAAAGACCAAGTTTCTATTAACTAAAATCCCTATCAGGGATTGAAACAACCCAGTATTAATTTTTTGAGAAAGCAAGCCGCCGTTTCTATTAACTAAAATCCCTATCAGGGATTGAAACAAAAATGACATCTTACAAACTCAGCAGCAGGAAAAGTTTCTATTAACTAAAATCCCTATCAGGGATTGAAACCTATCCAGTGGGTATCGTGTTGGGGCGCAGTTTTGTTTCTATTAACTAAAATCCCTATCAGGGATTGAAACAGTACCGGGTAATCCGCGTAATCCGTCACGCCGTTTCTATTAACTAAAATCCCTATCAGGGATTGAAACGTCACTTGAACAACTATTTGGTGCAGGAGTTAGCCAGTTTCTATTAACTAAAATCCCTATCAGGGATTGAAACATCGATGAGATGAGCGATCGCACTCCATCCGCCAGTGTTTCTATTAACTAAAATCCCTATCAGGGATTGAAACAAGCAGACATGAAAACAGAGGGATGGTTTACCTAAGTTTCTATTAACTAAAATCCCTATCAGGGATTGAAACAGGTAACAATTATTGTAAAATTCATCATCCACAAGTTTCTATTAACTAAAATCCCTATCAGGGATTGAAACGAGAACATCAAAATAAGTACCTGTGTCTAGCTTGCGTTTCTATTAACTAAAATCCCTATCAGGGATTGAAACCTCAATGGTGATATGGATGAGCCAATAACTTTAGCAGTTTCTATTAACTAAAATCCCTATCAGGGATTGAAACTGGTAATTGGGGGGGAGTGCAGCAATATCAACTTGAGGTTTCTATTAACTAAAATCCCTATCAGGGATTGAAACTATCCCATATCATTGCCACAATGAGAAGTAAGACAGTATTTGTAGTGGCGTGTCTAAACTAAAATGTTGCAATAGATTTAGAGAAAATTAACCGCAGATGGACACAGATAGACGCGGATGATAATGCACGATTTTAGCCTAGACACGCCACTACGTAATTTTTAGAAATCAAATATGAGTTCTAGATATCCTGGAATTCTTTGAAAATTCAGAGATTTGAACACTGCAAATTTCTACAAAAGGCAAATTAGAAACCAATTAAAACTACAACCCATTAATAGTAGGTGAAGGCTCAACTGGCTGGGGTGTGGGATTGAGGAATTGCTGCCAAATGCGGATTTGCTCTTGGGCAGCACCATAAACAGAACTGCTACGAGGAATTAATCGAGCAGTTTCAATAGCCTGAGATAAATTAGAAGTTCCCTCAGAACGGGCAATATCTAATAATTGCTGACTCCACTGCTCGATACCTACATTGGCATCCATCCGTAAGATGCTGTTATTAGATATCTGATTAGCCAGGCGGATGGCTTCAGCCAAAGCTTGTGGCGTGCCGGGAATAGCAGCTTCTCTGGCTTTGTTCCAATTTTCTCTGGCGCGAATTTGCGATCGCCAATCATCAATCGCCTCTTGTGCCTCACCAGCCAGCGCCCTGCCAGATGAAGCGATGGGTTGAGCTGTATTGATAGCTGCGGATAAATCACCCCTCCCGGCTAATTCCCGTGCTTGATCTAAATAGGGTTGATCTTGGATACGTTGCACCTTACCCACCCAAGTGCGGATTCTGCGGCGTGCTTCTGGATACAATGCTCGACCCTGGCGAATTTGACTAGCCTCAGCGATCGCCGCTTGCAAGGAGTTAACATCTTCTAATAAGGCAATTTGGTCTGCTCGATCTAAATAAGGTCTATCTTCAATAGTTTCGACTTGTGCTGCCCAACGGTTAACCTCTTGCCTAGCCTCCGAACCACGGGGATTACTACCAGGGATCAATTGTGCTTCAGCAATGGCCGCAGTTAAATCGTTGACAGTACCTTGATTCGCTAAAGTCCGCGCTTTTTCTAACCGGGCAACATCTTCAATTTCTAATTGCCAGCGAGCAATTAACTCTTGTGCCTGATTATAGTTTGGTCTTGACGGATTAATTTGTTGGGCTTGGCTAATTGCTGTTTCTAAACCTGCCACATTACCCAACCAAGCATTCCTTTGAGCATCAGCCAGGGCAATAAAATCTTCAACCTCGGACTGCAAACCTGTACTTTCTGGGATTTGTCTAGCAATATCTAAAGCTGTATCGGCATCCTTTTCATCCATCTTCGACTGTGCCAACTCCAGCATTTTCCGTCCAAATGCCGGAATTGATTCTTGCGCTTTGCGATAGAGATAACTATTTTGTCCAATCGACTCAGCCAGTTTAATTGCTGCTAATAAATTATCTACTACCTTGCTATCAGCCAATCTTTGAGCCTTGGCTAACTTTTCCACATCATCCTTGGCTGAAGTGATGATGTTAGTCAATTCATCGTATTTAGTACTTGACCAATATTTATTATCGACACGCAGTAGTTTCGAGGCTATCATAAACGCCGATTGCCAACGCTGTTGGCGTAACTCCTCCTCGGCATTATTGTATATACCTACTGCTTTATCCCAGATAGTCTGCCACTTAGTTATTTGCTCATCGACTAACTTAAATGCTGACAAGTCTGGGGGGATTTTTCTGGCAGTAGCGATCGCCTCTTCTAAATTTCCTGCCTGAAAACTTTGGTCTGCCAGTTGTAAAATATCCCTTGACCATTGTTCTAAAAACCGTTCTACCTCACCTTGGAGAGGGTGGTCTGATGGTAACTGCTTGACTAAAGCGATCGCTTGCAACAAGTCACTCACAGTTTGCTTAGAAGCTGCCAACTGAGCGCAATGTATCCGCACAGAAGCACTTGCCAAGGGCCAAAAAATTGCTGGACAGTTAGGCGCAGATGGTAACTTGAGCAGCATGGCCATAGCCACAAATGCGATTGTGCCAGGAACTAAGGTTAACAACAAAGACCACAACATCCAGCTTTTCATCCAGCTGGGCAACCTGTTGTGAATTTTCCGAATCGGCTGAGTTGTTTTTTGGGTATTGTTTTCCGTTGGCTGTGGCACAGAATCAGTAAGAGGGACACCATACACTTGGTTTTCACCGATTGTTGGCGATCGGGAGAATCCTTCCATATCATCTGGATTGCCGCCTCTGCTTGGATGCCAACTTTCTGGGGTATCCCGCTTCGTCATCTCTCACACCAAAATATGTTGAATAGCGATCTGTTTTAGAATGATAATGCTATTTTTGCCATAGTAACTTTCTCATAATTTCCTAGCTACTTGCTACATTATCTTTCCCATAGATACCATTAATAGTTGGTAGATTCAGCGTCCAATTATACTTTAACCTGAAACTGAAGACTCTGCTTGTAAGTCCACAATCAGTTGGGCTAAATCATCACTACTTGCTTGATACACTCTGCCACAAAAGTCGCAAGTCGCCTCGGCCCCATCGTCCTTAACAATCATATCTTGTAATTCGGACTCTCCCAGCATTTTTAATGCCCCTAACACCCGGTCAAACGAACAACCACAGTGAAAGCGTAGTATCTGGCTTTCTGGGAAAATTGTCAACCCCATATCGCCTAAAAGATCCTGAAAAATTTCTGGCAACGACTTACCCACTTGCAACAGAGGAGTGAACCCTGACAAACCAGCCACTCTTGATTCTAGAGTTGCTACCAAAGCCTCATCCCTCGCAGCTTTCGGTAATACCTGTACCAGCAACCCACCAGCAGCCGTCACCCCAGATTCCCCGACAAACACCCCTAAAACCAAAGCTGAAGGCGTTTGCTCTGAACTCACCAGATAATGAGCAACATCATCGCCAATTTCTCCGGAAACCAGTTCTACCGTACTAGAGTAAGGATAACCGTAACCAATATCTTTCACTACATAGAGAAAGCCATTGCCAACCGCACCACCCACATCCAGCTTACCCCGATCATTGGGAGGCAATTCTATATGTGGATTACCTACATAACCCCGCACAGTCCCATCTAAGCCCGCATCTACCAATATCCCACCCAAAGGCCCATCGCCCTTCACTCGGACATTCACCCTAGATCCTACGCGCTTCATACTAGAAGCCATCAATAAACCAGCCGACATAGTCCGACCAAGAGCCGCCGTTGCCACATAAGAAAGCTGGTGACGCTGCCGTGCTTCTTCTGCCAAGCGTGTAGTAATCACACCTACAGCCCGAATTCCACCTTCGGCTGCTGTAGCGCGAATTAATTGATCCGCCATGAAGAACCTTACCAATAAATAGTATTTAAACAAGTACCTTTGCTCTAGAGCTTAGGCACGTAAGTAGCAATCATTATAACAAAACTTAACATATACATAAATTACTTAGCCCTGTTGGGGCGATGCAGCCCGTGCTGAGTGAGGGAGTGAGGAGACAAGGGGACAGTGAGATAAGAATAATGACTAATGACTAATGACTAATGACTAATGACTAATGACTATTGACTATTGACTATTGACCATTGACCATACCCATTCCCCCCAAATTCATTTAGCATTGTGATAGAAACTTCCCCCATCCAGCGTCTACAAATGCTAGGTAATTTCCAACAAACGCAACTGCGAATCGAAATCACAGCATCAGCAAATACTATTCGTGATAGCTTACTACGTCCTGAGCAGTTACAAAAATGGCTCATTGGTCAGCGCTTTGCCCAAAGCATCCCAGAAGAACTACACCAAGGATTACAATTTACAACCTGGACTGGGCCAGTCGCAGTTCATCATCGGGTAGATGTAGCCAAAGCCAACTGTCTACGCTTGTTGCTCAGTGGCGGTATTGATGGTTTTCACGAATGGTACTGGGGAGATGGTTGGGTACAGTCTCGCTTGGAAGGAATATCTTTTTTGCCCTTAAATTTAGGACAAACCATAAGTTTATTGAGCTTGCGTCAGTTTTTAAGCGCAGAGACTAGTACCGTAATTCGTAATTCGTAATTCGTAATACCGCTACGCCGAAGCAAGCTACGTCATACTCTACGGGAGCGTTTCTCAGTTAAGTGAGGTACATATTTTTTAGTCAACAGAGGCTACCGGCATTTCTCACAACCAGTAGGGACGGGTTAATACAGTTATCAGTTAACGCTGATTCAATTATCTTGACTGATAACTGTTCACTGTTAAAGTGGGAGACTTAAACCCAATGATCTTGACTGATAACTGTTTACTGATAACTCATAACTGATTTAACCCGCCCCTACAACCTCTGGACTAGACAGGTGTACTTCATCGGCATGAAAATCGCTATATTAATTTTTGTGGTTATCAGTATAGCGAACCCTAGTACCAGCCCAAAGTAACTTCTCTCGCAGAGTTTGATAATATGAATTGTTTTCCCGCAAGACAATAAATTTAGCTAGACAATCAGCCATACGTATATCCACCCGATGTCCAGGCCAAATCGATGTAGCTAAAACTCCATCCATCCATAACTTAGTACTCAAATCATAGTCTCCCAACGGCCAAATACTGACAACAGAACCTGCGGGGAGGACTAGAGGACGGCTAGAAAGACTCATGGGACAGATGGGAGTGATGGTAATCGCTTCCATGCCATCGTGCATAATCGGGCCATTGGCGGAGACAGTATAACCAGTCGAACCTGTAGGAGTGGAAACAATCAACCCATCGCCTACATATTGGTCTACCACTTCGCCATCAATTTCCATCTCTAAGATAGAAGTGATCATCCTGTCAGCAGAAGCGGGTTTGACACAAAATTCATTCAATCCCAGGTAGCGTTCGCTGACTGGTTCCAAATTCGTCCGATGTCCTTCAAAAACCGTTGCTTGCAACATCATCCGCCTTTGGACAGCGTATCGGTCTTCAAATAACCGATCCCAAACCTGCTCTGTATCTTGAAATTCTTCCACTGACTCGGTTAAGAAGCCTAGATGACCCCCCACATTCACACCGAGAATGGGGATACCGACTGGGGCTAAATGTCTAGCACTAGTGAGGACTGTGCCGTCACCACCGAGGACAATTGCCAGATCGATTGGTTGTCCGGCGGAAGCCAAAAAGACCGGATAAGGGTTATCTTTTGGCCCGCTAGGCCCCATTAAGACCTGACAATCACGACTTTCTAATTGTTTGGCGCAGATTTCTGCCCAACGTTTGCTTTGGGAGTCCCGCGCCTTATAGGCAATGATTACCTGCTTGAGTTGCACACGCAATTACCACTTCAGGAGATTAAACTGCTCCATATCGACAGTATCACGGTTGCGATAAATGGCAAGCACGATCGCTAAACCTACTGCCGCTTCAGCAGCTGCCACGGTAATCACAAACACGGTGAAAACCTGACCTTTAATTAATGTTGAGTCAAGGAAGTTGGAAAATGCCATTAAATTCAAATTAACAGCATTTAGCAGCAATTCAATCGACATCAACACGCGCACAGCGTTACGACTGGTGATTAAACCATAAATGCCGATACAGAATAAAGCTGCTGCTAGTAATAAAAAGTACTGGAGTTGCATGAGTCCTTGTATTCTCGTGGAAAAATCTGGCTTGTTATGTTGTTAGTCTGGAGTTTCGCTACCGGCTGAAACCAGTTCTCTAGGACGTTCTGGTAAGGTCAGCACTGTTTGCTGTAATTCTGATGATGTCACTTCCGGCAAGTACTCCCGACGTGCCAAAATAATTGCTCCTACCATTGCCATCAACAATAATACTGATGCCAGTTCAAACGGTAGCAAGAAGTCGCTGAAGAAATGTTCTCCAATCAACACTATGGAAGTCTCTCCAGATTGCGGAGTGGTTGAGTAAGCCCAAGGTGTTGCTAATACCATCGTACTTAAGAGTGCAAACAATCCCACACTGACGATCGCTGTCAAGACTTTCCGCACACCAGTACTAGGAAAGGGTGTAAAATCTTGTCGCTTGTTGACCAACATAATGGCAAACAAAATCAACACATTCACCGCCCCTACATAAATAAGCACTTGCGCTGCGGCGACAAAATCACCATTTAACAACAAGTACATTCCGGCGATGCTAATGAACACACCCCCTAGCAAAAAGGCCGAATAAACAATGCTGGACGCTAGCACCACACCAAGGGCTGCTCCAATCATCATTACTGCCAGTATGCCAAAGGAAACAACCTGTACTCCTTCTGCTAGATTCACTGTTTTTTGTCCTCAGTTAATAGTCAATGGTCAATAGTCAACAGTCAATGGTTAAATCGCTATGGACTTTTGACTGTTGACTGTGGACTAAATTCATTTTTCTGTTGTTTCTACCAAGTCTTCTGGACGAGCGCCGGCGCGGGGTGCATCTGCGGGTAGTCCGTGGGGTTCAAGTACGCCTTTGGGTAGATAAACCAATTCGCGTAATGGTGTCACCATTGGGTCATCAGTAACTTTGTAGGGCAGACGACCTAAAGCCACACTATCATAGTTCAGCTCATGGCGATCGTAAGTTGAGAGTTCGTATTCTTCTGTCATTGATAGACAGTTAGTTGGGCAATATTCCACACAGTTACCACAGAAAATACAAACACCGAAATCGATGCTGTAGTGATTGAGTTTTTTCTTTTTAGTAGCTTTATCGAATTCCCAATCAACAACGGGGAGGTTAATCGGACAAACCCGCACACAGACTTCACAGGCGATACACTTATCAAATTCATAGTGAATTCGACCGCGAAACCGTTCACCAGGAATGAGTTTTTCGTAAGGGTACTGGACTGTAACTGGACGGCGACGCATATGGTCAAAAGTTACAGATAGTCCCTGACCAATGGAACGTCCAGCTTGTACTGCTTCTTTGGCGTAATCACCAACTTGCTTCAGGAACTTGAGCATTTTGTCTCTCTCTCTTGTGTTAATCGTCAGTTGTCAGTTGTCAGTTGTCATTGGCCATTGGTCTGAGGACTAATGACCCTTACGGGTTCGCTAGTCGCTCATGGGGGAAACCCCCAAGACCGCGCTAGCTCACTAATGACTCATGACTAACCGCCGAAGGCAACGGGAAAGGCAAGTTTCAGGGCTGCGGTTAAAAGTAGGTTAACTAGACCGACTGGTAAGAGAAACTTCCAACCTAAATCTAGCAATTGGTCAATCCGTACCCGTGGTACTGTCCAACGCAACAGGATCGCAATAAAGATGAGAAAATAAGCTTTGAGTAAGGTCATAGTGATACCCAAAGCTGCATTCACTACCTGCAATAGAGGAGTGACTTCACTGAATCCTAACCAATTGGCTATGACATTGATGGGAATGGGAAAATCCCAACCACCCAAGTATAAAACTGCTACTAATAGGGCAGAAAGTACGAGGTTAACGTAAGAACTGAGGTAAAATAGCGCAAATTTCATCCCTGAGTATTCAGTTTGATAGCCTGCGACTAGTTCTTCTTCCGCTTCTGGTAAGTCAAAGGGTAAGCGTTCGCACTCAGCTAGGGCGGCTATCCAAAAGATCAGAAAACCGAGGGGTTGTCGCCAAATGTTCCAACCCAGGATACCGTAACCTGATTGTTGGTTGACAATATCCACTGTACTGAGGCTGTTAGACATCATAGCGATCGCCAACACACTCAAAGCCAAAGGAATTTCATAACTGATAGACTGGGCAGCAGCTCGCAAGCCCCCCAAAAGGGAGTACTTGTTATTAGAAGAGTAACCAGCCATCAACAAGCCAATGGGTTGAATGCTCGATAAAGCAATCCACAAAAATATCCCTGTACTCACATTGGTAATGAGGATATTCTGTCCAAAGGGAACAATCAAATAAGACAGAAATACTGGTAGAACCACGAGAATCGGGCCGAGGGTGAATAGCCAAGGGTCGGCTTTAGCTGGCACAATATCTTCTTTAAATACCAACTTTAGACCATCTGCCACTGGCGCTAGCAAACCCAAAGGCCCTATGTATTCAGGGCCAATTCGCTGCTGGGCGGCGGCAGAAATTTTGCGTTCTAGCCAAACACAAACCAGCACCCCCACTGTTGCTCCAATGAGCATAAGTATCATGGGCAGAGGCATCCAAATCGCTTTAGCAGCTCCTGGTGGGATGCCTAAATCCGTTAGGGATTGAATAAACGTTCCTTGGAGGTCAATTCCTGAATTCATGTTTTCGCTCTTTAAGTCATCAAGTCATGGTGAGTTACAATCATTAGCTAAACTAATATTTATCACTTCACCCATTTGGATCTCTGCTGAGATGACACCTGATTGAAGATTTGTTGCCAATTCCCATTGCCTAGTATATCGTTGGATGGTTTTTGCCTTTTGTCGCTATCTATCAACTTCTACTTATGGCTGGGATTGGGATTGGCTATAGGGGGATGGGGATTGGGTATTGGGTATTGGGTATTGGGTATTGGGTGCTGAGTGTAAAGAATGTTTTTCATCTGCTCTATTCCCCTGCTTGTGTGCCTTTTCCCAGTCCTCAGTCCCCAGTCCCCAGTCCCCAGTCCCCAGTCCCCAGTCCCCAGTCCCCAGTCCCCAGTCCCTCAGCCGAGCATCACAAAACTGCCGCTTCCAGTTTGGCAACGGTTGTCAGCTGGTGATTGATTGTCTGATGCCCCATAATTGCTAGTTACCGTTTGTCAATGGGGGTGTAAGTTACCTCGTGTTTGCCACTATACACCTGAGTGGGTCGGAAGATGCGGTTTTCTTCGAGTTGTTCCTTCCAGTGAGCTAACCAACCGGCGACGCGGGCGATCGCAAATATTGGTGTAAACAAGTCTGTTGGTATGCCCATTTTTCGATACACTAAACCGGAATAAAAGTCAACATTGGGGAAAATTCCTTTGTGACCGAGTTTTTCTTCGACTACCCGTTCCATCTCTTGGGCAATGTCGTAATATTTATCGGCTCCAAACTTGTCAAATAACTGTTCTGCCAGATGTTGCAAAATTGTCGCTCGTGGGTCTTTCACCTTGTAAACACGATGTCCAAAGCCCATGAGCTTCTCTTTGCGTAGCAGCCTTTCCTCGACGTAAGGACGGACATTTGCCACAGAACCAATTTCTTCCAACATCTGAATCACTTCTTCATTGGCTCCCCCGTGCAAGGGGCCGCCCAAAGTACCGACGGCGCTAGCAACCACGGCGTAGGGGTCAGTTAAGGTGGAAGCTGTCACCCTAGCACTGAAGGTGGAAGCATTCATGGTATGTTCCACATGCAGAATCAAGCAGACATCAAAGATTTTGGCTGCTAAAGCATCTGGCTCCTTTTCGTTGAGCATATACAAGAAGTTGGCGGAATAATCTAAGTCATCCCGTGGTTTTACCGGGTCGTTGCCTTTCCGCATTAACTGGAATGCTGCCACCATTGTGGGAATAGTCGCTATTAAGCGCACCACGGCATCCCGAATGTAGACAGGATTAGTTAAATCCCGCCGGGAATAAAACAAGCCCAAAGCCGCAGCAGAAGCTTGGAGAGCATCCATCGGATGACCGCTTTCCGGGAAGCATTTCATCATGTCTCGAATGCGGTATTTAATCCGCCTATGGAGACGAACTTCCTCTTCAAATTCTTTCAATTCCTCCTGATTTGGCAATTCACCCCAGATTAAGAGATAAGCAGTTTCCAGAAAAGTACTTTTTTCTGCTAATTCTTCAATCCGGATGCCACGATACTCTAGTATTCCCTTTTGCCCATCTACATAACTGATACTCGATTGGGCGGCGGGAATGCCCTCTAAACCAGGCCTAAATTCGCACACCATCATGGCAACACCATTTGCTTTGTAAAATATCCGATCAAGCTAACTTACCAGAAATTATTGTCGCCATAACAGTAGCCGATCAAACAACAATTCTTTAGAGAAAGGTTGCTAAACTGTTATAGCAAGTACCTGGGTTGTGTCAACAAAAACATCTGACTCTGACCCACAGGAGAACCAATTTCTGGTAGTTTTACTCCGATCATACCTGCTTTTTTCAGGACTAAGCTGTCTTTGGCTTCCCCCCAAAGGAGAATTTCTGCCCAATTGCTTAAACAAGGCTCATGCCCTACTAAAGCGAGTTGAACATTTTCAGCAAAATTTTTCGGTTTTAGCCAATAATCTAGCCAACTAGCGATATGACCATTAGGTGCTAGGTGGTTAGATTCTTCTACTTGAGAACTGAGTCCAGCTGCTAACAGAATTTCTGCTGTTTGTTTGGCACGGACTAGAGGACTGGTGACAATTAAATCGAAATGCAAGTCCAGCTTGACAAGGCGATGAGCTACCTTCTCAGTTTTTTGCCTTCCTTCCTTGGTCAGGCTACGTAGTTCATCTTGAATGCCAGATTGATGTTCTTCAGCAATGCCGTGACGAATTAGATACAGTTCCACGATTTGAGTCCAGAGTGCCGAGTTAGGAGTTACTCTTGATGTGAAATTAACATATCCTCTTCTCGAATACTACGTACCCAAGTAGTACTGTCAGCTAAATTTTGGCGATCGCACTAGTTTCCTCAGATGAATATCATGCTTCACTTATTGATAGCAGAGTGAGTATACAATTAATCTTATAGTGTACTGATGAGAAATTGTACATAAAACCATAATTTCTGCCCAAATATCCCGCGAATGAAACTTATTGAGCTACAGTAGCGTCTGACCCAAAGTGGATTGCCTTTGCTCTGTGTAGGTGTGATAATGTTAGCTCTTCTCAACCCCTGGAAAAAAATGGGACATTTCTCACAGCTGTGGATAAATGACCTATCTGTGTTCTCAACACATAACTTTACAAAAATTTAATTGGGATTGAATTGCTGTAAATGCCTGCAATGCAGTCTTTCTAGGACTTGACATCAAACATAGAAGTAGGGTTCCGAGAAATTACTGCATAAAGTTAGCGAATAAAACCGTAATAACAATGGAATCGCTGAGATGTCTTCATCAAGATGACAGACTCACGGGCAACTAACTGCTAGCTCACAAGATAAGTGCGAAAAATGGGGGTTGTGATGCAAACTTTAAAACAGGGTTTCGAGGAGCGCAATCTCGCTATGGTAACGGAAGCAGAAAAACTAGCGCAATTTTGGCGCAAGCGGCTAGCTGCGGAGTGTCCAGAACAAAATCTAGCGGCAAGGGAAAGTATTATTTTCTGGCTGTTAGGTCGTGATACACAACGCTTTGAACTGCTAAACTCGAAAGAACTGGAGATTGCCAAGCAAGCGATGGAATATCGCTGGAAAATTTTAAGTCAACGCTACTTAGGGGTAGGACGAGAAGGCGCTTATCGTAACCTGATCATGCGGCTAGGCAGTTTAGTGACATTACGCCATAAAATTCAAACATGGATTGCCCTGAGTCGCGATCGCCAACGCACTGTAATTGATGTATTACAAGAAGTAATCCAAGAACTGCTACAAAATGACACTTACATCCAGCAACAGATGGCTTACATTACAGAAGTAGCCTTGGATAAGCGTCTCAAAGACACCTTGCTATTCGCTACAGTGGAAGAGTATTGTTTGCGCCCAGTACGCAATCAGCCTTTGTTAGTATTTCGTTTTGTTAACTATCTCCGTCGTTCTCAACGTGGTGGATTAACCCAAGTACCCGGTGGTGATTTAGTCAGACTTGTGTCAGAAGAAGTACTCACAGATGATAGCGACAATCGGATCAACTTGGTAGATAGCCAAGCGATCGCTGAATATCAAGAAGCCCAGCAATTAGAAGAACAGCAAGCACTCCGGCAAACAGTCAAACAAGAATTTGCCGATTATTTGCAAGAAAATCTTGGCACTGAAGCAGTAGAGTGGTTAAAACTTTACTTGCAAGGTAAAACTCAAGATGAAATTGCCAAAAAATTAAATAAACCAATTAAAGAAGTCTATCGACTGCGAGAAAAAATTAGCTACCATGCAGTCCGTGTCTTTGCCCTTAAAGGTAAACCAGAATTAGTAGATAACTGGTTAGCAATTTCCCTACAAGAAAATAACTTAGGCTTGACACAAAACCAATGGCAGCAACTATATGAAAATATAACTCCCCTTGGCCGGCAAATACTAAATTTGCGAAAAGCAGGTAATTCTATAGAAGCAGTAGCCCAACAATTAGAACTCAAACCCCATCAAGTAATGGGTGAATGGACTAAAGTCTATCTTGCAGCACAAGCGATGAGAACTCAGGAGTAGGGAGTCATGAGTCATGAGTGCTGAGTGGGGAGTGCTGAGTGATGAGTCATGAGTGATGAGTCATGAGTAAGATGTTTTTCCTTGGTCATTTTCCAGCTATCTTATCTCTAGCCTGTAACCTATAACCTATAACCTGTAACCTGTAACCTATAACCTGTAACCTGTAACCTCAACCCTGAGTAGAAATCTTTAGGTAAAATTCCGCAATTGCCACCAAGACAATCGAATGTATATCATGTCATCTTTAACTAGAAAATCAGTATCTGGCGGTTCGTTTCCCTAATGCTAACTACTGCCATAACATTTTTATAATACTTTGCTCCTCTTATGGCTGATAAACACCACAAAATTAAATTTCCTCTCTGGCAGTATCTCAACCAGCCTTTATTTACCCAGGATTTAGAATTGAACCCGCGACGTTTTGCCTATAGTTGGCGCATTGGACTCTTAAAACGATGCTGGAATAAAGAGTGTGATGCTAAGGGGCCGCAACAGCATTAATAGTTTGTCACATCTCTAGGAAAGCGAATTAGGTAATTACCTGATCATACTTTTGATTGCAATACAATTAAGTTGAGGGTCAAGTTCAGGTAATACCAATGTAAAAGTCAAAATTCAAAATTCCGAAAGCCGAATAATAAAAGAGAATTTCTCATACGCATTTGCAAATAAAATGTAGTAGATACCTTGGTAGGGGCATACGCCCAATTTCTCACGAAATTTATAAACCGAAGTCCAGAGGCTGTAGGGGTGGATTAACGAGATATTCGTGAATGATTGAAGCTTCCTTTGTGAACCCGCCCCTACCGTTTTGTGAGAAATGTAGGGTACGCTCCTACGATGATTTTGACTTTTGATTATAGATGAGGTACTAGTTTTTTCACTGTCGCCTGATGAATTGGTAACTCAATCACAAATTCTGTACCTTTGCTGGTTTCAGATTGGCAGTATATCTTGCCATTGTGTTTATCTGTAATAATTTGATAACTGATAGAAAGTCCTAGCCCTGTACCTTTTCCTACAACCTTGGTAGTGAAAAACGGATCAAATAATCGAGAAAGTACCTCTTCATTCATACCGATTCCATTGTCAGCGATGCGAATGACAATCCAATCTTGATTGAGTCGGGAAGTAGAAATATAAATTTCGCTAGGGTTAGTAGCGATCGCTTCAGGAGATAACAGCTCATTTCGTTCTTCTAGGGCATCGATCGCATTCGAGAGCAAATTCATAAAAACTTGATTTAGCTGCCCAGGATAACACTCAATCAGAGGTAAAGGATCATAATCTTTTTTCACATGAATGCTAGGACTATCGGCTGAAGGCTTCAAGCGATTTTGCAAAATCATTAAGG
The DNA here is from genome assembly GCF_013393945.1 of Nostoc sp. TCL26-01. Lineage (NCBI taxonomy): Bacteria > Bacillati > Cyanobacteriota > Cyanophyceae > Nostocales > Nostocaceae > Nostoc > Nostoc sp. TCL26-01. Next base: position 6,102,172 of record NZ_CP040297.1, read on the forward strand.
TACTGTCAAGACCTTCATGAATATTTGCTGTCTTGAAATCAGCTTCATCTAAACGAGAGAAGTTCCGCAACGACGTAACAATATTCCGAATGCGATCAGTTCCCACCTTCATGGACTGAAATAGTTTAGGTAAATCATCGAACAAGTATTCTATTTCCGCTTGCTGGAAAAACTCTTGTAGTTCTGGGGCAACATCGGGATGATAACGTTGATAAAGTTCTACACAACGCAATAATTCTTGTGTGTATTCCTGGGCGTGTTCCAAGTTGCCGTGAATGAAATTAATCGGGTTATTAATTTCGTGAGCGACTCCTGCGACTAATTGCCCCAAACTAGCCATTTTTTCGGCGTGGATAATCTGCATCTGGGCTGTACGCAGCTCGTTGAGTGCTTGAGCGAGTTGATTGGCTTCTTCACGGGTTTGTCCCAGCAAACTCGACTGTTGAAATAAGTTAGCTTGTCGCAGGGCTACGCTGAGTTGAGCTGCTACTTGAGTTACAAATTCTAATTCAGCTTCTTCCCAGTGGCGTGTATGAGTGCATTGATGAATGCAGAACAATCCCCACAGATCATCCCCTTCTATTAAAGGGACAATAATTTGGGCTTTGATTTGGAATTGCTCAATTAGCTCAGGATGAGGTACTTTAGCGCCGACGCTATTGACATCAGAGATAACTTGCACGGTTCCTTGACGATATTGGGGTGCGTACTGATCGCCAAAACAATAGTCCTGCACCTTCACAGCCAGGGCTGAATCGAATTTGGGTAACACATCCTCAGCGATAAATTCCCCACTGCAAAAACCAACATGAGGATCAAAGCGGAAAACCCCGACTCGATCTGCTTGTAGCGATCGCCTGACTTCCTGTACTGTAGTTTTAAATATCGTCTCTAAGTCCAGAGATTCCCGAATTTTGACGACTAAATCAAATAAAATCCGCCGTTGTTCAGCCGATTTATGTAGTTCATCAGCACGAGTTTGGATTTGAGTCATCATTTCCGAACTTTGCAGCGCTACTCCCAGTTGACTGGCAACCTGTCCTAAAAATTCTACCTCCACACTATCCCACTGACGCGGTGCAGAATGTTGATAGGCAGCTAGCAATCCCCAGAGGTTTCGTCCCACAAAAATGGGAGTCAAGGCATAAGCACGAATGCGGAATTGCTCTAAAATATCGCGGTGACAGCGTGAATGTCCAGCTTGATAGATGTCATTAACAGCAAAACTTTCATTATTGCGATAGCGCCCACCTTTGGTTTCTTGCAGGTGAGTATCTTCCCAAACGAGATTTTTGCCAAAAGGATTGATACTGTCCCACTGTGCCTCTACCATGCCAAAATGACTGACAAATTCACCACTCCAGTCTGGGTTAAAGCGATAAACACCAACTCGCTCAACTTTCAGCATTTTACACACTTCTTGGCAAGTGGTTTTGAGAATCAAATCAATATCTAACGAGGAGCGAATTTTCCCGACGACTTCTGTTAGCGCTCGTTGTCTAGCGATCGCATCTTTTAAAGCCACTGCTTGTTGTTTCGACTGAGCTAAATTCTCGGCTTGTTGAATGGCTACTCCTAACTGCGCTCCTACCTGTCCCAGAAACTCAACTTCATAATTTGCCCATTGGCGCGAGCCGGAATGTTGATACGCAGCTATCAAGCCCCATAGTTTTGGTCCGATGAAAATCGGTGCTAAAACATAGGCGCGGATCTTAAATTGCTCTAAAATATCGAGGTGACAGCGTGAGTGTCCAGCTTGGTAGATGTCATTAACTGCAAAACTTTCATTATTGCGGTAGCGCCCACCTTTAGTTTCTTGCAGGTGAGTATCTTCCCAAACCAAATTTTTACCAAAAGGGTTGATTCTATGCCATTGTGCCTCTACCATGCCAAAATGACTGACAAATTCACCACTCCAGTCTTCATGGAAGCGGTAAATTGCCGCCCGTTCTAATTTGAGAAGTTTACACACTTCTTGACAAGCAGTATCGAGAATAATTTCCGTATTGACAGACGAGCGAATATTTCCTACCACTTCCATTAAGCTACGTTGCCGAGCGATCGCATCTTGCAATTCTGCTGTGCTGTGCTGACTTTGTTCTAAGATTTGTGTCTGCTGCATAGCCACACCAAGATAACTAGCAGCTTGTGCTAAAAATTCAACTTCGTGAGCATACCATTGTCGAGGTGAAGAATGTTGATAGCCAGCCAGCAAACCCCATAGTTTTGTCCCCACAAAAATTGGGGCGATCGCATAAGCTCGAATTTGGAACTGTTCCAATACTTCAATATGACAACGCGCGTGTCCAGCATTGTAAATATCAGCCACGGCAAACGGTTCATTGTTGCGATATCGTCCGCCTTGAGTTTCTTGCAAATGAGAATCTTGCCACACTAAATCTTGCCCAAAAGCAGGTAATGTATTCCAAGGCGACTCAGTAAAACCAAAACGATTAATGAAACTACCACTCCAATCAGCATTAAATCGATAAATTCCCACTCGCTCAATCTGCAATTGCCGACAAATATCTTGACAAGAAGTCGCACACAAAGATTCTAAGTTGATCGAAGCGCGAATCTTAGCGAGAATCCTTGCTAAAATTTTCTGGTATTGCACCGTCAGCTGTAACTGCTGGTGACACTCTTGTGATTCTGAGCAGTTAGCAGTTTCATAGTCGTTGATTGTCATAGAGTTTCCGGGAAATGAAATACTTGTTTCAGTGTTCCCTTGTAGATTTTGCAAATTTACAGTAAAGAGAATTCATTTCTACTTTTAGCAGTTGGTATTAACTCATAACCCGAATTTCTCACGAAATTTATCAAACCTCAGTCCAGAGGCTGTAGGGGCGGGTTCACAAATATGCCTCAATCATTCACGAATATCTCATGAACCCGCCCCTACCGTTTTGAGACTCCCCTTTGCTTGTTTGTCCCCAGCTATACCTTTATTAAGGGAATCTGTAACAACTTGCCGTTTGGTTACTTCGATATTATAGGATGGACGGAGTGTTGTATTGGGCGTGGGGCTATATGGGTCGCTATACCTGTTCATTTGTGATTTCTACTAGTATCAATTATCTCCAGCCATTACTGATAGAACTACTACAGGATTGTGATTTGGAGATTCAATACTACACACCCGATTATATTTTGGCTCGTGAGATTCGTGGCAATGTGTCTTTTTCTAAAATAGTCACTGTAGAAGCACTGATTGATAAATCAATGGCTACGGAAACAGAAAGTCGGATGAGTATTGTGATTAAAAATGAAGAGTTACCTCTCCAAGTTGATAATCACTGCCGACAGATGTTTGAATTTGTCAAACAGGAGATTGAAAGAAGTCGTCATTGGCATCTGATTGAAAGTCTTGCTGGCTAGTAAAGCAAGGCAATTACCTATTATCTATTGCCTATTACCTATTACCTATTACCTATTACCTATTACCTATTACCTTCTACAGTTCCTCCATATCGTCCGTCATCCCAGGATTTATGAGTGTGATGTCATACTCACTAGCATCTGTTTGCCCAGAACGTTGACTATTCTTTAACAGATAGTAAATGGCACGCACTTTAGGCCCAAAAACAATTTCGTCTTCATTTTTTAAATCGTGGGCTGGTGTTTTTCGTCCATTAATCATTAAACCATTAGAACTGGGCTTGCCTTTCCCATCACCATCTACTATTCGGTAATAATAGCTGCGATTATCATGCTCTTTTGGCAATCGCACTAATGTAGCATGACGACGAGAGACAAATTGAGATACTAGACGAATATGAGACTCTTTGTCCCTACCAATAGAATAGAGTGGTTTCTCTAGGGTAAATTCTTTGCGACCTTGATCGTCTTCAAGAATTAATAGATGGCTTTCATGAATTTCTGCTGTCATTGATAAGTCTTGGCCACAATCGGTTGAAGTTTGGTCAATAGTCATTAGTCAATAGTCAATAGTCAAAACTCAGCACTCAGCACTCACTCCCTCACTCCCCCTATCCCCTGTCCCCTATCCCCTGTCCCCTGTCCCCTATCCCCTGTTAAATTGCCGTAAGAGGATGGAGTTAGTAACTACGCTAACAGAACTAAATGCCATTAACGCGGCTGCACCAGAGGGACTGAGAACAAAGCCGAAACTGGGTAATAATACACCGGCGGCTAGGGGAATACCTATGGTATTGTAGGCGAAAGCCCAAAATAAATTCTGGCGGATTTTGTTGAAGGTGGCGCGACTTAGCTGAATTGATCCCACTACATCACTGATGCGATCGCTCATGAGGACGATTTGTGCTGTTTCCATTGCTACATCTGTACCAGAATATAAAGCAATGCCTACATCAGCTTGCGATAGGGCGGGAGCATCGTTAATTCCGTCCCCCACCATAGCAATTTTACCAGCAGAATTTGCTTGTAGTTGCTGAATGACGGCGGCTTTTTTGGCTGGAGGCACACCCGCTATCACATTAGCGCCATTTATGCCGAGTTGTTGTGCTATGGCGTTAGCTGCTTCTGGGCGATCGCCACTTAATAGCATTACCCGCAAACCCATATGCTGCAATTGTTCTACTGTAGCTTGAGCATCGGTTCTGGGGGTATCTTGTACGCCAATGATGCCGACTAAATTATTGCCAATTGCCACCCCAACAACGGTTTTACCTGCTATTGCTAGCTGATACGCTTGCTGTTTGGCAATTTCACTCACACTCACACCATGCCAACTCAACCAATCCCAATTTCCCAGTAGGATTGTTTGACCTGCCACTACAGCCGAAACACCCATACCCGGTTCAGTATGAAAGTCTACAGCCTCTGGAATCTCTAACTGTTGCTGTTGTGCTGCTTGTTTAATGGCTTTGGCTAGGGGGTGATAAGTACCTGTTTCCACTGCGGCGGCGAGTTGGAGGAGGGAGTGCTGAGTGCTGAGTGCTGTTAGCGGAAGCGGGGCGTTTAGCCCGTGCTGAGTGAGGGAGTGAGGGAGTGAGGGAGTGAGGGAGTGAGGGGAGGAGATTTCCTCGATCACTAAGCAATCAGTCACAGTGGGATTACCTGTGGTGAGTGTGCCTGTTTTATCAAAAACTACGGTGTTGAGTTGATGTACTGTTTCTAGGACATCGCCACCTTTGATTAATAAACCTCTTTCTGCACCGATGCCAGTGCCAACAAGAATGGCTGTGGGTGTAGCGAGTCCTAAAGCACAGGGACAAGCGACAACCATAACAGCGATCGCTAGTTTTAAACTAATTAAAAGTGGGGAGTGGGGAGTATTATGGGCGACATGACCCATCATTTCCATGCCACTACTTGAGAAGGCAACATCAGGCCAGATGTGCGTGCCGAAAAAGTACCAGAAAATGAATGTAAGTACAGATGCTGTGAGTACGCCGTAAGTAAAGTAACCAGCTACCGTATCTGCTAATTTTTGGACTGGGGCTTTGCGAGTTTGGGCTGCTTCTACTAGAGCGACAATGTGAGCTAGGGTAGTATCAGCGCCAGTGCGAGTTGCTTGGATAGCGATCGCTCCTGATTGGTTGATTGTCCCGGCTGTGACTGTATCGCCTGGTTGCTTGAGGACTGGTACTGCTTCCCCAGTCAGCATCGACTCATCCACCGTTGTTTGACCAAAACCTACCTCGCCATCCACAGGGACTTTATCACCTGGCAATACTTGCAACCATTCTCCCACCCTGACCTGTTCAGCCGGGATATCTACAGAATTTACACCCAATCCTATATGCTCTGGCTCTGGGTTGGCAATTAATCTGGCTGTTTGTGGTTGTAGTGCTAGTAGTTGCCTAAATGCTGCGGCTGCCTTGCCTCTGGCTTGTTGCTCTAGAGTTCTGCCTAAAATAATAAAGCCCAGCATCATGACTGGTTCATCAAAAAAGCACTCCCAACCCATTTGGGGAAATAGCAGTGCTATCACACTAGCGGTGTAGGCTGTTAAAGTTCCTAACCCCACCAAAGTATTCATGTTAGGGGCATTCCGCCGCCAGCCTAGCCAACCATCCACAAAAATTGGCCGACCAGGAATTAGTAAAGCGACTGTTGCTAGTCCACAATGAAACCAGATATTGTTTAATCCCATGAAGATGGGGTTGTCAAAGTTGCCCAAATGCCCTATGCCAGAAAAAAATAGTAACACTCCGGCGATCGCTAATTGCTGGAATGCCGCTTGCATTTGTTGACGCTGTTTTGCGGCTGT